>MGOE01000078.1:0-23442 GCA_001797035.1 Chloroflexi bacterium RBG_16_72_14
TCACGTCGCTGACGGCGTGCACACCGCCGAAGGCGACGTTGATGTTGCGCATCTCGACGAGCGGCGTTCGCTCCGCGACGGTCACGGGTCTGTCCTCCCAGCCGCTCAGGAACCGCGTCGGCGGTTGAAGGTGTCGAAACCGACCGCGACGATCAGCACGATGCCGGCCACGACGTTCTGGCCGGGCGAGTTGACGCCCATGAAGCTCAGGCCGTAGGCCAGGGACTGCATGACGAATGCGCCGAGCACCGCACCCGGGATGGTCCCGATGCCGCCGGCGAACGAGGTGCCGCCGACCACCGCGGCGGCGATGACATACAGCTCGTAGCTCTGGCCGACGTCGAGCGTGGCCCCGTTCAGCCGGGCCGATGCGATCGCGGCCGCGAGGGCACACAGGACGCCCATCACGACATAGGTCTTGAGGATCGTCCAGCGGGTGTTGATGCCGGCGAGCTCGGCCGCGTCGGGATTGCCGCCGTAGGCATAGACGTATCGCCCGAACCGTCGCCGATTGGCCATCCAGGTCATCGCGAGGGTAACGCCGATCAGCAGCATGATCGGATTCGGGAACCCGGTCGGGATCCTCCAGCCGCCTTCGGGCGTCGGCCCCCAGTTCTGCTCGGTAGCGATCCGGTTGGCGAGACCCTCCGGCCAGAGGTTGGCATTGGCGAACGCGGCCACGCCGAGCACGGCAGCGCAGCCGACGACGCCGATCAGGACCTCCGCCCACATCGGCCTGACCGGGAATCCGAACCGCCGACGTTGCCGCCGACCGTTGATCAGGAGCGCGACGATGGCGAGGCACCCCACCAGGCCGAGGATCCAGGTCAGGGTGCCACCGATCGATCCCTGGGCCCCACCGCCGATGAGCTGGAAGTTCGGGTCCAGCCCCGAGACGGCGGCACCGCTCGAGAGATACCACACGACACCGCGGATGGAGAGCAGCCCGCCCAGCGTGACGATGAACGACGGCACGCCGATGTAGGCGATGATGTATCCCTGGAGCCCACCTACGAGCGCCCCGAGCCCGACGCCGAGGCCGAGTGCGATGACCCAGCGGAACGGGAAGTCCGCGCCCATCCCCAGCATCGGCATCCAGTCGGTCATCAGCAGGGCGTAGGTCATGGCGATGAGGCCGACCAGCGATCCGACGGACAGGTCGATGTTGCGCGACACGATGACCAGGACCATCCCGGTCGCGATCACCGCCACGCCGGCGGCCTGCACCGCCAGCGTGACCATGTTGGTCGGCTGGAAGAGCGTGCCGCCGCTCAGGATGTTGAAGGTGAGCAGGATCGCCGCGAGGGCGACGAGCATGCCGAACAGGCGGAGATCGATCTCCGTCTGGGCGATGAGACCACGTATGGACGCTCGGGAGGGAGGTTGAACCTGACCGGATACCGGTGTCGCGTCGGCCACGTTCGTCACGACGGCCCTCCTGGCCCTGGGTGGGGAGACCTGCGCCCCCGGGGTTTCCCGGGGGCGCAGGATCGGTTGGCTAGGTGCGCGGTCGGATGACCGCTACTTGCACGCGGCCGGCCCCGTCGCGGGGTCGACGCCCTTGCACAGATCCTCCTTGGTGATCTGGCCGCCATCGACGGCCAGCTGCAGGTTCTCCGCGGTGAGCGGAGTGGGCTGCAGGATGAACGACTTGACCACGGTTCCGTCCGGCGTGGTGAAGTCCTTGGCGGTAAGGCCGGCGGTCGGGGCGACCGTCGGATCAAGGAGGCCGTCCGGAAGGGTCAGGCTGGCCATGGCGGTGCCCTTGCACAGCTCGAGGGCTGCGGCGCCGGCAGCCTTGCCCAGCTCGTTGGCGTTCTTCCAGACGTCGACGTACTGCTTGCCCAGCGCGACGTTGTTCAGGTTGGCGGGATCGCCGTCCTGGCCGCTCAGGGGCGGGAAGCCGTAGCTCTTGGCCGTCAGGGCACCCACGACGCCGAGCGCCGTGCTGTCGTTCTCGGCCAGGATGGCATCGATCTTGTTGCCGTCGGCGACGGCCTTGTCGATGATGGCTTCCATGTTGGACTGGGCCTTCTCGGTCTTCCAGGCGTCCGTGAACGTTCCGTCGGGCCCGTTGAGGATCTTGATCTTGCCCGCGTCGACCGCGGCCTTGAGGCCGGCCTCGTCCCAGCCCTGCGGCAGGAACGTGGACGCATTCGGGTCGCCCGGGTCGCCCTTGATCAGGACGTAGTTGCCCTCGGGGACCTTGGCGAGGATGGCCGCGGCTTCGGCCTTGCCCACGAGCACGTTGTCGAACGTGATGTAGAGGATGCTGGAGTCCTCGATGAGGCGGTCGTAGGCGATGACCGGGATGCCCGCATCCTTGGCCTTCTGGAGGGCCGGCAGGATGGCCTTGTTGTCCTGGGCGAGCAGGATCAGGACCTTGGCGCCCTTCGAGATGAGGGTGTCGACGTCGGTCAGCTGCTGCTCGTTGCTGAGGTTCGCGTCGGCGTCGATGTACGTGCCGCCGCCGGCCTCGACGGTCGACTTGATGTTCGGCTGGTCGTGCGCCGCCCAGCGGGGCTGCTGGAAGTTGTTCCACGAGACGCCGACGGTGCAGTCGGCACCGGCACCGCCGGTCGGGGCGGCGGTGCCGCCACCGGTGGAGCAGGCCGTCACGATGACGGCAGCGGCCCCGACGAGCGCCGCAAGCCTGCGAATCTGCATGCGCGTTTTCCTCCTCCAGTTGACGAATTCGTCGTCCACGAAAACGGCGTGAGCCGGCCCTACGCTACTACGATTGGCTAGCCCCTTTCCTGCTGTTCGCCCGGTCCGGGCGGGGGTGATGTGCACGTCAGGCAGCGGCGTTCCGTGCCTCAGGCAGTTGCGAGATGGATGGCGCCGTCGCGCGCCCCGACCCGGCTGGCCGGGTCGGCCAGCAGCGGCTCGAAGGCGAGCTCGGCGGCGCCGAGCAGGGGTGCGTCCGCACCCAGCGACGCGGGGACGATCCGGACGATCGCGCGGGGCGCCGGCAGGGCGCGGGTCGCGATCTCGGCTTCGATGGTGGCGCGGACGAACGGGTAGATGCGGCCGTGCATGGCGCCCAGCACGACGAGCCGCGGGTTGAGCAGGTTGACCAGCCCGGCCAGGCCGATGCCCAGCCAGCGACCGACATGATGGAGCGCCGCCACGGCCGCCGGCGATCCGGCCTCGGCGTCGCGGAGCACGGCCTCCACGCCGTCCCGGCCGGCGTCTGACGGCAGGCCGGCCAGCGTGAGCAGCGCGCCCTCGCCGACCTCTGTCTCCCAGCAGCCGGTCGAGCCGCACCGGCACGCCACCCCGTCCGGGTTGGCCGGCATGTGGCCGATCTCGCCGCCGTACCCGGCGACGCCCGTCAGCGGCACGCCACCGGTGATCGCGCCGCCACCCACGCCGACCTCGCCCGAGACATACAGCACGTCGTCCACGCCGACGGCCGCGCCGCGGCGGTGCTCGGCGAGGACGCCAAGGTCGGCGTCGTTGGCGACGGCGATCGGGATCGTGGTGCCCAGGGCCCGCGCCAGGTGCGCCCCCAGCGGGACGTCCACCCAGCCGAGGTTCGGCGCCATCGACACCAGCCCGTCGCTGCGGCGCACGACGCCGGCGACCGCGACCCCGATGCCGATCAGCGGGTCGTGGACGCTTGCCTGGAGCTCACGGGTGAGGCCCGCGAGGTCGGCGACCACGCTGTCCACCGACAGGTGGCCGCGCGGCCGGTCCACCCGGATCTCGGCCAGCGTCTCGCCGCCCAGGCCGACGATCGCCGCTGCGATGGAGTCGACGAGGATCTCGATGGCGAGGACGGTGGCGCCGTGGGGGTTGAGCCGCACCATCGGGGAGGGGCGGCCGGGCGTCCCCAGCCGGACGGCAGGCGCCTCGGTCACGAGGCCCGCCCCGGCCAGCTCTCCGACGAGCCCGCGGATAGCGCTCCGGGTGAGGCCGGTCGCCGCGACAAGCTCCGAGCGCGACATCGGCCCGTGCTCGTGGAGCCCGCGGACGATCGCGCTGAGGTTCGCGCGGCGAACCGTCTCGCTCCGCTGCCCGACGTCCGTGCCGTGGATGCGCAAAGGTTTGTGATCCTTTCGCCTAAATCTGTGCCAGACTCGTACAGACGCGCTTCCGTGTCAAGTTTCCTGGAGGAGGAGGACCCCCATGGAGCGACTCGACGGCAAGGTGGCGATGATCACCGGGGCCAGTCGCGGGATCGGCGCCGCCGTCGCCCACGCACTCGCGGCAGCAGGCGTCCGCCTCGGCCTCGGCTCCCGGAGCGGGGATGACCTCGGCCTCGCGGACGCCGTCGCGCTCCCGTGCGACGTACGCGACCCGGCGGCCCTCGAGCGCCTCGCCTCGGCCACCGCGGAGCGGTTCGGCCGCCTGGACATCCTCGTGGTCAACGCCGGGGTCGGGGCGTACGGCCCCTTCCTGGAGCTGCCGCTCGAGCAGCTCGACGAGATGATCGACGTCAACGTGAAGGGCGCGCTCTACTCGGTGAGGGCCGCGCTGCCGCACCTCCTGCGCAGCGACGCGGCCGACATCGTGACGATCGCCTCCGAGGCGGGCCGCCGGGGGCTGCCGCTGGAGGCCGCGTACTGCGCGTCCAAGTTCGCCCAGGTGGGCCTGACGCGGGCCCTGGACCACGAGCTGCGAGAGCAGGGCGTGCGATGCACGAACGTGTGCCCCGGCGGCGTCGCGACGGACTTCGCGATGGGCCGCGGCCGCACGCCAGAGATGCCCGCGCTCCAGGGGATGATGCGGCCACAGGACATCGCGGAGACCGTGCTGTTCGTGCTGACCCGTCCGCGCCACCACCGGATCCTCGAGGTGGCGCTGCGACCGGTCACCGAGACCTCGTGGGGGTGATCGCGATGCGCCGCGTCCGCTGGGGCGTCCTGTCGACCGCCAGCATCGCCACCCACAAGGTCATCCCGGGCCTCCACAAGACGGCCAACGGCGAGGTCCTCGCGATCGCGTCGCGCGACGCGGGCCGGGCCCGCGACGCGGCCACCGCGCTGGGCATCCCACGGGCGTACGGCTCGTACGAGGCGCTGCTCGCCGACCCGGACGTTGACGCGGTGTACGTCCCGCTGCCCAACCACCTCCACGCGCCGTGGACGATCGCGGCGACACGGGCGGGCAAGCACGTGCTGTGCGAGAAGCCGCTCGCCATGACGGCCGAGGTCGCGCAGGAGATGGTCGACGCGGCTGCCGCGGCGGGCGTCCTGCTGATGGAGGCGTTCATGTACCGCCTCCACCCGTCGTGGGTCGCCGCCCGCGAGATCGTCGCGTCCGGAAGGATCGGCCGGCTACGGGCCGTGGACAGCTGGTTCTCGTACTTCAACGACGATCCCGCCAACATCCGGAACATCCGCGAGGCGGGCGGGGGCGCCCTGTTCGACGTCGGCTGCTACTCGGTCAACCTGTCGCGGATGCTGTTCGGCTGCGAGCCGGACCGCGTCCAGGCGGTCGTCGTGCGTGAGCCGGCGTCGGGCGTGGACGTGCTCACGGCCGGGATCCTCGCGTTCGGCGACGGCACGGCGACGTTCACCTGCTCGACCCGGACCGAGTCCGACCAGCGGGTCGACATCTACGGCACGGACGGCCGCATCTCGATCGACATCCCGTTCAACATCCCGCCCGACCGGCCCACCCGGATCTCCGTGATCGCCGGCGGTGACCCGCCCGTCGCGCCGGCCGCGGACGTGCTCACGTTCGACACTGCGGACCCGTATACCGTGGAGGCCGAGCGGTTCGCCGCGGCGATCCTCGACGGCACGCCGGTCCCCACCCCGCCCGGTGATGCCGTCGCCAATCTGCGAGTCATCGAGCGGCTGTTCGCGGCCGGCGACGGAGCCTGACCGCGGGCGTACCATTCTGGCCGCCGCGATCGGGCGTCCCAGTGCGAATCGAGGTGCGAGTCATGGTCGACGGAACCGGACGCCCGGTCGAGCCCGCGGGTGGTCGCCGGCGCGCGGGCCGGGCACGACTGCTGGTCGTGGGCGTCGCGCTGGTCGCGCTGGTCGCCGTTGGCACCGGGCTCGCGGTCACCCGGCCCTGGGAGCCGGCGCCCACCTGCCCGCCGGTGGCGGAGCACCCGGACTGGTCCGTGGCACGCCGCTGGGACGAGGCCCTGCTGGACGCCATCCGCCGCTCGCTGCCGAACCCGCCCGTCCACGCTCGGAACCTGTTCCACGCGTCGGTGGCGATGTGGGACGCCTGGGCCGCCTACGACGCCACCGCATCCGGCTACATCGTCAACGACAAGGCCTCCGCCGCGAACGTCGAGGCGGCGCGCAACGAGGCGATCAGCTACGCCGCGTACCGGGTCCTGAACGCGCGCTTCATCAAGGCCGTGGGCGGCGACGTGTCCCTGTCGCAGTTCGCCGACCTCATGGACGCCCTGTGCTACCCGGTCGCCGTCACCACCACCGAGGGCGACTCGCCGGCCGCCGTGGGCAACCGCATCGCGGAGGCCGTGCTCGCGTACGGCAAGGCGGACGGCTCGAACGAGACCGGCGGCTACGCCGCCGAGGACTACAAGCCCGTCAACCAGGCGCTCGTCGTGGCCGGCTCGGGCACGACGATGCAGGACCCGAACCGCTGGCAACCCCTCCAGATCGAGCACATGATCTCGCAGAACGGGATCCCGATCACCAACGGGGTGCAGCAGGCCGTCGGGCCGCACTGGGGGCACGTGAAGGGCTTCGCCCTCCCCGAGGACACCGGTCACGGGACGCCGATCGACCCCGGCCCGCCGCCGCGCCTGGGTGACCCGGCCACCGACGCCCTGTTCAAGGCGCAGGTGATCGAGGTCATCCGCGACAGCGCGATGGTGGACCCGTCTGACGGCCAGACCATCGACATCTCGCCCGGCGCGCTCGGCGGCAACACGCTCGGCACCAACGACGGCCACGGGCATCCCGTGAACCCGGCGACCGGGGAGCCCTACGCGCCGGACCCCGTCCTGCGCGGCGACTTCGCCCGGGTGATGGCGGAGTTCTGGGCCGACGGCCCAGAGTCCGAGACGCCGCCGGGCCACTGGAACGTGCTCGCCAACCACGTCTCCGACGAGCTCGACCCGGACCTGCGGATCGGCGGCACGGGCGAGCCGGTGGACCGCCTCCAGTGGGACGTGAAGCTGTATCTCGCGCTCAACGGCGCCGTCCACGATGCCGCGATCGCCGCCTGGGGCCTCAAGGGCTACTACGACGGCACGCGCCCGATCTCGATGATCCGGTACATGGGCGGCCTTGGCCAGTCGAGCGATCCGTCGCTACCCTCGTACCACGAGGACGGGCTGCCGCTCGTCGACGGTCTGGTCGAGGTGATCACGACGAACACGACCGCGGCCGGCCAGCGGCACGAGGCGCTCGCCGATAACGAGGGCGAGATCGCGATCCGCGCCTGGACCGGCAACCCCGCGGACCCGGCGACCCAGGTTGGCGGCGTGACCTGGATCCGGGCGGTGGACTGGGTGCCATACCAGCTGCCGACGTTCGTGACGCCGGCGTTCCAGGGCTACATCTCGGGGCACAGCACGTTCAGCCGGGCGGGCGCAGAGGTGATGACCGCCTTCACGGGCAGCGAGTACTTCCCGGGCGGGATCAGCGGCTACACGATTCCTGCCGGATCGCTCAAGTTCGAGAAGGGCCCGACGACCGACATCCGCCTCGAGTGGGCGACGTACTACGACGCGTCCGACCAGGCCGGGCAGTCGCGGCTCTACGGTGGCATCCACGTCGCGGCCGACGACTTCGCCGGCCGCGAGGTCGGCTCGATCTGCGGCAAGGGCGCCTGGGTGATCGCCCAGCGCTACTACCGCGGGACGGCGGGGTCCTGAGCCCGCGGTGACCCGTCCCGGCCGCGCGATCCTCGCAGCCGCTGCCGTCGTGGCGGTGATTGCTGTCGGGGCGGTGGCGGGCCCAGGGCTGCTGTCGGGCTCGGCGACACCCACCACGGCACTTGGCGCACCGCGGCTCGTGGAGGAGACGGCCGCCTCGGGTCTCACCCACACGTTCGGCGGCGGTGACTCGGCGTCGATCGGCGGCGGGATGGCCGTCTTCGACTGCGACGACGACCAACGGCCGGACCTGTTCATCGCGGGTGACGACCGGCCCGCCACGCTGTTCCGCAACCGGAGCGAACCGGCCGTGGGCCTGCGGTTCACCGCGAGTGACGAGCCGGCCACGCGCCTGGACAGGGTCACGGGCGCCTATCCCATCGACATCGACGCCGATGGCCACGTCGACCTGGCCGTGCTCCGCGTCGGTGGGATCGAGCTGCTCCGGGGTCTCGGTGGGTGCAGGTTCGAGCGGGCCACGGAGGAGCTGTCGCTCGAGGACCCGGGAGGCTGGGTCACGGCCTTCAGCGCGACCTGGGAGCAACCGAGTGGCCTGCCGACCCTGGCCCTCGGCCGCTACCTCACGCTCCTGCCGTCCGGGGAGTCGACCTACGACTGCGATCGAAACGACCTGTTCCGCCCGCGTGCCGACGGCACGGGCTACGCTGCGCCGCTCACGCTCGGGCCGGGTTACTGCGCGCTGTCCATGCTGTTCAGCGACTGGGACGGGTCGGGCCGCCGCGACCTCCGGGTGAGCAACGACCGCCAGTACTACGACTTCGTCCATGGGCAGGAGCAGCTGTGGCGGATGGCTGCCGGCGAGCCGCCGCGCCTGTACACCGCGGACGACGGGTGGGTCCAGATGCAGATCTGGGGCATGGGCATCGCGAGCCACGACCTGACCGGTGACGGCCTGCCCGAGGTCTACCTCACGAGCCAGGGGGACAACAAGCTGCAGACGCTCGCCACCGGTCCCGGGCAGCCGATGTATCGCGACATCGCCCTCAAGCGTGGCGTCGTCGCCACGCGGCCGGTCGGCGGTGGTGACGTGCTGCCGTCGACGGCGTGGCACCCGGCATTCGAGGACGTCAACAACGACGGCTTCGTGGACCTGTACGTGTCCAAGGGCAACGTCTCCCGGCAGGAGGGGTACGCCACCCGGGACCCCAGCAACCTGTTCATCGGCCAGCCCGACGGGACGTTCATCGAGGTCGCCGACGAGGCCGGTATCGTCAACTACGACCGCGGGCGCGGGTCGGCGCTCGTGGACCTCGATCTCGACGGGCTGCTCGACCTCGTGGAGGTCAAGCTGAACGCACCGGTCCGCGTGTGGCGGAACATGGGTGGCGGCACCGGATCCGACGCGCAGCCGATGGGCCGCTGGTTGGGCGTGCGGCTACGCCAGCCGGGCGGCAATCGCGACGCGATCGGGGCGGTGATCGAGGTTCAGGCCGGCGACGCGCTGCTCAGGCGCGAGGTCGTCATCGGCGGCGGTCACATCAGCGGCCAGCTCGGTCCGGTGCACTTCGGGCTCGGGCCCGCGGGCGAGGTTCGCGTGCGGGTGACCTGGCCGGATGGCGAGCAGGGTCCATGGCTGACCGCCACCGCGGATCAGATCGTGATCGTTGAACGGGACGCCGCCGAGGTGAGCCCGGTCGCCGGCCCCGGCAGCTAGGAGGCACTGGCCCGATGACCGCGGCACGAACACCCAGGGCGCGGCTTCGCGCGATCAACCTGCCGGAGTTCGGGATGCCGGCGACGCGGCCGGAGCTCCCGCCATCGCGATACGCGGAGCGAGTGGCCGCGCTACGCGCCCGCGCGGACGAGCGCGAGTACGACCGCCTGGTCGTGTACGCCGACCGCGAGCACAGCGCCAACCTGGCCTTCCTGACCGGGTTCGACCCCCGGTTCGAGGAGGCGCTGCTGGTCCTCGGGCCGGACGATCCACCCGCGATCCTGGTCGGCAACGAGTGCCACGGGACCGCTGGCGCGGCGCCGTTGCCGATGGAGCGCCACCTGTTCCAGGACTTCAGCCTCCCCGAGCAGCCCCGCGACCGGTCGCGACCGCTGGCGGAGATCCTGGCGGGGAAGGGGGTCGGGCGTGGCAGCCGGGTGGGCGTGCTGGGCTGGAAGCCCCTCGCGGACCGGTCCCGGATCGAGGTGCCCTCGTTCATCGTGGACGAGCTTCGGGGCCTGGTGGGCGCGGGCGGGGCGGTGGAGAACGCCAACGACCTGCTGATGGACCCCGCCGACGGGCTTCGCGTGATCAACGACGTGGACCAGCTGGCCGTGTTCGAGCACGCCTCCTGCCAGACCTCGGACGGGATCCGGCGCCTGCTCGCCGGCCTGCGGCCGGGCATGACGGAGTCCGAGGGCGTCCGGCTCCTCAACTGGAACGGGATGCCGCTGTCGTGCCACGTGATGCTGACCGCGGGGCCGCGCGCCTCGTTCGGGCTGTTCAGCCCGGGCGACCGGCCGATCGGGCGTGGCGAGCCGCTGACGACCGCGTTCGGCGTGTGGGGCGCGCTGACCTGCCGGGCCGGGTGGGTGGTCGAGCAGGCCGAGGAGCTGCCGGATGGGGTGCGCGACTACGTCGACCGGCTCGTGGCGCCGTACTTCGAGGCCGTCGCCGAGTGGTACGGAGCGCTCCACGTGGGGCAGACCGCAGGCGCGTTGCAGGAGATCATCGACCGGCGCCTGGGCGACCCGTTCTTCGGGATCTTCCTCAACCCGGGTCACCAGCTCCATCTCGACGAATGGGTGAGCTCGCCCGTGTGGCGCGGCTCGACGGTGGAGCTGCGATCGGGCATGGCGATGCAGGTCGACATCATCCCGGCCACCGGCACCCCCTGGTTCACGACCAACATCGAGGACGGGATCGCGCTCGCGGACGAGGGGCTGCGTGCGACGTTCGCCACGGCGCATCCGGACGCGTGGGCGCGGATCGGCGCCCGGCGAGCGTTCATGCGCGAGGCGCTGGGGATCCAGCTCCACCCGGACGTGCTGCCGCTGTCGAACCTCGCCGCGCACCTGCCACCGTTCCTGCTGCGGCCGGACCTGGCGATGACGCTGTCGGGCTGATCGGCGGCGCCGGGTCCTCCGCCCCTCGGGCGACGACGGCGTCGTCCACGCCTTCGTGCGCGTGGTGACGCCTTCATGTGCATCTCGGGGGCTAGGCACGCCCGAACGGCCGATGGATCGGGGCCTGCGGGGCGATATCGGGCCGGATGCATCACGCATGTGCATCCGGGGTGTCAAGCGGTCCGTCCGGGCTGGCCTGGGCACGCCAAGTCGCCAGCATGCACACTCCAGCGGCACGGCATCCGGCAAGCACCAACCGAGGAGGCCAGGGCACCACGGCCCTCGGCGACGCACCGGCGAAGGGACGGCCGTGGCGCCTATGACCGCGAGAATCCGGCGCCGCCCGTTCACGGGGCGCCGGGTTACGTTTGCCCATTCGGACCGGCCTTGATATCCTCCGCCGGTCGAAGAACAGAAAAGAGAACAGCCACAGATCGTGTCGGAGGATCGAGTGCCGCTCGCGCGGGAGAAGAAGCAAGAGGTCATCGAGGCGTACGCCGTCACGGACGGCGACACCGGCTCCCCGGAGGTCCAGATCGCGCTCCTCACCGAGCGGATCCGGGACCTGACGGAGCACCTCCGCAGCTTCCCGAAGGACAACCATTCGCGTCGCGGCCTCCTCAAGCTCGTGGGTCAGCGCCGGCGCCTGCTCGCGTACCTCGTGAAGAAGGACGCCACGCGCTATCGGGCCGTCATCGGCTCGCTCGGACTTCGCCGCTAGGGCAACGCCGCCAGGACCCCGGGCCGATCCCGGGGTCGTTCGCGTCCGGCGCCCCTCGTCACAACCGGCCCCACCCGCCGCAGGTCGAATCCCCCTCCCACGACCAAGGAGGTCGTACACCCGTGCCCCAGCCCACCACCCTCGAGATCGAGTTCGGCGGCCGAACGCTCACCATGGAGACCGGCAAGCTCGCCGGGCTCGCCGGCGGTGCCGTCACCGTCCGCTACGGCGACTCGATGGTCCTCGGGACCGCGAACCGCTCCGAGCCGCGGCCCGGCCTCGACTTCTTCCCGCTCACCGTCGATTTCGAGGAGCGGATGTACGCGGCCGGCAAGATCCCGGGCGGCTTCATCAAGCGCGAAGGCCGCATGTCGGAAGCGGCGACCCTGGCCGCGCGACTCACGGATCGCCCGATCCGCCCGCTGTTCCCCGAGGGGTACAAGGACGATGTCCAGCTCGTGATCACGGTCCTCTCGACGGACCAGGAGAACGACGCGGACATTCTCGGCACCATCGCCGCGTCCGCCGCGCTCATGATCAGCGAGATCCCGTTCCAGGGTCCCGTGGGCGCCGTGCGCGTCGGCCGGATCAACGGGGAGTTCGTCCTCAACCCGACCTACTCCGAGCTCGCCGAGTCCGAGCTCGACCTGGTCGTCTCCGGCACTCGCGACGCCATCATGATGGTCGAGGCTGGCGTGAAGATCCTGCCCGAGGACGTCATGGCCGAGGCGATCCTGTTCGGCCACCGCTCGCTGGCGCCGCTCGTCGAGGTCCAGGAGAAGCTCCGGGAGCTCGTCGGCAAGCCCAAGCGCCTCCCGTACATCGAGCCACTGACCAGCTCCGTGCTCAAGTTCGCCGAGCTGGCGAAGGTGGGTGGCGAGTTCGTCGTCGTCGACGTCGAGACCACGGGCACGGATCCCAGGATGGCCGACCTCGTCGAGGTCGCCGCGGTCCGAATCAAGGGCGGCAGGATCACCGACCGGTGGTCCACGTTCGTCAACCCCGGGCGCCCCATCGTCGGCAACCAGATGCACGGCATCACGGACAAGGACGTCAAGGGCGCACCGAGCCCGGCCGAGGCCGCGCGCAAGGCGCTGGACTTCGTGGGCGACGCGCTCATCGTCGGGCACTCGGTCGGCTTCGACATCGCGTTCCTCGAGGAGGCCCTCGGCGACGGCACCCGTGTCGAGCAGGGCCGCTATCTCGACACGCTGGTGATCGCGCGCGAGGGCTACCCGGATCTCGAGAACTACAAGCTCGGGACGCTGGCCGCATTCTTCGGCGTCGACCTCACGGCAAGCCACCGCGCCCTGCCGGACGCGGAGGCCACCGCCGGGCTGCTGATCTGGTTCGCGAACGACCTCCCCGGCCGGCTGGACACGCTGGCCGAGGGCATCACCACGGCGATTCGCGCTGTCAAGGCCGACGCCGCAGCGTCCGCGACGCTCCTCGAGACCGCTCGCCGCACCGCCCGCGTCAGCAAGAGCCTGTTCGGCCTGGTGCACAAGCGGACCGTCCGCACGCTCGTCCTCGCCGAGGGCCTGCGCATGGACGGCCGCGCCACCGACGAGATCAGGCCGATCTCGGTCGAGGTGGGCCTCCTCCCGCGTGCGCACGGCTCCGGCCTGTTCACGCGCGGCCAGACTCAGGCGCTGACCGTCGCCACGCTCGGTGCGTCCTCGGACGTCCAGCGCATCGACACGATCAGCCCGGAGACCGAGAAGCGGTACCTCCACCACTACAACTTCCCGCCCTACAGCACCGGCGAGAACAAGCCGATGCGCGGCCCCAGCCGGCGCGACATCGGCCACGGCAACCTCGCCGCCCGGGCGCTGCTCCCGGTCCTGCCGTCCCACGACGAGTTCCCGTACGTCATCCGCCTCGTGTCCGAGGTGGTGGCCGGCAACGGCTCGACGTCCATGGCCTCGACCTGCGGCTCGACCCTCGCCCTGATGGATGCCGGCGTGCCGATCTCGGCCCCCGTGGCCGGCGCGGCGATGGGCCTGGTCCTCGACGAGGCGACCGGCAACTTCGTGGTCCTCACCGACATCCTCGGCAAGGAGGACTCGATCGGTGACATGGACTTCAAGGTCACCGGGACCGCCGAGGGCATCACCGCCCTCCAGATGGACATCAAGGTCAAGGGGATCGACGAGCGGGTCATCCGCGAGGGGCTCAGGCAGGCCCTCGCCGCCCGCCTGTTCATCCTCGACAAGATGACCGCGGTCCTGCCGGCGGCGCGCGCGGAGATGTCCGATTTCGCACCGCGGATCATCACGATCAAGATCAACCCGGAGAAGATCCGCGACATCATCGGCAAGGGCGGCTCGATGATCCGCAAGATCCAGGAGGAGACCAGCACCGAGATCAACGTCGAGGACGACGGCACGGTCGAGATCGCGGCCGTCTCCGGCGAGAACTCACGCAAGGCGATCAACTGGATCGAGAGCCTGACGCGCGAGGTCGAGGTCGGTGCCCTGTACCTCGGCAAGGTCACCCGGCTGATGACCTTCGGCGCCTTCGTCGAGATCCTGCCGGGCAAGGAAGGCCTCGTCCGGATCGGCGAGCTCGCCGACTACCACGTGCCCAGCGTCGAGGACGTCGTGTCCGTCGGCGATGAGGTCATGGTGGTGGTCACCGAGATCGACCGCCAGGGCCGCGTCAACCTGTCGCGCAAGGCGGCGATGCAGCGCCACCTCGCCAGGTAGGGTCGCGCGGCCGGACCGCGTCGCCTGCCACCGAATCGAACACGCCCCCGGGTTTCGGCCCGGGGGCGCTTGTTCGCTCGGCCCTACCAGGAGGGGCGGTGGTGGCGTGGGTCGGCGTCCCGCGAGTCGGTCCCCACTGCCTGGGCCAGGACGCCGAGGATGGCCGTCAGCAGGAGCGGGATCAGGAGTTCCATGGCTACATCCTGCGGCCTGGGGTTGATAACAGCAATCGGATGTGGTGTCATGAATGATCATGGCCACTGATTATTCGATCGAGGCGCCCGCCGCCCGTCCGATGCTGCCCGATGCGCTCTCGGACCTCAGCCTGCGCCAGCTGCTGAGCTTCCGTGCCGTCGTCGAGGAGGGCTCGTTCCACGCGGCCGCCGACGCCCTGGACTACACGCAGTCCGCGATCAGCCAGCACGTGATGGGCCTGGAGGCCGCGCTGGGCGTGCGCCTGTTCGACCGGTCGCGCGGCCGGCGCACGGTGGAGCTCACCGAGGCCGGCTCGCTGCTGCTGCGTCACGTGGTCACGATCACGGATCGCCTGCAGGCCGCGCGCGCGGATCTGCTGGCGTACGCGGCCGGCGAGACCGGGACACTCCGCGTCGGCGTGTACCAGAGCGTGGGCACGCGGATCCTGCCGGCGATCATCGCGCGCTTCGCGCGCGCGTGGCCGGGCGTGGACGTCCAGCTGTCCGAGGCGGCCAGCGACGAAGGCCTGCTGGGGCAGGTGGAGCCGGGGCGGCTGGACCTCACGTTCGGCGCGCTGCCGCTGCCGCCCGGCCCGTTCGACGCGGTCGAGCTGGTACGCGATCCGTTCGTGCTCGTGACGGCCGCAGGCTCCGCGCTGGCCCGCACAGAGGGGCCGCCGCCGCTCGAGCTCATCGGCGCCCAGCGGCTGATCGGGTTCCGGTCGTGCCGAAGCACCCGCTGGCTCGAGGAGCACCTCCGCGCGAACGGGCTGGAGGCCAACTTCGTGTTCCGGTCCGAGGACAACGGGACCGTCCAGGCGATGGCCGGCGCCGGGCTCGGGTCCGCGCTGGTGCCGTTCCTGGCCGTTGACCCGACGGACCCCGCCATCGTCGTCATCCCCACGGACCTGGCGCCCCGACGCGTCGCGCTCATCTGGCACCGGGACCGCTACCGCAGCCCGGCGTCGCGGGCGTTCGTGGACATCGCTGTCGAGGTCTGCGCCGGCCTCGCCGCCGCCCTCGACCCGCTCCGGGCGGGTGCGCCGGGTCCGGCGGTGCAGTCGTGACCGACGCACGGACCGGGACCCGGCACGGGGGGAGCGCCGGGTGCCCGCTGCTATACTCCGCCGGTGCCCGACAACCATCCCGCAGCAGGTCGGACCATGCCCGGAACCATCCCTGAACCCCTCGTCGTCGCCGTCGTCGGTGCCACCGGTGCCGTCGGCCGGACGATGACAGCGGTGCTCCTCGAGCACGACTTCCCGATGCGGGAGCTGCGGCTGCTCGCCTCCGAGCGCTCAGCCGGCAAGACCGTGACGGTCGGCGCGCGGCCGTACGTGGTGGGGCTCGCGACGCCGGATGCGTTCGAAGGCGTGGACATCGCGCTGTTCAGCGCAGGCGGCGGGACCTCGAAGGTGCTCGCACCGGAGGCGGCGGCGCGCGGGACCGCGGTCATCGACAACTCCAGCGCCTGGCGCATGGACCCGTCGGTGCCGCTCGTCGTGTCGCAGGTCAATCCGGACGACCTGGAGTGGCACGAGGGCATCATCGCCAACCCCAACTGCTCGACGATGCAGCTCATGCCGCCCCTGATGGCGCTGCGCGACGCGGTGGGCATCGAGCGGGTGGTCGTGGACACCTACCAGGCCGTGGCCGGCACGGGGCACAAGGCGATCGTGGAGCTCGAGGAGCAGGTGAAGGCGCACGCCGAGGGCCGGCCGAAGGTTGCCAGCGTCTACCCGCACCCCATCGGCTTCAACGCGCTCCCGCACATCGATGCCTTCCTCGACAACGGCTACACCAAGGAGGAGTGGAAGGTCGTAACGGAGAGCCGCAAGATCCTGCACCTGCCGGACCTGCGGGTGTCGTGCACGGCCGTCCGCGTGCCGGTGTTCGTCGGCCACTCCGAGGCCGTCCACGTCGAGACGCGTGACCCGATCACGCCCGCCGAGGCGCGCAGGCTGTTCGCCGCGGTCCCGGGCGTCGTCGTCCAGGACGACCCGGCCACCAACCTCTACCCGCTGGCGACCGAGGCGGCCGGCTCCGACGACGTGTTCGTGGGCCGCGTCCGCCAAGACCCCTCGATCGACGACAACCGCGGACTCGCGTTCTGGGTGGTGAGCGACAACCTGCGCAAGGGTGCGGCGTCCAACGCCGTGGAGCTGGCGGAGGTCCTGGCCCGGCGGGGCTGGGTCCGCAGGGCGAGCGCGCGGCGGCCGGTGGGAGCGTCCGGGGGACGGCCGGCGTGACCCGCGGCGAGCGCCGGGCGGCGCTCGAGGCGATCGCGAGCGAGGTCCGGTCCTGCACGCGCTGTCGCCTCAGCGAGAGCCGCACACTCGCCGTGCCGGGCGAGGGCGATCCCGACACCGAGGTCGTGCTCGTGGGCGAAGGACCGGGCTTCAACGAGGATCGCGAGGGCCGCCCGTTCGTGGGGCGGGCCGGCGGGCTGCTCGTCCGGCTCCTGGCGAGCATCGGCTGGCAGCGCGAGGACGTGTTCATCACCAACGTCGTGAAGTGTCGACCGCCCGAGAACCGCGACCCGGAGCCCGACGAGATCGCCGCCTGCGCCCCCTACCTGCGCCGCCAGCTGGAGGTGCTCGACCCGGCCGTGGTCGTGACCCTCGGCCGGCATTCGATGGCGACGTTCCTCCCCGGTGCCCGCATCGGCCAGGTCCACGGCACGACGCACCCCGCTGATCCGTCCACCGGCGCCCGCGATGCGCTGGTGTTCGCGATGTACCACCCGGCGGCGGCCCTGCGGACGCCCGCCCTCGAGCACGAGAGCCTCGAGGACGTCGCGCGCGTCCCGGCAACGCTCCTGCGCTCCCGCGAGCTGCGTGCGGCGCACGCAGCCGCACCCGCCCCCGCCGCGGGCCCGGACACGCGCGCCCCCGACGCGGGCCCGGCCGCACCCGCAGCTGACCCCGGGCCGGCGCCCGACCTTGCGCCGGCCCTCGCTTCTCCCGCGCTCGATGCGGCCGCCGATCCCGCGGCCGACGACGCGTCCCAGCTGACCCTCTTCTGACCAGCAGGACGGACCGACCCTCATGGCCGACGAACACACGCCGCTTCGCATCATCCCGCTCGGCGGGGTGGGGGAGATCGGCAAGAACTGCTACGTGTTCGAGTACGGCGACGACATCGTCGTCATCGACTGCGGGCTGATGTTCCCCGACGAGGAGATGTTCGGGATCGACCTCGTCGTGCCCGACGTGACGTACCTCAAGGAGAACCGTTCCCGGGTCAGGGCGTTCCTGATCACGCACGCCCACGAGGACCACGTGGGCGGGCTGCCGTACGTCCTGCCCGAGTTTCCGGGCGTGCCGGTGTACGCCAGCACGCTGGCACGCGGCCTGCTGGGCAACAAGATCAAGGAGCACAAGCTCCATGCCAACCCGCTGCTCGCGCTGGACCCGGGTGACGAGCTCACGATCGGGCCGTTCGACGTCATCCCGTTCCGGGTCAGCCATTCGATCCCGGATGCGATGGGCATCGCGCTGCGCACCCCCGTGGGCGTCGTGGTCCACACCGGCGACTTCAAGTTCGACCACACGCCGGTGGACGGCAAGCACTCCGACTTCGCGACGATCGCCAAGCTCGGCCAGGAGGGCGTGATCGCGCTGCTGTCGGATTCGACCCGCGCCGAGAACCCGGGCTACACCCCGTCCGAGCGCACGGTCGGCGACGCGTTCCGAGAGATCATGGAGGGTCTCGACGGTCGCGTGATCGTGGCCACGTTCGCCTCCAACATCGCGCGCATCCAGCAGGTGTTCGACGCGGCGAAGGCGTTCAACCGCCAGGTGGCCGTGATCGGGCGCTCGATGGAGCAGAACACCCGGATCGCGTCGGACCTCGGCTACCTCGTGTTCGAGCCGTCGCAGTTCCTGCCCAAGGACCGGATCGGCGAGGTGCCGGCAGATCGCGTGGTCATCGCCACGACCGGCGCCCAGGGGGAGCCGATGTCCGGCCTCGCGCGGATGGCCAACCGCGACCACCGGTTCGTGGAGATCCAGCCCGGGGACACGGTCATCGTGTCCGCCAGCCCCATTCCCGGCAACGAGGAATACGTCGCCCGCACCATTGACAACCTGTTCAAGGCGGGTGCGAACGTGTACTACCACACGATCAAGCGCGCGCACGTGTCGGGGCACGCCAGTCAGGAGGAGCTCAAGCTCATGCTCGGGCTCACCAAGCCGGCGTACTTCATCCCGATGCACGGCGAGTTCCGGATGCAGGTCCAGCACGGCCGCCTGGCCATCGAGACCGGGGTGAAGCCCGAGAACGTGTTCATCATCGAGAACGGCACCCCGATCGAGATCTTCGCCGACGGCAGCGCCAGGCGGGGTCAGCCCGTGTCCGCAGGCTACGTGTTCGTGGATGGGTTGTCCGTGGGCGAGGTGGGCGACGTCGTGCTCCGCGACCGGCGCGCCCTCGCCAACGACGGGATGTTCATGGTCGTCGTCCAGGTGGACAAGCAGACGGGGCGCGTCGTCGGGCGGCCGGAGATCATCACCCGCGGCTTCGTCCACGGCACAGAGGAGAGCCGGATCCTCGACGAGGCGGCGCGACGGATCGTGGACGCGCTCCAGCAACCGGGCGACCGGATCTCGGAGGTCGCCCTGCTCAAGGAGCAGGTGAAGGACGGCGTCTCGCGGTTCCTGTACGAGCAGACGAAGCGTCGGCCGATGGTCTTCCCGGTCGTGGTGGAGGTCTAGCGTGGCGACCCGCCGGCGCACGACGCGCACGACGAGCACCCGCCGTCCCCGGTCCGGGGCCCACCGCAGCCGGGGCATCCCGCTGCCGAGGCTCGGGCTGTCGCCGGCCGTCATGCGGTCGCTGGTCGGTCTGGCGCTGCTCGTGCTCGGCGCAGTGCTGCTGATCGCGATCGCCCTCGAGGGCGAGGGAAAGCTCACGGACGCGGTGCGCGACCTCGTCGTCCCGTTCTTTGGGGCCGGGAGGTTCCTGCTGCCGGTGGTCCTCCTGGTGGCAGGCTGGTACCTGGAATGGGGTCCCGGCAGGGAATCAGGTGCGCCGTGGGGCCGGACGCTCATCGGCATCGCCGTCGCGTACGCGGGGTTCCTTGGCATGATCCAGGTCGTCGCGTTCTCCGGTCCGTTCACCGGGGGGCGGATCGGACGGGCCCTGGCGGGCGTGCTCGAGCCCGCGCTGACAACGCCCGGGGCATTCGTGATCCTGTTGGCGCTGTTCCTGGCCGGGCTGCTGATCGCGCTGGACATGCCGCTCCGGGCCATGCTCGGCCCGATCGTTCACGCGGGTCGCGCGGCGTCCGCGTCGCTCCAGGATCGGACGGCCAGGGCGAACGGGTCCGGGGCCTCGAACGGCACCGGCCGCGGCAACGGCAAGGCGGCTCCCCCGACCCCGGTCACGGCCGAGGGCGGGCGGCGGGGGCGTGCGGGACGCCTGTCCACGTCCGACTCGCCGGGCCAGGTGGGCGTGTGGGGTCGCGAGCCGGGCGACGACGGCGTGCCGTTCGGGATCCAGTCGACGGCACCGACGTCCGCCACGATCGCCCCGCTGCGCACGCCGGGCGCCATGGAGGAGGCGGCAGCAGCCGCCCTCCGGCCGTCCCCCGCCGCGTCACGGACCCTCGTCCGCGACCGGGACGACGTCACCGACGCCGCCGACTCGCCGCCCACCCGCCTCCACGTCGAGTGGACGCTGCCGGCCCATGACCTGCTGGACGCGGGCGAGACGCCGACCCCCGCGGCCGGAGCCAACCAGGACGCGGTCCACGCCTGGAACGAGGCACGGATCGTGGAGAAGCTCGCGAGCTTCGACATCGAGGCCCGGATCGTGGCCCGCAACGCCGGCCCCGTGGTGACCCAGTACGAGGTGCAGCCCGCGCCGCACATCAAGGTCAGCCGCATCGAGGCCCTGTCCGACGACCTGGCCATGGCCCTCGCCGCGCGCACCATCCGGATCGAGGCGCCGATCCCGGGCAAGAGCGCGGTGGGGATCGAGATCCCCAACAAGGAGTTCAACGTCGTCGCGCTCCGGCGGATCCTCGACGAGGTGGACTTCGCCGGCTCCGGCTCGCGGCTGACGTTCGCCCTCGGGCGGGACGTGGCGGGCAAGGCGATGGCGGTGGACCTCGCCCGGATGCCCCACCTGCTGATCGCGGGCGCCACGGGCTCGGGCAAGAGCGTCATGGTCAACGCGCTGATCACGAGCCTGCTGTGCAACGCCACCCCCGACGACAGCCGGCTGATCCTGATGGACCTCAAGCGCGTGGAGCTTGCCGGCTACAACGGCCTGCCGCACCTCCTGGTCCCGGTGATCACCGAGCCCGAGCGCGCCAAGGCGGCCCTCAGGTGGGCGGTCAACGAGATGGAGGCGCGCTACCGCCGGTTCGCGGGGGCCACGGCCAGGAACATCAAGGCGTTCAACGAGACCCGCGCGGACCCGGCGGACCGGCTGCCCTACATCGTGATCGTCGTGGACGAGCTCGCGGATCTCATGATGCGCGAGGGGAAGCACGTCGAGGACCCGATCGTCCGGCTGGCCCAGAAGGCGCGCGCGACGGGCATCCACATGGTCCTCGCCACGCAGCGCCCCTCGGTCAACGTGGTGACCGGCCTGATCAAGGCCAACTTCCCCAGCCGGATCGCGTTCGCGATGGCCTCCCAGATCGATTCGCGGACGATCCTCGACGCGCCCGGCGCCGAGGACCTGATCGGCCGCGGCGACATGCTCTACCAGCCGTCCGACCTGCCGCGGCCGATGCGGCTCCAGGGCGTGTTCGTGTCGGACCCGGAGATCGGCCGCGTGACCCAGCACTGGCGCGACCAGATCGATGACCCGCACTACGACCTCTCGATCATCGAGTCCGATGACGATTCGACGGGCTCGGTGGACGACCTCGCCGACGAGGATGCCGACCGACTGCTGCCGGATGCCGTTTCGGTGATCCGGGAGTACGATCGTGCTTCGGCGTCGCTGCTCCAGCGGCGCCTGCGGATCGGCTACGCGAGGGCGGCCCGGATCATCGACCAGCTCGAGGCGCGAGGCTACGTCGGCGCGTTCGACGGCTCGAACGCCCGGGTGGTCCTGCGCCGCGACGACGGACCTGGGGCGATGGACGACGAGGACGAGGCATGACGGCGCGAGACGAGATCCGGCGAGCTCGTGTGGATGCGCGCGCCGATTCCCGCGACGCGGGCCGCGGCTTCGCCGAGCAGGAGCCAGACCTTCCCGAGCGGCTCCTCGCCGCGCGCGAGCGCAAGGGCGTGGACCTGTACCGCGCCGAGCGCGACACGAAGATCCGCGCCCGCTACCTTGCCGCGCTGGAGCGGGGCGATTACCGGGAGCTGCCCGGCGCCGTGTACACGAAGGGGTTCCTGCGCAACTACGCGCTGTATCTGGGCCTCGATCCCGAGGACGTGATCCGCCAGTGGAAGCGCGAGCGGGGCGACGCGGCGATTCCGGCCGAGCCGGTCCTCGCGGTGCCCAAGCCGCTGGCCGCCCCCCGCCAGGGTCTCACGTTTTCGCCGGTCATCATCGTCGCGGCGCTGCTCACCGTCCTGATCGGCGTGTTCGCCGTGTACATCGGGATCCAGCTCGTCCGCTTCGCGAAGCCGCCCACGCTGGCCGTGACCAACCCGTCCCAGGCCGTGATCAACGTCGCCGAGGACACGACCAGCTACACGCTGCGCGGCACGTCCATCCCCGGCGCCACGATCACGATCCAGGTGCCCGGCCGCGACCAGCCGTATCGCGTGTCAGCCGACGCCGAGGGCCGCTGGACCGCCGAGGTGGAGCTGCGGCGGGGCCGCAACCAGTTCGACATCACGGCCCTGGACCCCGACACCGGCAAGCAGGCCGAGACGCCGGCAAGGGTGTTCATCACGGTGCCGTTCCTGGTCATCGAGGCGCCGACGCTCAACGTGGATTCGCCGGCCGAGGGGGCGCAGTTCGAGAACGGCGCCATCCCGGTCAAGGGCACCACGACCAACGCGACGACGGTGTCTGTGAGCGCGAGCTGGACGGGCGCTGCAGATGGCCAGCCGGTCGCCGTGGCGTCACCTGTGCCGTCCGCGTCGCCGGCTGGCCCGGTGATCGGTCCCGTGACAGTGGACGTGGCCGACGACGGGTCGTTCGAGACCCCGCTCGACCTGTCCGCGGGGCGCTGGCAGATCACGGTGACCGCCACCTCCACGGAGGGCAAGGCCGTCACCCTGACCCGGAACGTGTCGATCAAGTACAAGGGCGTCAACCTCGTGATCACGGTCAAGGGAGCTCGGGCGTGGCTCAAGGTGTGGGTGGACGGCAAGCTCTCCAACGTCACCGGGACGGCCGGCACGGTCTACCAGCCGGGCAAGGTCCTGACGTTCACGGCCAAGGAGTCGATCGAGGTCCGGACCGGCAAGTCCAGCGCCACGTACTACACGCTCAACGGGACGAACCTCGGGCGCCTGTCCGACAAGGGCAACCCGGAGACGTGGCTGTTCGCGCCACCGGCGGATCCCGTGAAGACCAACCGAACCTGACCGTGGCCGTCGACCCGCTGGTCGAGCTCGCGGCGCGCCTGCAGGCCGCGTGCACCGCGCGAGGGCTGACGGTGGCGACAGCCGAGTCGTGCACGGGCGGCCTCGTGGCCCACGTGCTGACCGAGGTCCCCGGATCGTCCGCCTACCTGCGCGGCGGGATCGTCGCCTACGCCGACGAGGTCAAGCGAGCCCTGCTCGATGTCCCGGCAGCTGTCCTGTCCGCGCACGGCGCGGTGTCCGCCCAGGTCGCGGTGGCGATGGCCGAGGGTGCCCGCGCGCGCCTCGGGACGGACCTCGCGGTCGCGGTGACGGGTGTCGCCGGTCCGGACGGCGGCACAGAGGCCAAGCCCGTAGGCCTCGTCTACGTGGCAGTCGCGGACGCGGAGTCGGCGACGGTACGCCGCTTCCTGTGGCC
>MGOE01000078.1:23455-23702 GCA_001797035.1 Chloroflexi bacterium RBG_16_72_14
GCGAACAAGCGCGACTCTGCCCGCGCAGCGATCGAGATGCTGCTGGAGCGCGCGGAGGCCGGTGGCGACAGCCAAGCGGAGGCCCCGGCGCGGGCCCCGGCCGGGGCCCGTCCGGCGGTCGGGGAGCCCGGGGGACGGTCCGCGGCGCGGCCGCGGTGGGCGCCGGCCTGGCACCGGCCCGCCCCGCCCGACCCGTCCGCGCGGACGAGCGGATCCACGTCGTCGGCGCCGCGGGCGCCGGAGCCTC
>MGOE01000078.1:23737-23804 GCA_001797035.1 Chloroflexi bacterium RBG_16_72_14
CCGTGGACGGGTGTGCCCCCGGCGGCCCCAGCCAGTACACGCCGGCGCTCGATGCGACGGGAATCGC
>MGOE01000078.1:23853-26370 GCA_001797035.1 Chloroflexi bacterium RBG_16_72_14
AGGCTCGCCGTGACCAAGGCGCTCACGGCAATCGACCCCGACAACGCGGAGCTCGCAGCCGCGCGCTCGGCGGGGATCCCCCTCGAGCCCTGGCAGCAGCTCGTGGCGGACGCCGCCGCCGGCCGGACGCTGATCGCGGTCGCCGGAACCCACGGCAAGAGCACGACCGCCGGCTGGCTGGTGCACGTGCTGGCCGCCGTCGGCGCGGACCCGGGCGCCTTCGTGGGGGCACTGCTGCCCGCCCGTCTGACGGGTCTCGGGCTGCCGGCCACTGCGCGCCGGGGCACCGGAGCGCCATTCGTGGTGGAGGCCGACGAGTACGCCGGCAACTTCGACCCGTATCACCCGGCCGTCATCGTGCTGACCTCGGCGGACTGGGATCACCCGGACGTGTTCGAGGACCGGGCGGCGGTCCTGGCCGCGTTCGAGGCCTGGATCCGCCGGGCCGGCGAGGCACGCGCGGCGGACCGCACGCCGCCCGTCCTCATCGCCAACGTCGCTGACGACGGCGTCGCCGAGCTCGCCACCCGCCTGGCCGACTGGCCCGGGCGGATCGTGGCTACCGCGCTGGCCGACGTCGCGCCGCAGCGAGCGGGCGGGTATGCCCGCGGGATGGCGGATCGGTTCCGGACGGCGGCCGGCCCCGCGGATGCGCTGCTGGGCCGGATCACGGCGGCCCGGCCAGACGCCACGCTGCTCGAGATCGTGGGCCTCGACCCACTGGCCGGCCCGCTGCCCGTTCGCCTGGCCACGGCCGGGCGCCACAACGCCGCCAACGCCCTCGGTGTTGCCGGGGCGGCGGCCGCGGTCGGGGTCGGGGCGGCCGCGATCGCGTCGGGCCTGGCCGGGTTCGCCGGGGTGGGCCGCCGCCTGGAGCGCAAAGGCGAGGCCGGGGGCGTCGTGGTCTACGACGACTACGGCCATCACCCCACGGCGATCCGGGAGACCCTCGCCGCCGTCCGCCAGCGCGAGCCCGGCCGCCGGGTGTGGGCCGTGTACGAGCCCCTCACCTTCCACCGCACCGCCGCGCTGCTGGACCAGTTCGCCGAGGTCCTGTCGGCCGCGGACGCCGTCGCGGTGGCTGACATCTGGGCCGGCCGCGACCCGGACACGACGATCGCCTCCGCGACCGGCCTGGCCCGGGCGGTGGCGGCCCGGGCGCCCCGGATCCCGTGCTCCGCGCCCGGGTCCGTGGAGGCGACGGCGGCGTGGCTTGCCGGCGAAGTCCGTGCCGGCGACGCGGTGCTGGTGATGGGCGGCGGGCGGTCCTACCGCATCGGCGAGCTGCTGCTGGAGCACCTGGAGGGGCGATGACGCTCAGCTACGCGGCCGGGCACGACCTGCTCGACGCCCTGGTCGAGGCCCGGATGCGGTACGACGGGGACGCGTTCACCGCGCTGTTCGCCGAGGAGGCCCAGGTCTCGCTCGACCCGTTCACGGCTCCGCTCACCGGACACAATGCGCTCCGGGCATACTTGCTGGAGGCGGCGGAAGCCGAGCGCCACTACGACCTGGCGGTCGAACGCCACTGGGTCTCGGGCGACACGGTCCTCGCCGCGTGGCATGCCAGCTGGACGCGCCGGACGGACGAATCGAAGGTCCGGCAGGCCGGCTTCCTCGCCGCCGAGGTCGGCGGCGACGGGCGCATCGTGCGCCTGCGGTTGTGGACGGTGACCCGCGAGCCGCTCGCGGGCTGACGGAAGGAGCAGGGATGGCGGGCGAGGTCACGTTCGACGTCGTCTCGGACTTCGACGAGCAGGAGCTCCGCAACGCCCTGGACCAGGTCCGTCGCGAGGTCATCCAGCGCTACGACTTCAAGGGCGCGCACGTGGACCTTTCGCAGGAGAAGACGCAGCTGGTCCTGGTCACCGACGACGACTTCCGGGCGCGTGCCATCCGTGACCTGATCGAGAGCAAGGCGGTCCGGCGGCACCTGTCGCTCAAGATCTTCGACTGGGGGACCGTGGAGCCGGCGGGTGGCAACAGGGTCCGCCAGGTCATCGGCCTGCGCCGCGGGCTGCCGGACGACCTTGCCCGAAAGCTGGTGAAGCTGATCCGAGACGAGTTCCCCAAGGTCCAGCCGCGAGTCCAGGGCGACGCCATCCGCGTCGCCGGCAAGAGCAAGGACGAGCTGCAGCGTGTCATCGTCAGGTTGCGACAGCTCGACGAGGCCGTGCCGCTCCAGTTCGAGAACTATCGCTAGGAGGATGCCGTGCCCGGAGCCCGCGCGGCCCGATACGTGATGATCGCGGTGGCCCTGCTCGTCGTGGCGGGGCTGCTGGCGGCGATGCTCGGGGCACCGAGCATGGGCACGCCCAGCTGATCAGGTACGCGGACCGCTCACCCACCGCCGCACACCCCGGCCCCGGACGGACCGCCGTCCCCGCCGGCCACCAGGAGGTCGCGATGCATCCCCATTCCGACGAGCCGCTCGATCCCGACATGGCCTCCGACGCCGAGGCGCCGTCCGCCGGCGCGGGCCCCGCCGAGGCACCCGAACCGGGCCCCGTCGAGGAC
>MGOE01000078.1:26408-30006 GCA_001797035.1 Chloroflexi bacterium RBG_16_72_14
GCCCGATGCCGTGTCCGGGGCCGAGCCCGAGGCCGCCGCCGAGCCGGAGCCCGAGGCCGCCGCGGAGCCCGATGCCGAGCCCGAGGCCGCCGCGGAGCCCGATGCCGAGCCCGAGGCCGCCGCCCAGCACGAGGCCGCCGCGCCGGAGCCCGAGGCCGGCGCCGAGCCCGAGGCCGCCGCGGAGCCCGACCCTGATGTCGAGCCTGAGCCGACGGCCGACGAGCCCGAGCCGGCAGGCGAGGAGCCCGCGCCGGAGCCCGCGCCGGAGGCGATCGCCGCCCCGGCCACGGTTGCGGAGCTCGTCGCGGCGACCCTCCGCGCCGCCGGGGTCCGGATCGCGTTCACCGTCCCGGGCGAGAGCTTCCTGCCCATCCTCGACGCGCTCGCCGGCGCCGGCATCCGCGTGGTCGCAACGCGCCACGAAGGCGCCGCCGCGTTCGCGGCCGAGGCATACGGGCAGCTCACCGGCCGGCCCGCCGCGTGCCTCGGAACCCGGATCGTGGGCGCCGCCAACCTGGCCATCGGCATCCACACCGCGACCGCGGATTCGACCCCGGTGTTCGTCCTCGTCGGCGGCGTGTCACGCTCCCTCCGCGGGCGCGAGGCGTTCCAGGAGGTGGACCTCCCGGGCACGATCGGCGGCCTCGCCAAGTGGGCGGGCGAGATCGATGATCCCGAGACCGCCGCCGCCACGCTCGAGGCCGCGGTCCGCGCCGCCGTCGAGGGGCGCCCCGGACCCGCGTTCCTCGCGATCCCCGAGGACGTCCAGGACCTCCCGGTGCCCGAGGGGACGCAGGTCCCGGTGGTCCGGCCGCACCCGGACCAGCCGGCGGTCGGGGACGTCCGGGCGGCCCTCCAATTCCTCGCTGCGGCCGAGCGCCCTGTGATCCTCGCCGGCGCCGGCGTCCTGCGGGCCCGCTGCTCGAACGACCTCGTGCGCCTGGCCGAGCTGCTCCACGTGCCGGTCATCGCCGCCTGGCGGCGGGGCGACGTCGTCCCCAACGACCACCCGTTGTACCTGGGCATGACCGGCTTCGGCAGCCCGGCCGTGGTGCGCGAGCGCCTCGAGGCCGCGGACGCGCTGCTGGTGCTCGGCTCGCGCCTCAACGAGCCCACGACGTCCGGCTACGCGATCCCCGTCCCGGGGCAGCGCTGGATCCACGTGGACCTCGCGCCTCGGACCGGACCCGTCGGCGATGCCCCGGCCCCGATCCTCGCCATCCCGGCCGATGCCCGTGCGTTCGTGCGGGCCGCCCTGGCGCGGCTCAAGGACGCCGTGCTCGCCGCGGAGCCGCTGGCGGCCCGCGACGGCCACAACGCCGCGGACCGGGCGGCCTGGGAGGCGGCCACGATCGTGGACGCCACGGCCTGGAGCGGACCGGGCGTGCACCCGGGGCGGATCGTCATGGACCTGCGTCGCCTGCTGCCCGAGGACGCGATCCTCACCACGGACGCCGGCAGCTTCGCCGGCTGGGCGGCACGGGGCTTCCGGTTCCGCCGCCCGGGGACGTTCCTCGGACCGACTTCCGGCGCGATGGGCTACGGCTTCCCCGCGGCCCTCGCCGCGGCGCTCATCCACCGCGAGCGGCGCGTCGTGGCGCTGGTCGGCGACGGGGGCCTGGGGATGACGATGGCCGAGCTCGAGACCGCCGTGCGCGAGGAGGCGCACGTGGTGGCGATCGTGTTCGACAACGAGCGCTACGGCTTGATCCGTGCCCACCAGGACCGGGGCGGCAGCCCCACGTCACCGGCCACCGATCTCGGGCCCGTGGACTTCGCCGCGGTCGCCCGGGCGTGCGGTGCCCGGGGCGTGCGGGTGGATACCGACGCCGCCTTCGAGCCGGCCCTCCGGACCGCGCTCGCCGCGTCGGGCCCGACGGTGATCCAGCTGGCCATGGACCGCCGGTGGGTGTCCGTGGACGACCACCCGGGGGTGGAGCCCGGCGCGTGACCCGCCCGACGCTGCACCTCGTCCCGGAGGCGGCCTGGGACGCCCACGACCCGGCGGCGCCGTACCTGCCGGCGGCGTACCCGGACGACGGCTTCGTCCACTGCACCGACGGTGACGAGGCGATGCTGGAGGTCGCCAACCACCTCTACCGCGACGACCCGCGCGCGTTCCTGCTGCTGACGATCGACCTCGAGCGGACCGGGAGCCCGTGGCGGTTCGACGACCCCGGGCGGCGGTACCCGCACGTGTACGGCTCGATCGACCCTCGCTGCGTGCTGGAGGTCCGGCGCGTGGCGAGGGGCGCCGATGGCGCGTTCCTGCGGCCGGAGCCTCGCTGACCAGTCCCGGTTCAGCCGGCCGCCGGCTGGGGCGCCGACGCGGGTCCGGCCCGCGGGATCAGCAGCCAGGCCAGCACGCCGCCGAGCGCGGACGTCGCGGCGGCGAGCGCGATCGCGGGCTCGATGCCTGCGGTGGCCAGGGCGCCACCGATCGCGGCGCCGATCGGATAGCCCACGAAGTTGAGCGACATCGAGACCGCGAATGCGCGCCCCATCCAGGCGGGGTCGGTGCGGCGCTGGCGGAGCGTGAACAGCGCGATGTCCATCGGCCCGTTGAGGAACCCCGTCACCGCCATCACCGCGACCAGCATCGGCAGGGTGGGGGAGACGAGGAGGGCGACGGTCGCGGCGGCCATGCCGAGCATCGGCCACACGAGCAGGTCGCGTTCGCGCCCCTGCGTCCGCCAGCGACCGAACACGAGGGCGGCGATCCCGCCCGTGATGCCGCTGACCGCGAACACCGCGCCCACCACGGCTTCGCCCAGCCCGAGGCGGGAGATGACCAGCACGGGCAGCAGGATCGTCACGATCCCCCAGCCGACGTTCACTACCGCGAGCGAGACGCCAAGGGCCCGCAGGGTGGGGTTGAGCAGCGTGTAGCGGAGGCCCTGCCAGGCGTCCAGCAGCAGCCTGCCCGTGGACTGTGTCTCGTTCGCCGGATCCGCCACGCCCACGAACACGACGGCGGACACGGCGAACAGCGCCCCGATCGCGAGGATCGTGCCCGGGCCGCCCACGACCTGGACCAGCAACCCTGCGGCGGGCGGCCCGATCAGGGTGGCGACGACGTACCCGTTCGAGTCGAGCGCGTTGACGCGCTCCCAAAGCCGCCTGGGCACGATCAGCGGGAACAGGCTGCGCAGGCCCACCGAGCTCAGCGGGGCGGTGAGGCCGGCGATCGCGGTCACGGCGACCAGCAGGGTCACCGGCAGCGCGTCGGCGATCGCCAGCCAGGCGATCAGCGCCAGCGACACCGTGGCGACGAGCTGGTCGACGATGATCAGCTTCGCGCGCCCGTGCCGGTCGAGGAGGGCGCCGGCGATCGGGCTCACGACCAGGCCCGGCGCCACGGACGCGAACGTGACGATCCCGGCCAGCGCCGGCGAGTCGTACCGGGCGAGCGTGAACAGTACGATCGCCACCCCGAACATGCTGCCGCCGATGCGGCTGATCGCCATCCCCAGCAGGATCCGGCCGAGGGTCGGGATGGCAAACAGGGCGCGATAGGTCGGGGCAGGCTCGCTGCGGTGCATCCCCCCGACGCTATCAGACGACGCCGTGCTGATGTGGCCGCGCGCCACCCGCCCGC
>MGOE01000078.1:30041-32344 GCA_001797035.1 Chloroflexi bacterium RBG_16_72_14
CCGGGGTCGCCGCTCCGGGGGCTCGTCGGCGTCGTGGACCTGGCGATCCAGGATCTGCTTGAACACCTTGCCCATGCCCGGCCGCATCAGGGCCCGCTGCTCCGCCGCCGCCTCGCGGTCGCGCCGGCGCGCACGCGCCGCCTCGCGCGGGTCGAGCTCGTCGTCGAACGAGTCCTCGTCCATGCCCAACATGCTCCCGCGCCCGGGAGCAGCCGTCAATCGCCCAGGGCGGCGGCTCCGTCGCCGCGCCGGGCCACCACCGAGAACGACAGCGGGATCCGGCCCCGCTCCTCGGGCCGCACGTCGCGATGGCCGGCCCACCAGTCCACGGGGTGCTCCGTGACGCGCTCCAGCCGCAGCCCGGCGCCCAGCAGCGCGGTCACGATCTCGCCGAGGGTCCAGGCGCGGGCGAACTTCCAGTGCTGCTCGTCCTCGGGGATCGACAGCCGGTCGATGTACTCGGGCGCCCATCCCCTCGACGCCTCCGGGCCACCGAAGTAGTCGTAGTCGGTGGCGATCCAGCGTCCGTCCGCGTCGGCATCGAACAGCCACTCCACCGGGTGGCCGTCGAAGATCACCAGGCGTCCGGACGGCGACAGGAGGCGTCGCAGCACGGCCGCCCAGGCGTCGAGGTCCTGGAGCCAGATGATCGCGCCGCGCCCGGTGTAGACGAGGTCCCCGGTGCCATCCAGGTCGTGCGGGGTGTCCAGGACGTCGCACTCGACCCAGCGGGCGGGCGCGCCGGTGGCGGCCGTGAGCCGCGCCGCGAGCTCCAGCATGCGCGGGCTGTAGTCCACGCCCACGACCTCGTCCGCACCGAGGGTCCACAGTGACAGCGTGTCGCGCCCGCCCGCGCACTGGAGGTGGATCGCCCGCCGGCAGTGGCCGTGGAGGTCGCCGATGAGGTCGTGCTCGACCGGGAACAGGTTCGACCTGCCCGAGCGGATGAGGGTTACCGCCTCGTCGAACCAACCCTCGTACCGCTCCGCGGCCTCATCCCAGGCGGCCCGCGTGGCGGCGTGCATTGCGCGCACGTCCACGGCCTCGGCGGACGTGGCCGGGCGGACGTGGGGCGTATCGGCCTCGTCGCGCATCCACGCAAGTCTAGCCCCGGAATCACGAGGGCCGACGCCCTCCTGGGCGACGGCCCGTCACCTGGGTTCGGGGGCCGGGCGCAGAACCGGCCCCGTTGGGGAAGGCGGTCTTCGGGTCACCCCGGCGACCGCGCGAAGCTGCCGGCCCGGGTGTCGCTCGAGATGTTCCCCGCGCGGGGGACGGTCGCCGCGTTCGAGGCACCGTGCGATGCGTCTTCGCTCACGCTCCACCGGCGTACGACGTGCCAGCGCTTGCGCGAGCCGTGCCAAAGGGCCGTTCGCATCGCCACTATCGGCTACCTCCCGGGACGCCTCCGCGGAGGAGGGGAGTTGGAACACCTCCATTATCACGGGCGGCGCAACCCCCTTCGATGCCCCCTGCGATGCCCGGGATTCGGTCCCGCCCGTCGATCCTGTCGGGGGTTCGACCGGCACCGGGGCCCCGCCCCGACGGCGCGCCCACCAGCGGCGGACGGCGCTACGCTCTGCATGCGCATGGAGGTGCCGATGACCACCGAGCCGCTGTTCTTCCCCGATCTCCTGGCCGAGACCCCGCCGCCGCTCCGCGGCATCCTGAGCCAGACCGTCTACGACGGCGACGACGTGCGCCTCGTCCTGTTCGGGTTCGCGCCGGGCGAGGAGCTGTCCGAGCACACCGCCGCCCGCCCGGCGATCGTGCACGTCCTGAGCGGCACCGGCGAGGCCGTCGTGGGCGGCGAGCGGCACACCGTCGGACCCGGGACGTGGTTCCGGATGCCCGCCCGGATGGCGCACTCGATCCGGGCCGCGACCCCGCTCTCGATGGCGCTCTACCTGCTGGCGCCCTCGTGATCCACGCGGCGCTCCGGGTCCTGCCCGGATGAGGCTCCGCGTCCGCAGCGGCGCGGACATCCACCTGGCGGACGCGTTCGACGAGCCAGGCTGCCCGGTCTGTCGCGAGCGGGACCGCACCGAGGCCGCCTACCTCGAGTCGGTCCTCGCGGAGAGCGTCAACGACGTCGCGTTCCGGCAGGGACTCGACGCCGCGCGCGGCTTCTGCCCCGCCCACGCGCGCGGCGTGCTGGACGCCGACCGCCGGCGGTCGGGCAGTCTGGGGGCGGCGATCCTGCTGCGCGCGACGCTCGCGGTCCGGCTCCGCGAGCTCGAGGCGGCGACGGGCGCCGGCGGCCGGACGCGCTCGAAGCGGCTGGAGGAGGCGCGACGCGCGCC
>MGOE01000079.1:0-7056 GCA_001797035.1 Chloroflexi bacterium RBG_16_72_14
CGACGACAGCGGACGGCTCGCGGACCCGGCAGTGCCGGACGGGGCGAAGGCCGCGCTCCTGGACCGGATGTTCGCGGATGCCAGCCCGTCGCCGCGATCGATGCGGGCGAGCCCCGAGTACCGGCTGGCGATGCTCCGCGTGCTGGGTGCCCGTGCCCTGCGCACGGCCATCGAGCGTCTCGCGGCGGGGGAGTGAGCGTGATGTCCGACCTGGTGTCCATCGACCTGACCGTCAACGGGCGGCCCCGCTCGCTCGAGGTCGCCGCCCACCACACGCTGCTCGACGCGCTGCGCGACGACCTCGGCCTCACCGGCACCAAGGAATGCTGCCTCGTGGGCGAGTGCGGGGCGTGCACGGTCAGCATCGACGGGCGGATCGTGGACTCGTGCCTGGTGCTCGCCGTGGAGGCGGACGGCTGCGCCGTGACCACCGTCGAGGGGCTTGCAGCCGAGGGACGGCTCAGCCGGCTCCAGCAGGCGTTCCTCGACTACGGTGCCGCCCAGTGCGGCTTCTGCATCCCGGGCCAGCTGATGGCGGCGCAGGACCTGCTCGACCGGACGCCCCACCCCTCGGTGCCCGAGGTCCAGGAGGGCCTGGCCGGCAACCTGTGCCGCTGCGCGGGGTACGAGCAGATCAGCGAGGCGGTCCTCGCGGCCGCCGAGGGGACGGTCCGATGACCGCGCGCGTCGGCGGGTCGCCCAACCGGGTCGGCGGCATCGGCCGGGTGACCGGCGCCCAGGAATACGTCGCGGACATCCACCTCGCCGACGAGCTGCACGCGAAGCTGGTGACCATCCCCTGTGCCCGGGCCCGGATCACCGGGATCGACGCGGCCGAGGCGCTGCGCCTCCCCGGCGTGCACTCGGTGGTGTCCGCCGCGGACCTGCCCTCGCCCATGCCTCGGTTCGGGCCCCAGTTCCGGGACCGGCCCGTGCTGGCCGTCGACGAGACGAAGTACCACGGCGACCCGGTCGCGGTCGTGGTGGCCGACACCAGGGACGCCGCCGAGGCGGCCGCGGGCCTGGTGCGCGTCGCGTACGAGGAGCTGCCGGCGGTGACCACGCTGGCCGCCGCCCTCGACCCGGCCGCGCCGCTGGTCCAGGACCCGTCCATCCGCCCGGACGACGCGTTCGCGCACACCAACGTCGTGCGCGAGCACCGGGTGGGCTGGGGCGACGTGAACGCCGTGCCCGCGGACCTCGTCGTGGACCACGTCTACACGTTCCCGATGGTCACCCACTTCGCCATCGAGCCCCACGCGTACATCGCCGCGCCCGACGGCGACGGGATTGCCGTGTGGAGCACGATCCAGCACCCCAACTGGCTGCAGAAGGTCCTGGCCGGGGTCACCGGCCTGCCGCTGGCCAAGGTGCGCGTGTACGCGCCGGATCCGGGTGGCGGGTTCGGCGGCAAGCAGCACGCGAAGTACGAGCCGCTGGTCGCGCTGCTGGCGCTGCGGACCGGACGCCCGGTGCGCCTGGTGCTGACCCTCGAGGAGACGTTCCAGGCCGTCCGCCGCGCCGCGTCCGAGGTGCGCGTCCGGACCGGCTTCCGCAGCGACGGCACGATCTGCTTCCAGGACATCACGGCGGACTACCTCATCGGCGCGTACGTGGACATCGCCGACCGCGTCGTGAGCAAGGGCAGCTACCTCGCCGCGGGGCCGTACCGGATGCCCGCCGCCCGGATCGTGGCCCGGCCGGTCCTGTCACACACGGTGCCGTCCACGGCGTTCCGCGGCTTCGGCAACCCGCAGGTCAACTGGGCGGCGGAGTCCAACCTGGACGAGGGCGCGCGCCTGCTGGGGATCGATCGGCTCGACATCCGGCTGCGCAACCTCGCACGGAAGGGCGAGTCGTTCATCCCCTGGGACACGCCCGCCGACGGCGACTGGCAGCAGACCGTCCGGCGTACCGCCGAGCTGATCGGCTGGGACACGCCAACGGCGCCCGGGCACGGACGCGGCATCGCGATCGGCATCAAGTCCGGCCCCACGACCGGCCTCTCGTACTCGACCGTCCGGCTGCTCGCCGACGGCAGCGTGGTCGTCTACGCCGGGACCTCGGACATGGGCCAGGGCGCCCGCACGGTGCTGGCCCAGATCGCCGGCGACGAGCTGGGCGCCCCGCTCGAGTGGGTGACGGTGGTCATGGGCGACACCGCGGTCGTGCCCTATGACCAGCAGACCTCGGCCAGCCGCTCAACGGTCCTGATGGGCAACGCCGTCCTGGCCGCCTGCCGCGAGATCCAGGGCAAGCTTCGCGCGATGGCGGCCCGGGTGCACGGCGTGGACGAGGCCGCGATCCGGGTCGACCGGGGCGTCGTCCACATGCCGGACCGCGAGATCGCGATCCGCGACGTGCTGGGGCCCGGGTTCGGCCGGCTCGGCGGCGAGCTGGTCGGCAACGGCGAGATGCGCAAGGAGGCCGAGCCGGACCACCCGCTGGGCGGCTCCGCGGCGTTCTTCGAGTTCAACTGCACCGCGACCGAGGCCGAGGTGGACGAGGACACGGGCGACGTGACGCTGGTGCGCTACGTGACCGTGTCGGACGTGGGCAAGGCGATCAACCCGCTCCAGGTCCGGATGCAGGACGAGGGCGCGGCGATCCAGGGCCTGGGCCACACGCTCATGGAGCACTACATCTTCGACGACGCCGGCCGGATCCGGAACCTGGGCGCCATCGACTACCGGATCCCGACCAGCATGGACCTGCCCCTCGAGATGATCAGCGAGATCGTCGAGAACGCGGATGGACCCGGGCCGTACGGCGCCAAGGGCATGAGCGAGGGGGCGCTGCTGTGCGTCTCGGCGGCCGTCGCGGCGGCGGTCCGCGACGCCACCGGCATCGTGATCCGGGACCTGCCGCTGACCCCGGAGCGGGTCTGGCGCGCGCTCCGCGAGCGGGACCGGGCCCGCGACCGGGAGGCCGTCGCGGCCGAAGCCGTCCGGCACGAGGCCGAAGCCGTCAAGCACGAGGAGCCCGTGTCATGACCAGCACCGACCTCGGCCCGATCTCGGGGCTGCCCGCGGAGCAGGTGGTCCGCGCCGCCGGCCTCGTCCGCGAGGGCCGGATGATCTCGCTCGCGGCCGTGCGGTTCCCCGGCATGCCGCTGTTCCCCGGCCACCCGCCGTTCCAGGTGCTCAACTACCGGACGCCGCGGGGGATCCGCGTGACCGGCGCGAAGCCGTGGGGCCCGGTCAACGACGCGGGCCTCGGCTACATGGCCGAGTACGTCATGGCGACCTCGCACTCGGGCGCGCACATGGACGCGCTCGCCCACATGACGGTGGGCGAGGACATGCACTGGTACGGCGGCGGCCGCGCCGACGACCACCTCACGGACTTCGGGCCCACGCACCTCGACGCCTCGCGGATGCCGCCGTTCTTCACCCGCGGCGTGCTGCTCGACGCCGCCGGCCACCGGGGCGTCGGGTGCCTGCCCAGGGGCGAGCCGATCGACGCCGGGGAGCTGGACGCCATCTGCGCCGAGCAGGGCGTGGAGGTCCGTCCCTGGGACGTGGTCGTGATCCGCACCGGTTACATGAGCCTGTGGCCGGACGCCGACGCGATGGCCGCCCACAAGACACCCGGGCCGGACATCTCCGCCGCCCGCTGGCTGCTGGAGCGGGGCGTCGTCGCGACCGGGACCGACACCGAGACGTACGAGGTCCAGCCGGCGCCCGATCCCGGACCCACCGGCAACCCGCAGCCGGTGCACACGCTGCTGCTGATCGACAACGGCATCTACCTGATGGAGAGCCTCGATCTCGAGGAGCTCGCCCGACAGCGGGTGTACGAGTTCCTGTTCGTGGCCCTGCCTCTCAAGATCCGCGGTGCCACGGGGTCGATGATCGATCCCGTCGCCGTCATCTGACGCGTCCCAGGGAGCCCACCCGTGCCCGAGACCATGCAGGCGCTCGTCGTGCTCGAGCCCAGTCGCCTCGAGATCCGGGAGGTCCCGGTCCCGGCACCCGGCCCCAACGAGGTGCTGGCGCGGGTGCGAGCGGTGTCCATCTGCGGCACCGACGCCCACATCATCCGGGGTGACTACCCGGGGTTCTGGCCGCCGTCGTTCCCGTTCATCCCGGGGCACGAGTGGGCGGGCGAGATCGCGGCGCTTGGGCCTGGCGCGGAGCGCTTCGGCTGGCAGGTGGGGGACCGCGTGGCCGGCACCAGCCATGATGCGTGCGGGGTCTGCCAGAAGTGCGTCGAGGGCCGCTACAACCTGTGTGAGAACTACGGCAAGCCCGGCCTCCACCGCCAGTACGGCCACAGCGTCCAGGGCGCCGACGCCGAGTACGTCGTCCACGGCGTGAAGTGCATCTTCCCGCTCCCCGACGCGCTGTCGTTCGACGAGGGCGCCGTCATCGACCCGGCGTCCATCGCCCTCCACGTCGCCAACCGGGGGAACATCGTCCCGGGCGACACGGTCGCGATCACGGGCGCGGGGGCGATCGGGCTGCTGGGCGGCGATGCGGCGCGGATCCGCGGTGCGGCCCGGGTGATCGTGATCGAGCGCAATCCGCTGCGCCTGGCCAAGGCCGCCGCGATGGGGTTCGAGACCGTGGACGCCCGCGAGGGCGACCCCGTCGCCGTGGTCCGCGACCTGACCGACGGGTTCGGCGCGGACGTGGTGCTCGAGTGCGCGGGCGTGCCGGCCACCGTGCAGTGGGCGCTGGGCATGCTCCGCCGGGGGGGCCGCTGCGCCGCCGTGGGGATCCCCACCGTGGGCGTCGAGATCGCGATGCAGAAGCTCGTGCTCGACGAGCTGGAGCTGGTCGGCTCGCGGGCATCAGCGGGCGAGATGCGCCGCGTGATGCCCCATGTGGAGCAGGGCCGGATGCGCGTCCGCGACGTCATGACCCACGAGTTCGCGCTGGCCGACTACGCGCAGGCCATCGACACCTTCAACAACCCCACGAGCGGGGCCATCAAGATCATCGTCCGGCCGTAAGGCGGGGCCGCGGATGCTCTCCCCCAGGTCCGCGACCCCGCCCCGGCCACAGGAGCCCGCCCCCGTGACCTATGTCTTCGACTGCGACTACCTCCATGACGGCCTGACATTCGCCGAGGTCAAGCGCCTGGTCGGCGGCAAGGCCGCCAACCTGACCGTGATGGCCGCCGAGCTCGGGCTCCCGGTGCCCCCGGCGTTCACCCTGTCCACCGAGGCCTGCAACGAGTACCTCGCGCACGGCTGGCCGGCGGGGCTTGACGAGGAGCTGCGCGCCCACATGGCGCACATCGAGGCGGAGGTGGGCCAGGGGTTCGGCGACCCGGACAACCCGTTGCTGGTGAGCGTCCGGTCCGGCGCCCCGGTGTCCATGCCCGGGATGATGGACACGATCCTCAACCTCGGCCTCAACGACGCGACCACGGCCGGCCTCGCCGCCCGGACGTCGAGCCCCAGGTTCGCGGCCAACTGCCGGTCGCGGTTCGAGACGATGTTCCGCGACATCGTGGGGACCGAGGTCGTGCCCGAGGACCCGTGGCAGCAGCTGCGGGCCGCGATCGAGGCCGTGTTCCGCTCCTGGAACAGCGACCGGGCGCGGACCTATCGCGAGCACGAGGGCATCCCGGACGACCTGGGCACCGCGGTGACGGTGCAGGCGATGGTGTTCGGCAACCGCAGCGTGGATTCGGGCACCGGGGTCCTGTTCACCCGTAACCCCGCCACCGGCGAGCCGGTGCTGTACGGCGACGTGATGTTCAACGCCCAGGGCGAGGACGTCGTCGCCGGCACCCACCAGACCGAACCGATCGCGGTCCTCGACGAGCGGATGCCCGATGTGGGGCGCCAGCTGCGCGAGTACGCCGCCCGACTCGAGCGGCACCACGCCGACCTGTGCGACATCGAGTTCACGATCGAGCACGGCCGGCTGTGGATGCTCCAGTGTCGGGTGGGCAAACGCAGCCCGCATGCCGCGCTCCGGATCGCGCTGGACATGGCGGCGGACCCGGAGTTCCCGGTGTCCAAGGCCGAGGCCGTGCGGCGCGTGGCGGCCATCCTGGCCGAGCCCCCGACCGTGGTCACGGAGCGCGGCGATGTCGGGCACGCGATCGCGACCGGCCTGCCCGCGTCGCCCGGCGTGGCGTGCGGCGAGATCGTGACCTCCCCGGGTGCCGCCGTGGAGGCGGCAGAGGCGGGCCGGACCGTGATCCTCGTCCGTGCCGAGACGTCCCCGGACGACGTCCACGGCATGGCCCGCTCGGCCGGGATCCTGACCTCCACGGGCGGGCTCGCCAGCCACGCGGCCGTGGTCGCCCGCGGCTGGGGGATCCCCGCGGTCGTGGGCGCGACCGGCGTGACGGTCGGCGACGGCGTCGTCGTGATCGGCGACCATCGGCTGGCGGCCGGCGACACGATCACGATCGACGGCGCCACGGGCGACGTGTTCCTCGGCGCGGTGGCCGGCGTGACCACGGTGGTCCCGGAGGCGGCGACGCTGCTTGCCTGGGCGCAGGAGCTGGGGATCGAGATCTGGCCGCCGGACGCGGCCGTCGGCACGGCGCCCTACGTCCCTGGGTCCGCGGTCACCGGCGCCGCAACCGGCGTCACCCGCGACGACGGGCTGCGCGTGCTCGCGGTCAAGGGCTATGCCACGCCCGAGGGCCTGGGCACGGCACTGCTCGTCTCCGCGGAGGACGCGGGCGCGGTGCTCGACCGGCTAGTCGCGGACGGCCTCGCGGAGGTGGCCGCGGGGTCGTTCCGGCTCACCGCGGACGGCAAGGCGATCGCGAGCGAGCGGATCGCCGAGGACACCGATCGGTGGGGGGTCGCCCGCGCGGACGCGGCTCTCGACGCATTCCTTGCGCTCGACCAGCGGATGAAGGCGACCGTCACGGCGTGGCAGATGCGCGAGGTGAACGGCGAGCAGGCGTTCAACGACCACTCGGACCCGGCCTACGACGCCGCCGTCCTGGCCGACCTCGCCGCGCTCCACGCCGACGCGCTGGGCTGGCTCGGGGCGCAGGAGGCGGCGCCGGCCCGCCTGACCGCCTACCGCGAACGCCTGGAGCGCGCCAACGCGGCCGCGCAGGCCGGGGACCCGCGGT
>MGOE01000079.1:7062-7302 GCA_001797035.1 Chloroflexi bacterium RBG_16_72_14
CCTCGCCGCGCGTGGACAGCTATCACGGCGTCTGGTTCGAGCTCCACGAGGACCTGATCCAGCTCGCCGGCCGGAACCGGGCCGACGAGGTGGCCGCGGGGCGCGCATGAGCGACACCCCGCCCGGGCTCGAGGGGACGCGCGTCATCGTGACCGGCGCCTCGAGCGGGCTTGGGGCGCACGTCGTGCGGCACCTGGCCGGGCAGGGCGCCCACGTCCTCGCCGTGGCGCGCCGCCGGGG
>MGOE01000079.1:7423-7690 GCA_001797035.1 Chloroflexi bacterium RBG_16_72_14
GCCTTCGGCGGCATCGATGTGCTCGTGAACAACGCGGGCAGCGAGGTCCAGGCGCCCATCGACCGCCTCTCGGAGGCCGACCTGGAAGGCATGTGGCGGGCCAACGTGCTGAGCGTGTTCCTGTGCACCCGGGCCGCCCTCGACGAGCTCAGGAGGAGCCGCGGGGTCGTCGTCAACCTGGGTTCGACCGCGGTCACCCGGCCGCCCCGGGGGCGGTTCGGCTACGTGTCCTCCAAGGGCGCCGTGGAGGCGATGACCCGGGCGCTG
>MGOE01000080.1:0-735 GCA_001797035.1 Chloroflexi bacterium RBG_16_72_14
TTCCGGGACGGCGCCCTGGACGTGCTCGTGGCCACCGACGTCGCCGCGCGCGGCCTGGACATCGGGCACATCAGCCACGTCGTCAACTACGACGTCCCGTCGTCGCCGGAGACGTACGTCCACCGCATCGGGCGGACCGGGCGGGCGGGCCGCGAGGGCGTCGCGATCACGCTCGTCGAGCCGCGCGAGCACCGGCTGCTGCGGGACATCGAGCGGACGGTGGGTGCGCCGCTCGAGATCGCCGGCCTGCCGACCGTGTCCGACGTCCGCGAGCACCGGATGGACCTGCTCCGCGGCACGCTGCGCGAGACACTGGTCGGCGGCGGCTACGACCGGTACCGCGCCGTCGTGGAGCCGCTGTCCGGCGAGTTCGACCTGGTGGACATCGCGCTGGCCGCGGTGACCCTCGCGGACGCGGAGGCGCGCGGGGCGGAGGACACCGCGGAGCTGGCCCAGGCGACGCTGCCGGTGGCGGGGCAGGCCGCCCGTGGCAGGCCCCGTGGCCCGGGACCCCGGCGGGAGGCGGGGCCGCGCGAGCGGCCGCCGGCGGAGATGGGGCTGTGGCCCGGACCGTGGGCCGGACCCGGGCCGACGACGGGGCAGCTGGCGCCGCGGGCCGGGGCCGGTGCCGCAGGGGCACATCCCGGAGCCCGCCGCGGCTACCGGATCAGCGGCTGGCGCGACGCGGAGGGCCGCCCCGTCATGCGGGCGCCGGCGCGTGGCTCGGGCGGTGGC
>MGOE01000080.1:765-4367 GCA_001797035.1 Chloroflexi bacterium RBG_16_72_14
GGGACGCGCGGCCGGGATCCGGCCCGGGGACCTCGTCGGGGCGATCACCAACGAGGCCGGCCTGCGGGGCGGGGACATCGGTGCGATCCAGATCGCCGACGGGTTCTCGCTGGTCGAGGTGCCGGAGGCCGCCGCGGAGCACGTGATCCGGTCGCTGCGTGCAGCCACGATCAAGGGGCAGAAGGTGATGGTCCGGCGCGAGCGCTACTGACGACGGGATCCGCCGGCGGTCAGGACGACTCGCCGCCCGCGGTCAGGACGACTCGCCGCTGCGGTCGCGCAGGAACCGCTCGATCTCGGAGATCAGGTCGTCGCCCTCGGGACGGCGCGACTCGTCCATCATCGATTCCAGGCGCTCCACGTAGGCGTGGGTTGACTCGTCGGCCGCGGTGGCCGCGTCCAGGCGCACGCGGAGGCGGCGCGCCTCGTCGTCGAGGTCGCCGCGCGGCAGGTCCACGCCGAGATGACGCTCCAGCGCCCGGAGCAGCTCGACGGCGGCGATGGCGTACGGGCCCGTGACGTAGTGCGGGATCTGGGCGAAGTAGCCCACCGCCGGGATGCCCGCCCCGGCGACCGCCATCTCGAGCATCGACAGCGCCGCCGACGGGACGCGCAGCAGGCCGGTCGGCCCGGGTGCGATGCCGCCGCGGAGCAGGCCGGGCGCGCTCTCCGTGCCCAGGATCGGCACGGCGCGGGTGTGGGGCACGGCGGCGGGGATCGCGCCCAGGCTCACCCAGCCGCGCGCGTCGAGCCGCCGGATCAGCTCGACGACGGCGTCGCCCAGCGCGCGCCATCGATCGTCGGGCTCCGCGCCCGAGAGGACGAGGAGGTCGCGGCCGCCGAAGCGCGCGTGGCGCAGGGTCACCTCGGGCCACGACAGCGACGCGAGCCGTCCGTCCACGATGTCCAGCGTCGGCCGGCGGGCGCGGTAGTCGAACAGCTGGGCGCCGTCGAACGTCGCGACGCTGACCGCGTCGCGCGCCAGGAGGGCCAGGGCGGTCGTGGCCGCGGCTCCGGCGTCGACCCAGCCATCGAACGCGGCGACGACGACCGGCGTCTCCACCGCGATCGGCCCGTCCAGGCGGTACAGCGACATGGCGCGAAGGATACGGCGCCGCGCCGGGGGCGGTTCCGGTCGCGGGCGAGCCGACACGACAGCATGGCGCACGGCGGCACCGTGGCCAGGCGTCAGTTCGTTTCACGGGCCGGGCCCGATGCCTGCACTCCTGCATCGACGCCGACTGCACCGAGCGAAGCTGCGTGCACGATGCGCTGATCCGTCCCAACCCTCCGCCCGCCGAGGGAGCCCCTTGACCGACACCATCGATCCTCCCGGCGTCTCCGCGCTCGACCGCCGCCTCCTGACCGAGCTCGAGCCCGAGGCGGGTCGTCTCCTCGATCGCCACCTCAAGGTCGCCCAGGAGTGGTTCCCCCACGAGTACATCCCGTACCGCCTGGGCCGCGACTTCGACCGGGAGCCCTGGACGCCGGACCAGCCGCGGCTTACCGGGGTGGCCCAGACCTCGTTCGAGATCGGCCTGCTGACCGAGGACAACCTGCCCAGCTACCACCGGCTGATCCACGGCATGTTCGGCCGGGGAGACGGCGCCTGGCTCAGCTGGGTCGGGCGGTGGACCGCGGAGGAGGGGCGCCACGCGATCGTCCTGCGCGACTACCTGACGGTCACCCGCAACCTCGACCCGGTGCTGCTCGAGCGCGGGCGCATGGCCCAGCTCCAGCAGGGCTACGACCACGATTCGCCCGACACGCTCCACGGCCTCGCCTACGTCGCGTTCCAGGAGCTGGCGACGCGGATCTCGCACCGCAACACCGGCCGCTACTCGGACGACCCGGTCGCGGACCGGATCATGGTCCGGATCGCCGCGGACGAGAACCTGCACATGGTGTTCTACCGGGACATCCTCAAGGCGGCGCTCGCGATCGAGCCGTCGGCGGCGGTCCGCGCGATCGTGGACGAGGTCCTCAAGTTCGAGATGCCGGGAGCCGGGATTCCCAACTTCCTGCGCAAGGCGGCCGAGATCGCAAAGGCCGGGATCTATGACCTCCGCGTCCACCGGGACGAGGTGCTGCTGCCGATCCTCCGGCACTGGGGGATCTTCGAGTTGACCGGCCTCGATGCCGCGGCGGAGGAAGCGCGACGGCGGCTGGCCGAGCACCTCGAGAAGCTCGACGCGGCCGCCCAGCGGTTCGAGGAGCGCCTCGCGTCCTCGCGGGTGCCGAGGATCGCCCCGGCGGGGTAGGCGGCGGGTCAGCCCCGGGGGTCGAGCCGCCGGATGCGCTCGCCGGGCAGCTCGCGTTCGGTGCCCGGGTGCGACCCGTGGCCGCCGGCGTGCGACCCGTGGCCGTGACCGCCGCGGCCGTCGCCGGACCGGGCGGGACCCCAGCCGGGGGCCACCCGGCCGATCGTGCTGCCCGGGACCGGCGCGGGACCCCGGGCGCCGCGCCGGCGGGCGCCACGGGACGGTGAGCCGCCACGTGACGAGGCGCCCCCGTGAGCCGGGGCGCTGCCACGGGACGGGAAGCCGCCGTGGACCGGAGCACCGCCACGGGACGGGGAGCCGACTCGGGACGCGCCGTGGGCGGCGCGCTCCGCGGGCGTGGACCGGAGGCGGATCGGCTCGGCCCGGACGCTTCGGTCGGGCTCGAAGCCCGGGATCACCTCGGAGGGGATCGTCCGGCGCAGCATCGACTGGATGTCGCGGAGCAGCGGCGCCTCGTCCACGCACACGAGCGAGATCGCCTGGCCGTCCACGCCGGCCCGGCCCGTCCGCCCGATGCGGTGGACGTAGTCCTCGGGGACCATCGGCAGCTCGTAGTTGACGACGTGGGGCAGCTGCTCGATGTCCAGGCCCCGGGCCGCGATGTCCGTCGCGACGAGGACCGCGACCTTGCCGGCCTTGAAGTCGCCCAGCGCCTTCACGCGCTGCGACTGGCTCTTGTTGCCGTGGATCGCGGCGGCGTCGACGCCGTCCCTCACCAGCTGGTCCGCCAGGCGGTTGGCGCCGTGCTTGGTGCGGGTGAACACGAGCGCCTGGTCGATCCGGCCGGACCCGACGAGATGCGTGAGCAGCTCGCGCTTCCGCTCGCGGTCGACCGGGATGACGACCTGCTCCACCAGCTCCGCGGTGGTGTTCCGGGGCGTGGCCTGGACGCGCGCCGGGTCGCGCAGGATGCCGCCGGCCAGCGCCCGCACGTCGTCGGAGAACGTCGCCGAGAACATCAGGTTCTGCCGTCGCTCCGGGAGCAGATCGATGATCCGGCGGATGTCGCGGATGAAGCCCATGTCGAGGAGGCGGTCCGCCTCGTCGAGGACCAGGATCTCGACCCGCGACAGGTCGATGGTCCGCTGCGACACGTGGTCGAGCAGGCGGCCCGGCGTCGCGACGACGACCTCGGGGCCGCCGCGCAGCTTTGCGACCTGCGGCTCGAACCCCACGCCTCCGTAGATCGTGGTGGACCGGACCGGCCGGTGAACACCGTACGTCCGGACGCTCTCCTCGACCTGGATCGCGAGCTCGCGCGTCGGGACGACGACCAGCACGCGGACCGGCGGGCGGGCGGTGGCCGGCGTGGAACGTGAG
>MGOE01000080.1:4426-8649 GCA_001797035.1 Chloroflexi bacterium RBG_16_72_14
GGCGGGAGTTGGGCCCGCGACCTGAGCGGGCGCGACGCGCGTGTCGTGGAGGACCTGGACGATCGGCAGCACGAACGCGGCCGTCTTGCCGGTGCCGGTCTGGGCGCCGGCGAGCAGGTCGCGACGGGCGAGGACGTGGGGGATCGCCTCGCGCTGGACGGGCGTGGGCTCGGTGTAGCCCTCGTCGGCGACGGCGCGGAGCAGCTCGGGCGCGAGCCCGAGGGCATCGAAGGACATTGGGAGGAACGCTCCTGGCGGGGGCCCTTCCCGCACGCATGCGGGGCCCGGTCAGGGCGCTGGGGTGGGATCGGGATCGGGCGGTCCGTGGACCGGGGCGCTGACCGGCGCGCCCGTCGAGCACGAGAAGGCCTTGACTGTACAGGACGGCCGCCGAATGCGCGAATGTCCGGCCGGCAGCGGCCGCTCGGCACTGGACCGGATACGCCCCAGGGTGCATCCTGCCCGGACGGGCGGATGCGGGTCCGCCACCGCACCAGGGGTCGACGATGAAGGCGATCGGGCGCGCCATCAGCTTGCTGCTGTTCGGCTGGTTCATGTTCATGATCGGGGCGATGATCTACGCGGCGATGAAGCGCCGCGAGGTCGTGCCCACCGATCCCGCGGCGGACGAGGTGGACCTCGTCGCCAACTTCGCGCCGCTCGAGTTCCACAGCGCGTCCGGCCACTTCAAGGGCGGCAGCGTCACGACGATGTTCGGTGGTGGCGAGCTCGACCTGCGTGACGCGGTCCTCGACCCCGAGGGCGCCACGCTCCACCTCAGCGCGCTGTTCGGTGGCGGCAACCTCGTCGTGCCCGAGACCTGGAACGTCGAGTCCAGGCTGGTCGGGATCGGCGGGGTGGGCGACGGCCGCCCGAAGGTCGAGCGGACGCCGGACGCGCCGACCCTGCGGCTCGAGGGGACCGCGATCTTCGGTGGCTGGGGGATCACCTCGGCGCCGGCCCGCGAGGAGCACGGCGAGACCGTCACGGCCTGACGGCTCGAGGCCATCGCGCGGCCGCCTCCGGGCGGCAGGCGCCCATCGCTGGTGCGTCCCGGAGAACAGCGCGCCCCGCCGCCCGCCCTGTCGGGTACCGTCCCCGGACCCGAGGGAGGCAGAGCGCGTCGCATGATCCGGACGACACCGTTCCACGAGCGCACCGGGCCGCTCAACGAGACCGGCCTGTGGAGCCACTGGGCCGGCCACCTGGTCGCCGAGAAGTACTCGCTGTCCGAGAAGTTCGAGTACTTCGCCGTCCGCAACGCGGCCGGCATCTTCGACACTTCGCCGCTGTTCAAGTACCGGTTCACCGGCCCCGGCGCGGAGCGGTTCCTGGCCGGCGTCCTGGGGCGGGACCCCCGGACGCTTGCACCGGGCCAGGCGCAGTACACGATCTGGTGCGACGACCGCGGGTTCGTGGTGGAGGACGGCGTGCTGCTGAGGCACGGGCCGCGGGAGTTCGTGCTCACGGCCGCGGAGCCGAACTTGGCCTGGTTTCGGGACCTCGTCCGGCGCGACGACGAGGTCGAGATCGAGGACGTGTCGGACGCCTACGCGGTGCTCGCCCTCCAGGGACCGCGGTCGCGCGGGCTCCTGGCCACGCTCGAGCCCGTGGTCGAGCGGCTGGCCTATTTCGGGGTCACGCCGGGAACGATCGCCGGCCGGGAGGTGACGATCTCGCGCACCGGCTACACCGGCGACCTGGGGTACGAGGTGTGGGCGAATGCGGCGGACGCGCTCCCGGTCTGGGACGCGGTCTGGGAGGCGACCCGGGGTCACGGCGTGCTCCCGTTCGGGCTCCAGGCGCTGTACATGACGCGCATCGAGGCTGGGCTCCTGCTGCTGGACGTGGACTTCGCGTCCAGCCGCTTCGCCTGGACCGACGCGGACCGGGCCACCCCGCACGAGCTGGGGCTGGGCTGGATGCTCAGGGGCGTCCAGACCGACGAGCGGGCGTTCGTCGGCCGCGACGCGATCCGTCGCGAGCTGGCCGCCGGCACGTCGCGCTTCCGGCTGACCGGCCTGGTCGTGGACTGGCAGGGCTGGGACCGCGTGCACGACGAGGCCGGCCTGATCCCGCCCAAGGACCACACCCCGGTCCAGGAGGAGATGTACGTGTACGACGACGACGGGGCGCAGGTCGGCTACGCGACGAGCTTCATGTACTCGCCGATGCTCCAGCGCCACGTCGCGCTGGCCCGGGTACCGGTGGCCTCCGCGGCCCCCGGGTCGCGAGTCAACATCGAGATCCCGGTCAGCCACCGCTACGTCCACGTCGCCGCGTACACCGCGCGGCTGCCCCTCTGGAACCCCGAGCGAAAGACGGCCTGACGATGTCGAAGCAGGATCGAACCCCCAAGGCCGCCCGCGGCCGGAAGCCCGACCGGGGCACCGAGGCCGACCGAACGTACGACGCGATCGTCGTCGGCGGCGGCCACAACGGCCTCGTCAACGGCGCCTACCTCGCCCGGGCGGGGCTCCGGACGCTGGTCCTGGAGCGCCGCCACCTCGTCGGCGGGGCGGCGATCACCGAGGAGCTGTACCCGGGGTTCTCGTTCACGACGTTCTCGTACGCCCTGTCCCTGCTGCGGCCGGACATCGTCCAGGAGCTGGACCTCGTCCGACATGGGTTCATGCCGCTCCTGATGTCGTCGACATTCGCCCCGATGGAGAACGGCGACTACCTGCTGCTGGGCCAGGACCACGGCGTCAACCAGCAGGAGATCGCGCGGCACTCCCGCCACGACGCCGACGCCTACGACCGGTTCAACCACGACGTGACCAAGGTCCTCCAGGCGCTCAAGCCGCTGCTCGACGCGCCACCGCCCAACCTGTTCAGCGACGACCCGGAGGAGCTGCTGGCGCTGGCGGGCCTGGGCGCCCGCTTCCGGGCGTTGCCCAAGGACGTGCTCCACAACACGGTCCGCCTGCTGACGGGCTCGGCGGCCGACTTCCTCGACGACTACTTCGAGTCGGACATCCTCAAGGGGTACCTCGCCTCGTCGTCGATCATCGGGACCAAGGTCGGGCCGCGGTCGCAGGGCTCCGGGCTCGTGCTCCTCTACCACCTGCTGGGCGAGCACGACGGGGAGTTCGGCGCCTGGTCGTTCCACAAGGGCGGCAACGGCGGCTTCACGCAGGTGCTGGCCCGGGCCGCGCGCTCGTTTGGGGCGGAGATCCGGCTCGAGACACCGGTGTCGAACGTCATCACGCGCGACGGCCGGGCGACCGGCGTGGCGCTGGCCGACGGGTCGGAGTTCCACGCCCCGATCGTGGTGTCCGCGCTGGACCCGCGGCGCACGTTCACCGAGCTGGTGGACCCGCGTGAGCTGCCGGGCGACCTCGTGGACGCGATCCGGCGGTTCCGGTTCCAGGGCACGTCGGCCAAGGTCAACTTCGCGCTCGACGGGCTGCCGGTGTACCCGGCGCTGGCCGGGCGCGAGGACCACTACCGCGGGTTCACCAACATCGGGCCCTCGATCGACTACCTCGAGCGCGCGTTCGACGACGCCAAGTACGGCTGGTACAGCCAGCGGCCGTACCTCGACTGCGCGATCCAGTCCACGATCGACCCGGACATGGCGCCGCCCGGCAAGCACGTCATGTCGTGCTTCGTCCAGTACGTCCCGTACCGGCTCCGCGGGAGCGACTGGGAGGCCGAGCGGCAGAACCTGGGCGACACGGTCCAGCGGACGCTCGAATCGTTCTTCCCCGGGTTCTCGTCGCTCGTGCTCCACCGGGAGGTCGTCACCCCGCTCGACATCGAGCAGACGGTGGGGCTGTCCGAGGGGAACATCTTCGCCGGCGAGTTCCTCGCCCCGCAGATGTACTTCTTCCGGCCGGCGCCCGGCTGGAGCGACTACCGGACCCCGATCGCGGGCTACTACCAGTGCGGTTCCGGGACGCACCCCGGCGGCTGCGTGATCGGGGCGCCCGGCAAGCTGGCCGCGCAGGCGATCGTCAAGGACCGCGAGCGCGAGGCCGCAAGGGTCGGCGCGAAGGCTGGTGCCGGCGCGAAGGGGTAGGCCGGCGGACCGCACCTTGCGGGTGGCACCGCCGGCACGCGTCGCGCGTTGACTTCCAGTCCATGAGATCGCGAATCCGGGCTCCGAACACCCCGGCGTGGGCCGGGAACGCGCGGTTGCATTGACCACGGGTCCACGAATCCACGCACCGGCCGGCGACAGGGCCCCGGTTGCACGATCTCATGGACCCACGGTCCAC
>MGOE01000081.1:0-153 GCA_001797035.1 Chloroflexi bacterium RBG_16_72_14
GGGTCCTCGGTCGCGCCCTCGACCCCGCGCCGGTCCAGCTCGTCGAGCAGCTCGTCCAGCCGCTGCGCGAGCGCCGCGACCTGGACCTTCTCGAGGGCGACGGACACGACCCGCGTCCCGTCGCGGGCCTGCAGGAAGAACGTCCGGTTGCCG
>MGOE01000081.1:180-1568 GCA_001797035.1 Chloroflexi bacterium RBG_16_72_14
CGTTCAGGAGTGTCGAAGAGGTAGCGGCGTCGGGGCATCGGGACCGTGGTGCGGGGAGGGGCGCGTGGACCGGCGGGACCGCCGGGAGGCAGAGCGTACCGGAAGTCACGCGACATGGTGCCGACGGCTCCCGGCAGCTGCGATGACGGCCTCCCCCGCCCCTCCTCCTGCGGCAGGGCGCATGCCTACCACGCTTAGCAGGCCGTGGTCCTCGAGCGCTCGACGGAGAGTGGCGGATGTTCCGGGCCGATTCTCGTGTCCTGCGGCGTCCGGCATGCGCACCACGCATGGCACGACTCCGGAGCGGGCCGCCGGCCATCCCCACCGGCTGACTTGGGGCTCGCTAAGCCTGGTACGCATGAGGTGGGCCGCAGCAGCGCGCGGGAGATGAGCCGCATGAGGTGGCCCCCAGCAGGGCGCTGGAGATGAGCCGCGGGGGCCCGGACACCGGCACGAGGGCGGGCGTCAGGCGACGCGGACGGCGATCCGGTGGTGACCGCGGGCGCCGTCGGGGTCCGGCCGGGTGACCTGGTCGGTCTGGATCTCGCCCGTGCCGTCGGTCGCGCGGACCGCGAGCATGTGGTCGCCGGCCGTCGCCTGCCACGTCCAGCGCCACTGGACCCAGGACTGCGGCCCGATGTCCGCGGCCAGCGTCGCCTCGTTCCAGCCGCCGCCGTCCACGGACACCTCGACCTTCGAGATGCCCCGGTCCGGCGCCCACGCCACGCCGGCCACCGCGACCGGGCCGGCCGCCACCGTGGCCTCGCGGCGCGGCACGTCGATCCGCGACTGGGTGAGGATCGGCGCCTCCTTGGCCCAGCCCCGGGGCACCCAGTAGGCGTCGAAGCCCTCGAGCGTCGTGAGCTCGATCTCGGACAGCCACTTGGTCGCCGACACGTAGCCGTAGAGCCCCGGGACGATGAGCCGGGCCGGGAACCCGTGCTCGGCCGGGAGCGGCTCGTCGTTCATCTTCACGGCGATCAGGGCGTCGCGCGGGCGCTCGGGCGCGGTCACCCACGCGGTCGGGAAGCCGGCGGTCCAGCCATCCACGGAGCGGGGGACGATCTGCGTCGCCCCGGCCTGGACCCCGGCCATCTCGAGCACGTCCGTGAGCAGCACGCCGGTCCACTTCGCGTTGCCGATGAGGTCGCCGCCCACCTCGTTGGACACGCAGGCGATCGTCACGTACCGCTCGACCAGCGGCAGCTCGACGAGCTCCTCGAACGTCAGCGTCAGCTCGCGGTCCACCATCCCGTGGACGCGCAGCTGCCAGCCGGCGATGTCGACGGCGGGGGTGATGAGCGCGGTGTCGATCCGGTAAAAGTCAGCGTTGGGTGTGACGACCGGGGTGATGCCGTCGACGGCGAGCGAAGCCTCGGCGGGCGGGG
>MGOE01000081.1:1583-4401 GCA_001797035.1 Chloroflexi bacterium RBG_16_72_14
CGGGGTCCGGGATCGTCGTGTCGGCGGTCGCGACGCTAGCCGCGCGCCGGTCGAGCATCACCCGGCCGAAGCCACCGCCAACCGCCGCGAGGCCACCCAGGATCCCGGCCCGGACGAGGAAGCCAAGCCGGTCGACATCCGCGTCCGTCCCGACGGTCGCGCGGTTCCCGTCCGCGGCGCTCGACAGCAGCATCGACAGGGTCCAGGATGCGGCCACCGCCTGTGCGCCGGCCAGCACGCCGACCAACCCGAGCGTGGACCCCGGCTGCCGGAGCGCGGCGAGCACGCCGACGCCCACGACCCCCAGGATCACCAGGTTGGCGGCCAGCGGCTGCGTCCGCGCGAGGACGCCCACCCCCGCGCCCAGGAGCAGGACGGCCGCCGCGACGATGAGCGTGAGCGCCGCTTTGTCGTTGGTCCCGAACAGCCCGACGAAGAGCTCCTTGGAGCCCGGCGGCGCGAGGTCGATGACCGCGGCACCCACGGCCGCCACCGGCGACGGGGCGCCGACCAGCAACCCGGCCACCAGTTCCCCCACGCCCAGCGCCACGATCGCCGTCACGACGCCGGCCAGGACGGCGAGCGAGCGCGGCGCCCGCGCAACGCGCGGCGCGACGGTGGCGGAGGCAGTGGCGGGCGCGGTCGTCATCGGCGGAGAGTGTCACATCGGCCGATGACGGGCCCGTGACAGCCGGCGCGTCCGGCTACGCACGCACCTCCTGGCGCAGGAACAGCACGTAGGCGAGCGCGAACACGAGGACCGTCAGCGCGACCAGGGCCACGATCTGGGGCCAGACCAGCAGGATGCTCTGGTCGAGGGTGAGCAGCGAGCGCGACTGCTCCTGCGCGCTCACGTACTGCCCGAGGTTGCCGAAGCCCAGGATCGTGTTCGCCTCCGGGTTCATCAGGGCCGTCACGACGTCCTGGTACAGCGTGGCCGGCGAGATCCGCAGGAACAGCTGCTGGGCGGACGTCGAGGCGAAGAACGCGTCGGCATCGGTGGTGTCGGGCGGGAACAGCGTGTTCGCGACCAGCGGCAGCAGGAAGGCGCCGAACAGCGTCAGGCCGAGCCAGGTGCCGAAGCCCACCAGCGCCGCCGAGGCCGCGCCCCGGATGACGACCGAGAGCAGCACCGCGAACGAGAGCCAGAACCCGGCGTACAGGATCGTGGCCAGCAGCCAGGCCACGACCCGCGCCAGCTCCTCGGGCGTGGGGATGATGCCCAGCCGCACGATGCCCAGGGCCGTGATCAGCGCGACCAGCGCCGTGAGCATCAGCGCGATGACCGCGATGCCGGCCGCGAACTTGCCGTTGACCACGTCGTCGCGGTGGATCGGCTGGGCGAGCAAGCGGGACAGCGTCCCCTGGCTGCGCTCGCTGTTGACGGCGTCGAAGCCGAAGGCGACGCCGACGAGGGGCACGAACAGCGCCGCAAACGCGATGGTCGTGATCCCGCCGACGTCCTGCGAGCCGCGGGCGAACAGCCACAGGAACAGTGCGGGCTGGCCGGCCAGCTGGGGGGCGCTGTCGGTGATCGCGGTGGAGGTGAAGTACATCGGCACGATCGCGGCGATTCCCACCACGACCAGCAGCACCACGAACCGGACGCTCTCGAGGTGGTCCGCGAGCTCCTTGGCGGCGATCGTGCGCCAGCCGCCGGACGGGGCGCGCTCGGCGCGTCGGGCGCGCCGGCTGGCGTCGGGGCGGCGGGTGGTGTCAGCGGGCGCGGCCATCGAGGCCCTCCGGGACGTAGCGTCGATACAGCTCCAGCAGGTCCGCGCCGCGCCGGCGCAGGTGGGTCAGCGACAGGCCCGCCCCGGCCAGCGCGGCGGCGAGCGGTGCGGCCACATCCTCGGCGGCGTTCACCACGCGCAGGCGCTCGTCGCGCTCGTGCGGGGCCACGGAACGGACGCCCGGCACGGCCATCGCCACGGCGTCGATTGCCTCCGGCAGGCCTTCGACCCCCACTTCGAGCTCCACCGTTCGCTGGGTGCCGTGGGCGAGCTCCTCCAGCGGTCCGGCGGCCACCAGCCGCCCCGCCGAGAAGAACCCGACCCGGTCGCATAGCGACTGGACCTGGCCCAGGATGTGGGACGAGAGCAGAACCGTGAGATCGTGCTCGGCGACGAGCCGGCGGAGCAGCGCCAGTAGCTCCTCCACGCCGGCCGGGTCGATCGCGATCGTCGGCTCGTCGAGGATCAGCACGGACGGCCGCTTGACCAGCGCGTCCGCGATGCCCAGCCGCTGACGCATGCCGCGGGAGTAGGTCTCGGCCTTCTTGTCCGCCGCGTCCTCGAGCCGCACCTCGTGGAGCAGCTCGTCGATCCATGCCTCGGCGCCGGAGCGGGGGATGCCGTTGAGCTTCGCCGTGTAGCGCAGGTTCTCGCGCCCGGTCATGCCGCCGTAGAAGCCCACGTTGTCGGGCAGGTAGCCCACCTTGCGCTTGACCGCCAGCGGCTCGCGCGTGGGGTCGAGGCCCACCACCCGCACGACGCCCTGGGTCGGCTCGGTGAGGCCCAGCAGCATCAGCACGGTCGTCGTCTTGCCGGCCCCGTTGGGACCCAGGAGGCCGAACACCTCGCCGCGCCGGACCGTGAGGTCCAGCGAGTCCACGGCGGCCAGCGTGCCGTACCGCTTCGTCAGCCGGCGGGCGACGATGACGGCATCCTCGGGGACGTCCGCGAGCAGTGAGGCGACGCTAACCCGCCGGCGGCGCGTGGTCTCCGTCTCGGGGACGGCCGTTCCCGTGCGGGTCACCGCGGTCGAGCCGGCGGAAGCGGTCGTCGCCCCGTCCTCGCCCTCGGCGGGCTTCGTCGCC
>MGOE01000081.1:4434-5748 GCA_001797035.1 Chloroflexi bacterium RBG_16_72_14
ACGCGCCCGGCGGATCGGGGGTCGCCGCCCGTCGGACGGGGGCGTCCGCTGGTCGGTCATAGCCCTACCGCCGCCCGTATGTCCGGAACACCCAGTACAGGCCGGTGAACGTCGCGCCGATGAGCACGATGCCCACGATCCACCAGAACTGGGGCGTCTCCACCCGGACCCGGACCGTCACCGAGTCGTTCGCCTCGGCGCCCGACGCGGTCATCGTCACGTCGTAGTCGCCGGCGATGGCGTCGCCGGTGGGCGTGATCTGCGCGGTGACGGTCTGGGTGGCGCCGGGCTCGAGGGACGCGATCGTCTCCGGGTCGAACGTGACCTCCCAGCCGGTCGGCGTGCTGGCCGAGGGCGTCAGCGCGGTGACCGGCGCCGTGCCGGTGTTGGTGATCGTGAGCTGGAACGAGCGCGTGGAACCGGCATTCGCGGTCGTGGACAGGACCTGGTCCGGCGTCGACACCACGAGCGTGTAGGTGCCGGTGATCACGACCTGCAGGTCGAGCGAGGCCGTCTCGCCGCCACCGGACACGGTCACCGCGATGGGGAACGTGCCGGCCGCGACGCCCGTGGGGGCCTCCGCGGTGACGGTGATCGATCCGGTGCCGCCCGCGGCGACGGTCGTGCTGGTGGCCTGCGCCTGGCCGGCGGGCCGCGCGGTCACCGTCCATCCGGCGGGCCCGGTGGCGTCCATCGCGAACGCGGCCTCCGCCGCGGTGTCGTTGCTGAGGGTCACGTTGAACGTGAACGTCGTGTCGGATGGGCCGCGCAGCTCGGGGAAGTCGGAGGCCAGCGAGACGCTGCCGGCCACGGTCTCGGCCACCCGGATGGTCAGCGGCAGCCGGTCGCTCAGGGCGCCCGAGGCGGCCTCCACCGTGATCGTGCTGGAGTCGGCCGGCGCGTCGTCGGGGACCTCGACGTCGAGCGTGATCTCGGGCGGGTCGTCCGGGCCGACGAACGCGCCGTCCACCACCAGCCCGCCGCCGCGGAAGCGTGCCGTCCAGCCGCTCGGGACGCCGGTCGCGCGGAGGTCCACGCGCCGGGCCACGGCGACGTCCACCGACAGGCGGAACGAGGCCGTGTCGCCGGCCTCCACGACGACGGCGGGGAACGGCGTGGTGACGGTCAGGCCCTCCGCGGCGCCGGCGAGCGGCGCGGCGGGTCCGGCGACCGTGGCGACGAGACCGAGGACGAGGGCGAGGCGACCGGCCACGTGGCGGCGGCCGGGGCGCCCGGAAACGCGATCCGACATGCGCATCTCCGTTGCAGCTCGAGCGGCGTTGACGGGTTGAGGGTTACGGCCCGGTCACCAGG
>MGOE01000081.1:5777-8490 GCA_001797035.1 Chloroflexi bacterium RBG_16_72_14
GGATGATAGACGGAATCGCTGAGAGAACGTTGAGAGCGGCCGCGCGGCTGCGGCGACCTCAGGACGGCGCGGGCGTTGGCGTCGGCTCGGGCGGTGGCGTTGGCGTCGGCTCGGGCGGCGGGGTGGGCGTCGGCTCGGGCGCTGGGGTGGGCGTCGGCTCGAGGCTCGGCGGGGCGCTGTCACTGGGCGAGGCGAGGGACTCGGAGGGCGACGGGCAGGGGACCCAGGGCGACGCCGAGGGATCGGGCGAGCCGCTCGGTGGCACGCATGGGTCGATCGAGGCGCTGGGGCTGGGCGAGCCGCAGGCGCCGCCGATCACCGCGCCCCACGAGCGCCCGTAGGGCGTGTAGGCCCCGTTGTAGAAGTACGAGGTCGGGGTCCGCATCGGGCCCCCGCGCACGCCGGCGCCGCGTGCCGCGCGCGCGAGCCAGCCGCGGTCCGCCTGCATCCAGGCCTCGTGGTCCCGCTCGAAGCCGGCGACCGCAAGGACGGCCTCGCCGCACACCTCGGCGCCGAGGCTGCCGCCGGGCGTCGTGCCGTCGAGGAACAGCTCGTCCACCGCCCGGCCGCCCGAGGCCCGCAGCCCGGTCCAGGGGTCCACGGCAGCCTGCGCCAGCCCGTCCGGGACGGTGAACCGGTTGATGCTCCAGCCGGCCGTCGCCTCCTGGAGGAACCCCTGCCACACGTAGGTCGTGACCTGGATCGAGAACAGCGGGTCCGCCGCCGTGCTCACCAGCGAGTTGTCGGAGTTGCCGTTCCAGGCGCCGACCGCGAGGGCGTACTCGCCCGCGGCCCGTTCGTTCGCGTTGGGTGCCGCGATGTAGCCGTAGGCGCTGAGGTCGCGGGCGTCGTTGTTGGTGCCGGTCTTGAGCGTCGCGGGCCGCCGGCGCCCGTCGTCGCGGATGCGGAACTCGCCCCAGTACGGGTTCTGTCGGGGGTCCGTGTTGCCGGCCAGGATGTCGGTGACGATCGCGGCGGCGCCGCGGTCAAGCACCTGCCGCGGCTCCGCGCGATCCGCTTCGGACAGCAGCGCCCTGCCGCTGCCGTCGGTGACGGTCAGGATCGTCGTCCGGTCCGTCAGGCGTCCGCCGTTGGCCAGCGTGCCGTAGGCGCGCACGAGGTCGACCGGGAGCACCTCCTCGACGCCCAGCGCGAACGAGAGGCCGGCATCGACCGTGCCGTCCCGGAACGCGATCCCCATGTCCTCGGCCGTTGCCTGGACGCGGTCGTTGCCGATCACGGCCAGGGCCTTGACGGCCGGGATGTTGAGCGAGAACCGCAGGGCGTCGCGCACGCGCACGGGCCCCCGCTCGAGGTTGTCGGCGTCGGTGGGCACATATCGGCCGAAGTCGGTGACCACGTCCATGAACATCGACGCGGCCGTGATCTGGCGGGCGTCGATGCCGGTCGCGTAGACGATCGGCTTGAACGCGGACCCGGGCTGGCGCCAGCCGTCGGCGAGGACGTCGAACCGGGGCTGGAACCGCTTCGTCGCCCGCGAGGCGTTGTAGTCCGCGCTGCCGACGTAGGCGATGACCTCGCCGGTCTGGTAGTCGAGCGCGACGAGCGCGCCGTTGCGCAGCGTCTTGTTGCGCAGGTTCCGCATCCACGGCTCGTAGGTGAGGCCCAGCGCCCTCGCCGCCGCCCGCGGGTTCGAGGCGTGGGGGACGATCGTGGCGGCCTTGACCCATTTCTCGGCGATGACCTGGAGCTCGAGGTCGAGCGTGGACGTGATCGTGAGACCGCCCCGCTCGACGACCGGGCAGGTCTCGGCGTCGGGGCACAGCCGGGCGGTGAGCTCTCGCCGCACCTGCCACACGAAGTGCGAGGCCTTCCAGGCCGGTTTTGCCTGGGGCGCGAGGACGACCGGCTCGCTGCGGGCGGCGTCGAAGTCGGCGGCCGTGAGCGTGTCCCCGGTGAGCGGGGTCCGATCGGCCTCCATGAGGTCCAGCACGAGGTTCCGGCGCTCGACGATCTTCGTGTCGTCGGGGACGACGAGCCGGGACTCCGTGCACGCCACGTCCTCGGCCTGGACGGCGTCGAGGCATTCCTCCACCGCGTTGGCGACCAGGTCGTACGACGACGGAGCCTGCGGGAGCGCGGCGAGGATCGCCGCCTGGGCGAGCGTGAGGTCCTCCAGCTCCACGCCGAAGTAGCCCTTCGCCGCGGCCTTCACCCCGTACGACTCGTTCCCGTAGTAGTTCTGGTTGAGGTAGGCGGCCATGATCCGCTGCTTGCCATCCTCACCCGGGAAGGCCTGGGTCAGCCGGATCGACTGGACGATCTCGCGGATCTTGCGCTCGAAGGAGACCTGGGTCTGGGCGCTGCCGTCCTCGCTCAGCAGCCGCTGGCGGACGAGTTGCTGGGTGATCGTGGACGCACCCCGGGTCCTGCCGCGGAGCGCGTCGACGCCGGCCGCGGCGATGCCCAGCGGGTCGAAGCCCGAGTTCTCCCAGAACGTCTTGTCCTCGACGGCGGTGGTGGCGTCCACGAGCACCGGCGGGATCTGGTCGAAGCCCACGACCTCGCGGTTGAACTCCCCGAACCGGGCGAGCTCGATCGTGCCGGTGCGGTCGTAGATCACGGATTGCTCGGGCAGCTCGATCTGCTCCAGGCGCCCGGGATCGGGGAGGTCCTGGATCAGGCCCGTGAACCGGACGACGACGACGGCGGAACCGGCGACACCCAGCAGCACCAGGGCTGCGAGCAGCAG
>MGOE01000081.1:8548-8812 GCA_001797035.1 Chloroflexi bacterium RBG_16_72_14
GGTGCCGTATCGATCGTCCGTCATCGCGGGAAGGATGCCCTGCCGCGGCGGATCGTGCTGTCAGGAGCGGGGCCTGGCGCAGTGCGAACCCATACCGCGTCACGGTTGCGGAACCGCCCGTCGGCGCGGCGTCGAGCGGCCCTGCGTGTCGAGGCGCCACGCGACCGGCCCGCATGTTTCCGGATCATCCGAACGAAGCCGGCCTCGGGGACCCGACGCGGCGTGTGCCGACCGAGGTGGCGGCGCTCCGGGATCGGCCCGGAG
>MGOE01000082.1:0-659 GCA_001797035.1 Chloroflexi bacterium RBG_16_72_14
TCGTTCGGCGCATCGCCGCGAGCGCGTGATGCAGCCGGGACTTGGCCGTGCCCAGGGGGATGCCCAGGGAGGCCGCCACGTCGGGCAGCGGCATCCCCAGGAGGTAGTGCAGCGCGACGACCGCACGGTGCCCGGGCTCCAGGCGCCGGAGCGCCAGGTCCACGAGCTCCCGGTCGGCGAGGGTGCCGGCGTGGTCGTGGGTGGTGGGAGCGTCGATCGCGGTGAGCTCGACCTCGATCGGGCGCCGGCGGCGGTTCCGGGTGAGGTCGAGACAGGCGTTCACGGTAAGGCGGCGGAGCCAGGCGTCGAACCGGTCGGGGTCGCGAAGCCCCGGCAGGTCGCGCCAGGCCCGGATCAGCGCCTCCTGGACCGCGTCGCGCGCGATCTCCGGGTCCCGGAGGATCAGTCGGGCCGCCGCGTCCAGCCGCGCGAGCGATGCGTCGACGAGCTGGGCGAAGGCGTCATGATCGCCCTGCCTCGCGCGTTCGACGAGCACTCGCTGGTCCACGTTGGCCTCGATGTGTCGCGACCTGGGCGGTCGCGCTCGACAGCGTATGGCGTGAGGCAACGCAGAATCGTTCACGCGCTTCAGGGACGATCGTCGGGGCCATCCGGGAACGACCACCAGATAGACTCCGTTCCCATGGAATGGCTTGCCG
>MGOE01000082.1:685-2318 GCA_001797035.1 Chloroflexi bacterium RBG_16_72_14
GTCCTGATCTCGCTGCTCGTCCTGCGGCTCGCCGTGGGTCTGCTGCGGTTCCGCTCCGCTCCCCGGCACACGGGCGAGCAGACGATCCGCGTCCTGGGCGTTGGGGGCGCCGGCGGCAACGCGCTCAACGAGATGATCGGGTTCCGTGATGGCGGTGTGGCCTACCTCGCGATCAACACCGACGGCCAGGTGCTCGCGCAGTCGCTCGCCGATCGCCGGATCCGGATCGGCGACCAGGTCACGAAGGGCCTCGGAGCCGGCGGCGACGCCGCGCTGGGTCGGCAGGCGGCCGAGGAGGACGCGGAGACCCTCCGGGCGGCCGTGGCCGGGGCGAGCCTCGTGTTCGTCGCGGCAGGGCTCGGCGGGGGCACGGGATCGGGTGCGGCCCCGGTGATCGCGTCGCATGCCCGCGAGGCGGGTGCGCTCACGATCGCGGTGGTCACGATGCCGTTCGCCTTCGAGGGCCCCACGCGCCGGGGCGTCGCCGAAGCCGCGCTGTCGGAGCTGCGCCCGAACGTCGACACGCTGCTCGTCATCGAGAACGATCGCGTGATGGACCTGGTCGAGGACGACACGCCGCTGTCCGGGGCGTTCCGCTACGTCAATGACGTGCTGGGCCAGACGGTCCGGGCGGTTGTCGACATCATGGCCAAGCCGGGCCTGGTCAACCTCGACTTCGCCGACGTCCGCGCGATCATGCGCGACGGCGGCCCGGGCCTGGTCGGCATCGGCCACGCCAGCGGCGCGGACCGCGCGGTCGAGGCGGCGCGGGAGGCGATCGCGAGCCCGCTGCTCGCCTTGGACCTGCACGGCGCACGCGCGATCCTGCTCCATGTCGCCGGCTCCAGGGCGCTGGCCCTGCGCGACGTCGTCCGCGCCGCGGAAACGGTCCGTGAGGCCGCGGACCCGGACGCGAACCTCATCTTCGGTGCGACGTTCGACGACCACCTGAAGGACCAGGTCCGGGTCACGGTGATCGCGACGCGCCTCAGGCAGCCGGCTGCCACGCCGCCGACCGGCGATCCTGGTCCTGCCGTCGCCGACCGCTCCGGCGCCTGACCTCGCTCCGCGCCTGGCGTCACCAACTGAAACTGGGTACTTGGCACGCGCCTGTTATCGGGCTACCATGGGGACCGACCGACCGGTCGGTCGGTTCGCACGGCCGCACGGTCACCCGGACGCCCGAGGACCCAGGACCACCGATGAGCAAGCCGGATCCCAGCGAGCAGAGCCGGAGCCGCCGCGAGCGGATTCTCGACGCCGCGTTCCACGCCTTTGCCACCCGTGGCTACCGCGACACCGCCATGGACGACATCGCCGGTGCCGCCGAGACCTCCAAGGGCGGCGTGTACTTCCACTTCCCGACCAAGGAGTCGATCTTCCGAGAGCTGATGCAGACCACCGCGGACAAGCTGGTCGGGCGGGTGGAGCGCGCCGTGGCGCTGGAGACGGAGCCGGTCGCGCGCGCCGAGGCGGCCATCCGCACGGTGCTCGCCACGTTCGCCGGCCACCGGACGATGGCGCGCCTGCTGTTCCTCGACACGGTCGGCGCGGGACGCGTGTTCCAGGCGGCCACCAACGACCTGCACGACCGGTTCAGCCGGCTGATCCAGGGCTACCTCGACGACGCGGT
>MGOE01000082.1:2417-2630 GCA_001797035.1 Chloroflexi bacterium RBG_16_72_14
CGCGTACCCGGCCCTGCGCGCGGTCCTGCTCCGCAGTGCGGGCGTCCCAGAGAAGCGGATCGGCCCGACGCCGATGCCCGAGCCCGGCACCGAGTTCCCGGAGCAGCCGCGATGACCACGCTTCGCCCCTCGGCGGGCGGGGCGCCGACGGAGGTGGACGTCCGCCTGGGCGAGCGCCTTGGCGCGCTGCTCGAAGGGGGGCTCGCCGGCGGC
>MGOE01000082.1:2644-2817 GCA_001797035.1 Chloroflexi bacterium RBG_16_72_14
CGCTCGACACCCGGATCACGAGCATCGCCTGGTTCGGCGCGCTCAACGAGGTCGTCGCGCGGTGGCTGCTGGCGGATCACCCGAGCCGGCTCGAGGACGCGTACCCGGCCCTGCGCGCGGTCCTGCTCCGCAGTGCGGGCGTCCCAGAGAAGCGGATCGGCCCGACGCCGATG
>MGOE01000082.1:2847-7836 GCA_001797035.1 Chloroflexi bacterium RBG_16_72_14
CGAGGCGCGCCTCGCCGGCGCGCCGGACGGGCGCGGCGGGGCGCCGATGCTGCTGGGCGGGATGGGCTTCTCGGGCCGGCACCCGGACGCCGACGACCCGTGGGGCCCCTTCGGGCCGTCCTCGCTGGTGCTGCCGGAGCTGCTGCTCGTGGTCGGGCCGGACGGCGTGCGGCTGACGGGGGCGGTCGTCGGCGGGTCGACCGGGGCGCCGGGCGGCAATGGAACCGATCCTCCCGCGGCGCCGGCGCCGGGCGCCTCCCTCGCCCGGGTGCTCGAGCGGCGCTGGGACCGCCTCACCGAGCGTGCCCGCGCCCTCGACCCTGGCCAGTCGGGCATGGTCGCCCGCCCGGTGTTCGCGCCGCTCGCGATCGCCGGCGAGCAGCCGTCGGAGGAGGGGTGGAAGCGGCTGGTCGGGATGTTCGCGGGCGCGGTCGGGCGCGGCCGCCTCGACAAGGTCGTGCTCGCGAGGCGCGTCGGGCTTCGCTCGCCTGTGGAGTTGGACGTCCCCAATGCCCTCCGGCGGCTTGCCGCGTCCGCCCCGGAGAGTACGACGTACGCGTTCCGCCGCGACGGACGGACGTTCCTCGGCGCCACACCGGAGCGCCTGGTTCGCACCGAGGGCCGCACCTTCAGGACCGCGGCCGTCGCGGGCACCATCCGCCGGGGCGCCGACGCGGCCGAGGACGCCGCCCTCGCCACCGAGCTGATGTCCTCGGACAAGAACCGCGAGGAGCAGGCGATCGTGGTGTCGGCGATCCGCGACCAGCTGGCACCGATCGCCGAGACGCTCGAGGTCGCATCCCAGCCGTCGATCATGACCCTGCGCTTCGTCCAGCACCTGGTGACCGAGATCTCGGGGACGCTGGTCGAGGGCCGCGGCCTGCTGTCGCTGGGCGGGCTCCTGCACCCCACGCCGGCGGTCGGCGGCGAGCCGCGGGACCTCGCGCTGGCGCTGCTCGACGAGCACGAGGGCTTCGACCGCGGCTGGTACGCGGGTCCCGTGGGCTGGCTGGGGGCGGACGGCGACGGCGAGCTGTGCGTGGCCCTCCGGTGCGGCATCGTGGACCGGACCAGGGCGACCCTGTTCGCCGGCTGTGGGATCGTCGCCGACTCCGACCCGGACGCGGAATGGGAGGAGTCGCGGATCAAGCTCCGGGCCGTCGTGTCCGCGCTGGGGATCCCGGGGCCGGACCTGTGAGCGACGCCGCCCTGTTGCAGGCGTTCGTGGGCGAGCTGGTCGCGGCCGGTGTCCGGGACGGCGTCGTGTGCCCGGGATCGCGCTCCACGCCGCTCGCGCTCGCGCTCCGCGCGGCGTCCGGGCTCCGCGTCCGCGTGCTCTACGACGAGCGGGCGGCCGGGTTCTTCGCCCTGGGCATGGCGAGGACGGCGGGGCGCCCGGTGGTGCTGCTGGCGACCTCCGGGACGGCGACCGTGGAGTTCGCCCCGGCGGTGGTCGAGGCGTCGCTGTCGCGGGTGCCGCTGGTGGTCCTGACCGCGGACCGGCCGGCCGAGCTGCGGGACCGCGGGGCGCCCCAGACGATCGACCAGGTCCACCTCTACGGTCGGGCCGCGAAGTGGTTCACGGAGCTGCCGCTGTTCGACGGCGAGCCGGCGACGGCGGCGCACGTCCGGTCGGTGGCCGGCCGCGCTGTCGCGACGGCCGTGGCCGGCCCCGCGGGTCCCGTCCAGGTCAACGTCCCGTTCCGCGAGCCGCTGCTGCCGGACGCGCCGCTCGCCACGGCATCGATCGCGGGATCGACCGCCGCACGGTTCACCGCGGCGATCGCCGGTCGTCGCACGCTGGACGAAGCCGAGCTCGAGCGACTGGCGGGGCGCCTGGCGGACGTCCGGCGCGGGCTGATCCTCGCGGGCCCGGACGACGATCCCCGACTGCCCCCGGCGCTCGCCGCGCTCGCCGCGGCCACCGGGTTCCCGATCCTCGCCGACCCGCTGTCGGGGCTCCGCACCGGCCCCCACGTGGGGGGCATGGTCATCGCCCGCGGGGACCAGCTCGCGCGTCCCGGGCCGTGGATCGACGCTCACCGACCGGACCTCGTGCTGCGCACCGGCGCGATGCCCACGTCCAAGCCGCTGCTCCAGCTGCTCGAGCAGACGCGACCGGAGCTGCTGGTCTTCGACGGCGACGGCGGCTGGCGGGAGGCCGCGATCCTGCCGTCGACCTTCGTCCACGCCGACGCCGCCTCGACGGCCGTGGCGCTCGCCGGGCGGCTCGCCGGCCGGGACGGCGATTCGGCATGGGCCGCCGGCTGGCGCATCGCCGACGACGCCGCGAGCGAGGCGATGACCGCCTGGCTGGCCGCGCTCGCCGAGCCGTTCGAGGGCGCACCGTTCCCAGCCCTCGCCGCCGCGCTCCCCGACGGCGCCGTCCTGTGGGCCGGCAACTCGATGCCCGTGCGCGACCTTGACGCCTGGCTGCCGTCCACGGAGCGGGCGATCACGGTCCGCTCCAACCGCGGCGCCAACGGGATCGACGGTGTGGTGTCCACGGCCCTCGGGTCTGCCGCCGTCGCGGACGGCCCGGTCGCGCTCGTCGTGGGCGACCTGTCGTTCCTCCACGACCTCAACGCCCTCGTGGCGGCGCGGTTACACGGCCTGTCCGCCACGATCGTGCTGCTCAACAACGACGGTGGCGGCATCTTCTCGTTCCTGCCCCAGGCCACGGCGGACCTCCCGGGCACCGGCCTCCCCGAACACTACGAGGAGCTGTTCGGGACGCCGCATGGGATCGACGTCGGCCCGATCGTCAGCGCCCTCGGCAGCGAGCACCGCCGGGTCGGGCATCGCGAGCTGGCGGGGGCCATCGCCGAGTCCATCGGCCGGCCCGGCGTCCAGGTGCTCGAGCTGCGCACGGACCGGGCGCGCAACGTGGCGCTCCACAGCGAGGTGGCACGCGTCGTGGCCGCGGCGCTCGAACGAGAGACCGGCGCGCGGTGAGCGCGATCGTGGTCGACGGGCTGCGCTGGGAAGTCCGCGCTCGTGGCGAGGGCCGCCCGCTGCTGTTGCTGCACGGCTTCACCGGCCGCGGGACGTCGTGGGGCTCCCATGCGACTTCCCTCGCCCGCCGCTTCCGCGCGATCGTGGTGGACCTGCCAGGCCACGGTCGCTCCGGGTTCGCGGAGCCCGCGCGGCTGACGGTGGAGCGCACGGCCGACGACCTGGCAGCGATCCTCGCGCGTCTCGGCGCGGCGCCGGCGCACATCCTGGGGTACTCGCTGGGTGCCCGCGTCGCGCTGCGGCTCACGGTCGCCCACCCGGCCGCCGTTGACCGCCTCGTGCTCGAAAGCCCGTCGGCGGGGATCGGGAGCGACGCCGAGCGCGCCGAGCGCCGGGCCGCCGACGAGGCGCTGGCCGCGCGGCTCGAACGCGACGGGATCGCGGACTTCGTCACCGCCTGGGAGCGCAATCCCGTGTTCCAGACGCACGCGGCGCTGCACCCCGCGGTTGCCGCCCGCCAGCGCGCGATCCGGCTGGCCAACGACCCGCGAGGTCTGGCCGCGAGCCTCCGGGGTGCCGGCCAGGGGGCCATGGAGCCGCTGTTCGATCGCCTGCGCGCCGTCACGACACCGACGCTCGTGATCGCGGGCGCGCTCGACGACCGGGGTCGGCCCCGTGCCGAGCGGGTCGCCGCCGGCATCCCCGGCGCCCGGCTCGCCGTCCTCGACGGGGTCGGCCATACGCCGCATCTCGAGCAGCCGGCCCGCTTCCACCGCCTCGTCCTCGACTTCCTGCAGGAGGTGCCCGCCGCATGACCAGCCCCGTCGCCTGGACCCCCGTCGTGGAGTACCGCGACATCCGCTACGAGCACTCGGGGACCGGCATCGCGAAGGTGACCATCAACCGCCCCGAGGTCCGCAACGCGTTCCGCCCGCAGACCGTTCGCGAGCTGATCGACGCCTTCGCCCGGATCCGGGACGACGCCTCGATCGGCTGCGTCCTGCTCACCGGCGAGGGCGACAGGGCGTTCTGCTCGGGCGGCGACCAGACGTACAAGAGCGCGGACGGCGGCTACCTCGACGACGACGGCATCGCCCGCCTCAACGTCCTGGACCTCCAGCGCCAGATCCGCTCCCTGCCGATCCCGGTCATCGCCCTCGTCAACGGCTACGCCATCGGCGGCGGCCACGTCCTCCACGTCGTGTGCGACCTCTCGATCGCCTCCGAGAACGCGATCTTCGGCCAGGTGGGGCCGAAGGTCGGCAGCTTCGACGCGGGCTTCGGCGTGGGCCTGCTGGCACGTCTCGTCGGGGACAAGAAGGCCAAGGAGATCTGGTTCCTGTGCCGCCAGTACTCGGCGCAGGAGGCGCTGGCGATGAACCTCGTGAACCGGGTCGTGCCCCTGGCGGACCTGGAGGCCGAGGGCGTGCACTGGGCGAACGAGATCCTGGACATGAGCCCGACCGCGATCCGGTTCCTCAAGTCCGCGTTCCTCGTCGCCACCGACGGCCTGGCCGGGCTCCAGGAGTTCGCCGGCAACGCGACGGGGCTGTACTACACGACCGAGGAGGCGCACGAGGGGTCGCGGGCGTTCCTCTCCAAGCGCCGTGCGGACTACCGCAAGTACCCGCGGCGGCCCTGATGACTGCCGCCCCCGCAGGGCAGTCCGCCGCCCCGCCCCCGCGGCCCTCCTCCCTTCGCGTCTGGGTCCTCGCCGCGCGCCCGCACACGTTGCCGGCCGCGCTGTCCGGGGTCGTGGTTGGCCTCGGGGCCGCGCTGGCCACCGGCGCCCCGCTCCGGCTCGACGCCGCCCTGGGCTGTCTCGTCGTGGCGCTGCTGCTCCAGGTGCTGGCCAACTTCGCCAACGACCTGTCCGACTTCCGGCGCGGCGCCGACACGCCCGACCGCCAGGGTCCGACGCGCGTCGCGGCGGCCGGCTACGTGACCGAGCGGCAGCTCGAGGTCGCGATCGCGATCACCGTCGGCCTCGCGGGGCTGGTGGGCCTGTGGCTGGTCACCGTCGGGGGGCCGGTG
>MGOE01000082.1:7846-10111 GCA_001797035.1 Chloroflexi bacterium RBG_16_72_14
TCGGTGTGGCCGCGGTGATCGCCGCGCTCGCCTACACCGGGGGTCCGTTCCCGTACGGGTACCGGGCCCTGGGCGAGGTGTTCGTGTTCATCTTCTTTGGCCTGGTCGCCGTGGCCGGGACGGCCTACCTGCAGACGCTGCGGCTGGAGCCGCTGTTCGTCGTGGCCGCGCTGGCCCCGGGCGCGCTGATCACGGCGATCCTGGTGGTCAACAACCTGCGCGACATCCCCACCGACACCGCGACCGGCAAGCGGACGCTCGCGGTCGTGCTGGGCAGGCGCGCGACGCAGGCCGAGTTCGCGGTGCTGCTTGGGCTCGCGTACGCGGTACCGCTGCTCCTGTTCGTCTCGTGGTTGGCTGCGGGGGTCGGGCCGGCGCCCGATGCGATCGGTCTCCGCCACGCTGTCCTGCTGCCGGTCCTGACGCTGCCGATGGCCTGGCCCCTGGTACGCACCGTTCGCGACTTCGCCGACCCGCGCGCCCTGAACCCGGTGCTCAAGGGGACGGCCCGCCTGTCGCTCTGGTTCGGTGTGCTGTTCGCGGCCGGCCTGGTGCTGGCGGGGTCGATCCGCGGAGGCCCGACTGCGTGATGCGGTCGCTGTCGTGGATCCGCATCCGCGTGCCGTTCCGCGCGCCGTTCGTGTCGGCCGCGCGGATGTGGACGGCGGGCGACTCGTGGCTCCTGCGCGCCGAGCTCGATGACGGGCGGATCGCCTGGGGCGAGGCCGTGCTCGACGACGAGGACGACGCGCCGGTGCTGGAGGCCCTGCTCGATGACATGGTCGCGACGGCGTTGGCGCCCGCTCCCGCGCTGCTCGACCGCTCGGGGGCCGCCGGACGGGCGATGGCGTCGGTGCTCGACCAGCTGGCGCTCGACGACCGGGCGGTCGCGGCGGCGCTCGCGACCGGCGTCCGGGTGAACGCCACGATCACGGCCGGCTCGCCGGACGCGGTGGCCGCGTCGGCGTCGGAGGCGGTGGATCGCGGGTTCCGTACGCTCAAGCTCAAGGTGGGTAGCGACGACGACGTGGCCGCGCTGGTCGCGCGAGTCGGCGCCGCGCGCGCCGCCGCCGGCGACGACGTGGCGCTCCGGCTGGACGCGAATGGGGCGTGGGACCTCGATGGCGCGGCCCTGCGGCTGCGGGCGCTGGCCGGGTTCGGGCTGCAGTACGCGGAGCAGCCGCTGCCGGCGGCCGATCTCGCCGGGATGGCCGCGCTGCGGACGCGCGTCGGCGTGCCGATCGCGGCCGACGAGGCGGTTGCGTCCGTCGCCGACGCGCGGTCCGTGCTGGGGGCCGGGGCGGCCGACGTGCTCGTGCTGAAGCCGGCGCGTGTCGGGGGACGGGCGGCGGTGGCCGCCATCGCGCGCCTCGCCGGCGCGGCGGGCGTACCGGTCGTCGTGACTTCGTCGCTCGAGACGGGGATCGGGCTGCGGGCGGCCATCGTCGCAGCCTCGAACCTCCCCGATGTCCCCGGCTGGCCGGCCGCCGAGCGCGACCACGGCCTGGCGACGCTCGACCTGCTGGAGGACGACCTGCTGGTCGGCCCGCTCGAGGTGGCCGACGGCCGGCTCCGGGCCCTCGCCGCGGGCGCCCTCGCCGTGGACGAGGCGGCGGTCGCCCGGTACCGGGTGCCGGAGGTGGCGCGGTGACCGGGGGCTGGTCCGCGGAGGCGCTGGTCGGGCGGCATGCCCGGGATGCCGGCGCCGAGCTCGCCATCGCGGACGGCGACGCGAGGCTGACCTGGGCGGAGCTCGACGCGAGGTGCGACGCGGTCGCCGCGGACGTGGGAGCCGCCGGGATCCGCGCCGGTGGCGTGGTCGCGGTGCCCGGTGAGGCGTCGGCCGTCTCGGTGGCAACGATCCTCGGCGTCCTGCGCGCGGGCGGGGTCGCGGCGCCCCTGCCGGCGGGGCTGACGGCCGCGGAGCGGGCCGCGGCGCTCGACGCACTGACGCCCGCGCTCGTGATCGGCGACAGCGGGGGCGGGTCGGGGCGCGTCGGCCGCGCGCCCGGTGGGCCGGGCGTCATCGTGCTCACCTCGGGCACGACCGGGCGGCCGAAGGGCGTGATCCTCTCGAGCCAGGCGCTCGCCGCGAGCGCGGACGCCTGGATGGCCGCCCTGCCCCCGGCGACCGGCTGGCTGCTGGCGCTGGGTCTCGGGCACGTGGCCGGGCTGGGCGTGCTGTGGCGCGCAATCGCCGCCCGCGTGCCCGTCCGGATCGTCCCGGGCGGGGATCCGGCGGCGCTCCTCGCCGGCCTCGCCGCG
>MGOE01000083.1:0-161 GCA_001797035.1 Chloroflexi bacterium RBG_16_72_14
CATGAGCCACCCAAGCGGCGCGAGCGCCACGAGGCTGGCGGCAAAGTTGCGTGGATCGCTGAGCAGCAGGTTCTTGATGGGCTGGCCGGTTCTCAGCGCGAGCAGAGCCGAAACGGCCAAGAGGTTCAGTAGGAACAGAACAGCGGCTCCGACCGTGATCG
>MGOE01000083.1:177-531 GCA_001797035.1 Chloroflexi bacterium RBG_16_72_14
GAGACTGGTAGAACCGCGCCCAGTCAACTCAGCCACGAGGGCGGCCGCGACGGCTGGTGGAACGATGCCAGCGTGATTCGCAACCGTTCCGTACCAAGGGATCGAACCCCGGAGCTCTCGGGCTTCGGTAGTCCCGATCAGTGCGACCCACGCGGCAACAGCGGGTCCCCCGAGACTCATGGCCGCCAGCAGCGGGGCAATCGATACCGCGACGAGCATGCCGCGGGGCATCCGAACTGGGAGTGCCTGGGCAAACAGGCACACCGCGATCCAAAACGCAACACCGACCATGATCTCGGCCTCTGTTGCGATCGGATTGCTGTCAAGCTGGATCGCAATCCGCGGATCTGCCGG
>MGOE01000083.1:581-11901 GCA_001797035.1 Chloroflexi bacterium RBG_16_72_14
GATGTAGAGCTTCAGGGACCGGGGCATGCCACCTCTGCCTTACGCAGCGGGGAGGGTACCACCGCCCTTCGTCCCAACAATGGGACCAAAGTTCCCTAGAAACCCCGAATGGAAGCCCCGCCAGCGAGGGCCAATGCCGCTACGCTGCCGAGTGCCGTCAGGATTCGGATCACCCTGGATCGCATGGCGTGTCTCCTATGCGACCTGAGCTACCAGCCCTTGATGATGGCTTCCGGTGCCACGCTCGTTCCTCCTCGCGGCCTTCGTGCCCCGGAGAACACGAAAACCGACCTGACTCGAAAGTCGGTCGGTTGCACTACTCGCTCCACCCCCACCCTAAGTGCCCAATTCAGGTGGGGGCATCAGCGCGTCCGAGCGTTTCCTTGATGCACCGTACCTTCGTACTAGTGCGGGGCGGACTATATGGGTGCCGCTCCGCACCGGTCAATACGGAACCCTACCTATGTCTACACCCGCGAGCCGGATCCATCGCATCCGCATTACAGACGTTTTGCGATCCCTCGTGAGGCTCAAATCTCATCCAATCGAGGAGGCTCCACGCCGAGTTGATCCCGCAAGACCGACGAGTAGTGCGCATACTGCTCCGCCGCGGCAGCGTGGCGCCCGCTGGCCTTGTAGGCACGCAGAAGGGTGAGTTCAACAGCGTCCGCGCCAGGATCCATTGCGAGGACCCCTTGCGCCAGTTCGATCGCCCGATCGTAGTCACCAGTTCCTAGAGCGATCGCGATGGCGTGTTCGATGGCCGCCAACACCGCAGCGTGCAGCGTGTCTCGGTAGTCGCTGGCCCAGTCCTCGTACATGAAGTCCAGGGCGTATCGACCGGAATAGGCTCGGAGCAGCTCGGGGACAACCTCCGCTCGTACCCGGCGGGACTCGGACAGTAGTCGCCAGCATCGGCGGCTCGCACTGTCAAAGAGCTCCTCGTTCAGGCTCACGACGTCGCCATCAAACAAGACGTACCCCGCGCTGTACCCCTCGCGGTAGTCGGGCTCGAAGACTCGGCGGAGGAAGTAGATCGTCTGGTGAAGCGAGTTCGCTGCTGTGTCGGGTCCAAGATCGGGCCACAAGGCGTCGAGCGCCTCATCGCGCGTCGCGGCCATGTTCGGTCGCGATGCCAGGTAGCAGAGCAGGCCGAGAACCTTCCGGCGCATGCTGCGACCGAGCGGCCGTTCGCCAAGGCGGACGTCGACTGCGCCCAGGTCCTGAATGAACACACTCGGGGCGAGACGGCGGGCAAGCCGAGCGGCAACGGCCCTTATCGCACGGTTGGTCCCGGCAACGGCTCGCAGGAGGTCGACATCTCCAGTCGTGCCGATTTCGCTCAGCGCGACGGCCGCCTCCGCTCGGGCCGGGGCGCTGGACCGCACAGCGAGGCGCAGGGCAGTAGCCCACCTGCTGGGCCGCCGTCTGGCCTCGCTGATCACACGCTCCTTCGCGTCCGGGGTAAGCCTGTGCATATTCGTGGCGATGTCCTCGGCGACCATCGACAGCACCGCGGTCTCGCTCGGCATCAGCTGGGCAATCTCCGATCCGAGTGTGCCATCTGACGCGATTTTGGCGAGCATGTCTGCCAGCAGCCGCCCAAGGCGTGAGCGCTGGTCGTCTGCGATCGAGCGGAGGATCGTCAGCTCGTCGATAGCGCGGTCGGGTTCGCGCGCAATCGCCACCCGCGCCTTCAGGAGCTGCCCCCTGAGCTCACCGCAGACATCGTGGCAGGGCGAGTCCGCGAGTAGGGCGATCATGTGGGCAGCCTTGGCAGTGTCACCCATCCGCAGCGCCACTTGGCCTGACACCAATGCCCAGTATCCAACGATGCCAGGCTCCAGAGATGTCGGACCGACGCGGTTGAGTGCTGTCACTGCGTCCTCTGCATCGCCAAAATCGCTCATGACCTTGGCTGTCTCAAGGGTGGCCTCGTCGCGAGCCACGACCGAGCGGGACGATGCCGCATCATCAAGCAGATTCCGAGCGTCGGAGTCGTTCCCCAGGAACGCGAGTGCCGTCGCGCGGGCCGCCTGCGCAGCCCCCCTCTCGAGGTCAGGAGCCCCGCACTCCCGGAAGCCCGCCTCCGCACGGGTCGCCACGGCGAGGGACTCCTCTACCTCGCCGCGCCAGTAGAGGACTGACGCGAGGTTCAGCCGGCTGACACTCGCGTAGCGGACGTGGCCTTGGCGGTCCTGACGACGGATGAGGCTGCGCAGATCCTCCGCGATCCTCGCGAGACTTCCCCTGTGCCTCGCCTCCCACATGGCCACGGTCGCGAGGGCGACGTCTCGTTGCCCTGGGGTGAGGTGGTGTCGCATGGCTTCCGAGGCATGACGCATTGCCTCGTCAGGGAAACCGCTAACGCCAAGGACGGTCGCGAGGTTCAGCAGCGTGATCCCGGCCAACGGTGCGGTTTGCGCGGCGTCGCACGCCCTGCGGGCAAGCTCCGTCGCGATGTCGAGATTGCCGCGAGCCATTTCGACCCGCGAGCGGAGCAGCAGGGCCGAAGGTCGATCAGGATCGCCCGCTGAGCCGTCGAGAAACGGGCGCACCTGATCCAGGAGGCCGGACGCAAGGATCAGCTCTAGGGATGCATCCAGTACGCGCTCAACAGCCGCCGCATCGCCGGCCTCGAGGTAGTGGGTGGCCGAAGCACGCCAGTCATGAGGCTCGAGCGCTACGGCCAAGCGGAGGTGCATCTCGCGCACGCCGGCTTCACCTATGTCGTCAAGCAATCGACCGCGTAGGAAGTCGCGGACAAGCGGGTGGAACCGATGAGGTGCGGTTGTGTCAGGTCGCCCCAACAGGCCGAGCTCCTCGGCTTGGCGGATGAACGCTGCGATGTCGGATTGGCTTCGATCATCGACGATCGCTGCCGGGCCAATGTCAACCCAGTCAAGCAGCGATGCGCGGGTTAGGAACGCGCGAAGCTCAATAGAGAGCGTTGCCGTCACTTCCTCTGCCATGTAGTCGTACAGGTCTCCGCCGGTGGCGGACAGTTGATGAACGAGGTCACGTGCGTCCCGGCCTCCACCTTCGTCGATGTTGGTGTGGACGAGGCTCAGGAGGGCCGGCCAGCCTTCGGTGCGGTCGATCAGGCTGGTGACGACGTCGGGTTCGAGCGGCTGGTGGTAGGCGTCGCGGAACAGGCGATCCGCTTCGGGGACGTCGAAGCAGAGGTCATCGCCGTCGAGGCGAGCGACGCCGCCGCGGGACCGGAGGCGGCCTAGGGGCAGCCTTGGGGCAGCGCGGCTGGCGATGATCACGGAGAAGCCGGGGCCGGTGCGGTCGAGGATCGCGCGCACGATCGGCTCCGTCTCCTCGCAGCGGTCGATCACGTGGTAGTCGTCGAAGATCAGCGTGAAGCCCTGCGGATGGCCGGCGGCGAAGTCGGACATGTCGCGAACGAGGCTCGCCACGAGGTCCGCCTGCGTGGGGCCTCCCGGACCGAGCTGGAGCAGCCGCGCATAAGTCTCGGCCGCGAACTCCGGGTCCAGCTCGCGCCCACTGGCCACCAGGTGGCGCAGGAAGGTGAGCCAGTCCCGGTCGTCCGACTCGAGCCGGTACCAGGCCGTCAGCCGCTCGGTGTGCCGGGACCAGTCCGCGAGGAGGGTGGTCTTGCCAAACCCGGCCTCGGCGACGATCAGCGCCAGGCGCCCGGTCACGGCCTGGTCCAGCCACCCGTTGAGGCGCTCGCGGGACAGCGTGTCCGCGCGCAGCAGCGGTCGATGGATCCGGGCACCGGTGACCGGGAACGGGTTCACGGCGAACAGGCCCGGCGCGCCGAGCAGGATGGCGCCCGGGATGCCCGGCCCCACCGCGACGAGTCCATGCCCCTCGTGCCCACCCATGGTCGACTGGGGCGGTCGTGCGGGTCGGCCCGCGTCCGCGCCGCCATCGGGGGCGAACGATACGGACGGGCGATCGGCGCCGTCAACGCGATGCGGCCGTCGAGTCCGTCTGGGCGCGGCGGGCGGGACGGGCGCCGGCGCGGGCGCGGACGGAGCCGGTGGCTCGGCGGCCGGTGGGCCGGCCCGATGACGGTCGGGTCCGTAGGTCGTCGTGGGCATGCCCGGCATGGTGCCGGGTGCCGCTCATCGGCGGCTTATCTTCTGCGGTCAGCCCTCGTACTCGAACCCGATCTTGAGCTCCACCTGGTACTCGACGATCTCGCCGTCCTCGATCCGCGCGGTGGACTTCACGACCTCGATCGTCCGGATGTTGCGCACGGTCTTCGAGGCGGTCGCGACGGCCTGGCGGGCGGCATCGCTCCACGATCGGGGGCTCGTCCCGACCATCTCCCTGATGATGATCACGCCCACGCGGCTCCTCCTGCTGGCTGTCGGGTCCAGCATAGGCCCCGCGCGATCAGGCCGAAGCGGTCGCCTCGGCGCGAACCTTGTCGAAGCAGGTGCTGCAGTAGACGGGCCGGTCATTCCGCGGCTGGAACGGGACGACCGCCTGGCCGCCGCAGCTGTTGCAGACCGCGGCGTGGTACTCGCGAGAGCCCGATGGCGACGCGCTCCTCGCCCGCTTCGCCGCTGCCCGGCACGTCGAGCAGCGCTGCGGGTCGTTGGTCAGGCCCTTGCTCGCGAAGAAGGCCTGCTCGCCGGACGAGAACAGGAACGACTCGCCGCAGTCGCGGCAGGTCAGCGACCGATCCTGGAACACCCTCTGTCCCCTCCCTGGGCCAGCGTGTCGTGAGCTCCGGCCCGAAGGACGGGACCGGCACGGGCGCGCGCAGGAGGATCGGCGCTCGAGACGGGCGGGCTCGGAAGCCCGGAACTCTTTGGGGAGACAGTACGCGCGGCGTCAAGCACTCCGCCCGCGGCCGGCGCGCCGCCAGGTGGTTCGGGCCGCCGGAACCCGACCGCGCGTCCCGGCGTCTCGGGGCGCATGTCGAATCGAACGATCCTTCCCGCCACCGTCCTGCTCGTCACCCTCGCGACCATCGCCTGCACGTCGCCGGGAGCGACCGGCAGCCCCGGCGGGAGCGCCTCCCCGACGGCAGCACCCGCCAGCCCGTCCTCCGAGGGCATCGCGCACCCGACCGGTGCCGACGACATCGTGCTCAGGTACGACGAGTCCGGTGGCTTCGTGCCCGTGGAGTTCCTCGCGGCCCACGTGCCGTACTTCACGCTCTATGGCGACGGCACGGTGGTGTTCGTCTCCAACGAGCCCGTCGTGTTTCGGGAGAACCAGCCGGCGATCGGGCAGTCGATCCGGACCGCGAAGCTCAGCGAGGCACAGATCCAGGACCTCATCGAGTTCGCACTGGCGGACGGCGGGCTCGCGATCGCGCGCGAGCAGTACGACAACCCGATGGTCGCCGACGCGCCCACGGCCGTGTTCGAGATCAACGCGGACGGCGACTCCAAGACCGTCTCGGTGATGGCCCTCGGGATCGACGCCGAGCCCGGCCCGGACACCGCGATCAAGACAACGCTGGCGAAGCTGGGCGAGCGGCTCCGGGACTTCGATGCCGGCGGCAGCCTCGCCAGCCAGCCATACGCGCCGGCGGCCTACCGCGGCATCCTGCTGGAAGCGGCCGGCGTCCAGGGCGTGAACGTCCGCGACTGGCCGTGGCCCGAGCTCGCACTCGCGGACTTCAACCTCCCGGCGGACGCCAGCGTGCTCCAGCAGCGCACCCGCGTCCTGACGCCGTCGGAGGCAGAGGCGGTCGACGTCGCGGGCTTCGAGGCCGGCGTCCAGAGCGGCCTGTACTACCGGGTGGACGACGTGCTCTACTCGTTCGTGCTCCGGCCGCTGCTCCCCGACGAGGACGCGTAGGGTTCTCGACGCCGCGGGCCGCGGCCGATCAAGTGTCAGCCGACGTCTGCGAACCGCTCCCCGGCGTAGTTCACGAAGCGCGTCTGCGCCTTCCTGAACCACAGGTCGATCTCGCCCGTCGGGCCGTTGCGATGCTTGGCCAGCTTGAGCTTCACGACCTCGCCGTCCGTGACCTGGTCATCCGAGCCGCGCTCCTTCTCGCGCCACAGGAAGATCACGAGGTCCGCGTCCTGCTCGATGCTCCCGGACTCCCGGAGGTCCGACAGGCGCGGCTCCTTCGACTCCCGCATCTCCGGCTGGCGTGACAGCTGGCTGAGCGCCATCACCGGCAGCTTGAGCTCACGCGCGAGCGCCTTGAGCCCGCGGGAGATCTCCGACACCTCCTGCACGCGGTTGGCGTCCCGCGACGTGGTGGACGACTGCATCAGCTGGAGGTAGTCCACGATCACGAGGTCCAGGCCGGCCTCCGCCTGCAGCCGCCGGGCCTTGGTGCGCAGCTCCATCGTGGTGATGTTGGGCGTGTCGTCGATGTAGACCGGGGCCTCGGACAGGGCGTTCATCGCGGGCGCGATGCGCGCGAAGTCCAGCTCCTCGAGGAAGCCCGTGCGCAGGCGCTGCGAATCGATGTTGGCCACGGACGAGAGCAGGCGCAGCACCAGCTGCTCCTTGCTCATCTCGAGGCTGAAGATCCCGACGCTCTTCTTGTCGCGCACGGCGGCGTGCTCCGCGATGTTGAGCGCGAGGCTCGTCTTGCCGACCGACGGGCGGGCCGCGAGGATCACGAGGTCGCTCTTCTGGAGGCCGGTGGTCAGGGTGTCCAGGTCCTGGAACCCGGTGCGGATGCCGCTGATCTCGCCCCGGTGGGCATGGAGGTAGTCCAGCCGGTCGTACGCGTCGTGAAGCAGCGACTTGAGCGGCGAGAAGCTGACCGAGACCCGTCGCTGGCTGACGGCGAACAGCTCCGCCTCCGCGCGGTCCACCGCCTCCTGGACCTCGGCCGAGTCCTCGTACCCGATGCCGGCGATCTTGCCGGCGGCCCCGATGAGGTTCCGCAGCAGCGACTTGCGCTCGACGATCCGCGCGTACTGGGTCGCGTGGACCGCCGTAGGCGTCTGGTTCGCCAGGGTCCCGAGGTACGCGCGGCCGCCGATGCCCTCGAGCTCACCACTCCGCTCCAGGGCCTCGGAGACCGTGACGACGTCGATGGGCTCGCGACGCTCGAACAGGTCCAGCATCACCGCGTAGACCCGGGCGTGGGCCTGGCGGTAGAAGTCCTCCGGGCGCAGGAACTCCGCGACCTCGATGACCGCGTCCCGGTCGATGAGGATGGCCCCGAGCACCGACTGCTCGGCTTCGATGGATTGCGGCGGCAGGCGATCGATCACGCGCGACAGGACTCCACGTGCAGGGCGGGACGGTCCGAAGGTCGCCGGTGGGGGCCGGTCGGCGAAAGGGGGTTATGAACGAGTTGTTGCGCCGTCCAGGAATCCATGTGGAGGGCCGTGCGAGGGCATACCGTCGGATGTGGACTACGTGTGGACGCCCGAGCGCCCGTCAGGCGCGCCGAGCCCAAGGCGCCGGCCGAGCGGGCGAGCGAGTGCACTCCGTGTGCGTGAACGAGCCGCGGAGGCCGGCAACGCAGGGATCGGCCGCATCACGGCCGCTCAGTCGAGGCGGCGGATGACGCCGATCAGCTTTCCCTGGATCCTCACCGACGGGTAGAACTGGGGGGCGTAGTTCGGGTTGGCGGGCTGCAGGCGGACCTGGTCCTTCTCCCGGAAGAACCGCTTGAGGGTGACGGCGTTCTCCTCGACCTGGGCGACGACGATGTCACCGTCCCGGGCCGTCTCCTGGGGGCGGATGACCACGAAGTCCCCGTCCGCGATGTGGGCCTCGATCATCGAGTCCCCGCGCACGCGCAGGACGTACGCGTCGCCTGCGGGGGCGAGGATGTCCGGGACCGCGAGCGTCTCCGATGCGTCCTGGTAAGCCTCGATCGGGCCACCGGCCGCGATCTCGCCGATGATCGGCAGGGCATGCGTCTCGCTGGGCATCGCCTGGGGCGTCAGCTCCGCCGCGAGCCCGAGCCGGAGCGCGGCCGTGGGCGTGAGGCGGATCGCGCGGGACTGTGCTGCGCCGCGCTCCAGGTACCCTTCCCGCTCCAGGATCTGGAGATGGTGATGCACGGCGGAGGTGGAGGCGAGTCCGACGGCCTTGGCGATCTCGCGCACGGACGGCGGGTAGCCGCGGGCGCGGATCGTCGCCGCGATCACGTCCAGGATCTTGCGCTTGCGTTCGGCGTCGTGACGGGTCACCTGGCGCCTCCTTTCACCCGTCCATCATACCGAACGGACGTTCGATGTCAATCGTGGCGTTCGCGGGCGCAGGAGGCGCAGGTGGGCGCGATTTCCGGATGATCCGAACAGCGAGCGGCCGCGTGGCCGGGCACCAATGCGCGCCCCGGGGTCGACAGGCGGTGGCGGCCGGGTCGCGCCGCAGATAGCTGGTCCCCGCGTGCGTGGCGCGGGGCGTCGCGAGCGGACGGGTGGGCGGCCTTGCGACGCCCACGCTCGGCCACCTGCGATGGACTCGTGCCGGACCCCTGATAGACTCGCCTCCCCGGAGACCACGTTCGGCACCGGGACGCACGAGAGGACTGGGGTGGCCCGAGCCGCGCGGTCGGACCGCGACGACAGACAGCGCACGGCACACCGACGCCGCGGACCGCGGATCGGCGTCCGACGCCTGCTCGCCTGGGCCGCGTTCCTGCCGATCGCGAGCCGCGCGCCGATCTACGGCCGCCTGTTCTGGGAGCTCGTCCGCGATGAGCGGACGCCCGGCGGGCGGAAGGCGATGCTCGCGGCGGCGCTGGGGTACATCCTCGTCGGGCACGACCTGGTGCCGGACGACCTGCCGGTCCTCGGCGGGCTCGACGACCTCGTGGTCGTGGTGCTGGCCGTCGACCTGTTCCTCGACGGCGTCCCGGGCGAGGTCCTCGACGAGAAGCTCGACGAGCTGGGGATCGACAGGCGGGCGTTCGGGGATGACGTCGCGCGCATCCGGCGGTTCACGCCTCGCCCGCTCCGGCGCCTCGTGCGCCAGGTGCCGGGGACGATCGCCGTCGCCGGCAACGCGCTGGCACACAGCGGGATCGGGCCGCGGGTCCGGTCCTGGATCAACAAGGAGGGTTCGATCGCGTGAAGGTGATCCTGACGACGGACGTCGCAAAGCTCGGCAAGACCGGCGAGATGAAGACCGTCGCGGACGGGTTCGCCCAGAACTTCCTCATCCCGCAGAAGCTCGCCGTGCCCGCGTCGGGCGGTGCCTATCGCGCCTACCAGCACGACATCGCGAGCCGCGAGGACAAGCGCAAGCGTGAGCGCGAGGAGGCGGAGATCGCCGCCACCCGCATTGGCAGCACGACGCTCACCATGGGTGTCAAGGTCGGCGAGGGCGGCAAGCTCTACGGCTCGATCAACACCCAGGACATCGCCGATGCCCTCGGCCGCCGCGGCATCTCGGTGGACAAGCACAAGATCGACCTCGACCAGCCGATCAAGGCGCTGGGCACGTACAAGGTGGCGATCAAGGTGCTGTCTGGCATGACGCCGGAGGTCACCATCATCGTCGAGCCCAAGGGCTGACCCCTGCGGGCCGCCCGCCCGCCGCGACACGCACATTCGACTGCCCGGATCCCCGTGGACCGGGCGGTGTCGCATCCCAGGCGGTCCGAGCGCGCGGGCGGCACGGATCCCGTGACAGCACGTCGTCACGCGGCGGGGCGACAATCGCGCACGTGAGCGAGCGCGTGATCCTTCACATGGACCTCGACGCGTTCTTCGCGGCCGTCGAGCAGCGGGACCGGCCGGAGCTGCGTGGCAAGGCGGTCATCGTCGGGGGCGGCGGCCCGAACCAGCGCGGTGTCGTGTCGACCGCCAGCTACGAGGCGCGCAGGTTCGGCGTGCACTCGGCGATGCCGCTGCGCACGGCCGGCCGCCTCTGCCCGCACGGGATCTTCCTGCCCGTGGACGGGCGCAAGTACCAGGCCGTCAGCCGCGAGGTCATGGCCATCCTCCGCCGGTTCACACCGCAGGTGCAGCCGGTGTCGATCGACGAGGCCTTCCTGGACGTCACGGCGTCACGGGCCCTGTTCGGTGACGGCGAGACGATCGCCCGCCGGATCAAGGATGCGATCCGGGACGAGGTGGGGCTGACTGCGTCCGTCGGCGTGGCCACGACGAAGCTGGTCGCCAAGATCGCCTCGGACCTGCGCAAGCCGGACGGCCTGGTCGTGGTACCGCCGGGTGAGGAGGCTGCGTTCCTCGCGCCGCTGGAGATCTCGCGCCTGTGGGGCGTCGGCGAGAAGACCGCGGCCGCGCTCCGCGACTTCGGGGTGCGGACGATCGGGGATCTGGCGGCCCTGCCCCCCGACGCCCTCGGCCGGCGGTTCGGCAAGCACGGGGCCTCGCTCGTCGAGCGGGCGGTGGGCGTCGATCCCGACCCGGTGGCCACGGGCGAGGCGGCGAAGACCATCGGACACGAGCACACGTTCGACGTGGACACCGCGGACCGCGAGGTCATCGAGCGCACGCTGCTGGGCATGGCCGACGGCGTCGCCGGACGCCTCCGGTCGTCGGGGCTGCGGGCCGCGACGGTGCACCTCAAGCTGCGCGACTCGAGCTTCACGACGATCACCCGCCAGGTGGGCCTCGAGGTGCCGTCCGACCTCACGGAGCCCATCTACGACGCGGCGCTCACCTTGCTGCGTCGCGAGCTCCACGGGCAGCGCATCCGCCTGGTGGGCGTGACCGCGTCCAACTTCCGCGACCGCGACCAGCTGGCGATGTTCGAGCGCGAGGACCCGCGTCGCCACCAGGCCGCGGAGGCCCTCGACCGGATCCGGCGCAAGTACGGCGAGCGGTCGATGACCCGGGCCCGCCTCGTGCGGGCGGCGCTGCCGGCGCCGTTCGAGCGTGACCCGATGACGGCCGTGGAGCGGCGCCACGGCGCGAACGTCGAAGCGGGCGAACGCCCGGCGGAGCGTGACACTGAAGGTGTCACGGATGCGGCGGAGGATCTCGACGCGGACGCTTGACATCGAACGCCCGTTCGGTCTAGTGTCCAGTGAGAAACGAACAGACGTTCGCATCCGGTGTGCTCCCGGGTGACGACGACCCCGCCGAGGGAAGGAGACACCACCATGGCGATGGTTCGCGTCGCTCCGGTCAGCGTCCAGGTGCGCACCGACTGGTTCAGCGGCACGCCGCGCGAGATCACGTGGGGCGAGGACCGCCTCCCCGTCACGAAGCTGGTCGCGGTCCGCGACGAGAGCTCGGCGTACCCGGCGATCACCGGCCCGCGCACGGTGTTCGAGGTGGACACCCCGACCCTGCGACTCGCCCTGACGTACCAGCACCGCTCACGCCGCTGGGCGATCGAGGGGCTGGACCAGGCCGCCTGACACGCCACCACATACGGGAGTCGCGGCTCCTCCCCGTCGGCTCCCTGGGGTCGGCTGCGGGGC
>MGOE01000083.1:11931-20884 GCA_001797035.1 Chloroflexi bacterium RBG_16_72_14
CGGATTGCGGCGGAGGGTCGGACGGACTCCGAAACACGGGCCGGTCCGGCTCGCAGAGCCGCGGTGCGCGCTCCTACAATCAGCCCGTGGATGAGAGCAGCACGTTCCGCGACCTTACGGTCGCCCAGTTCGTCCAGCGCCTCGCCTCGGGCGAGCCGGTTCCCGGCGGTGGCGCCGCCGCCGCGATCGCGGGCAGCCTCGGTGCCGCCCTCGTGACGATGGTCGCGAACCTTTCCCTGGGTCGCTCGAAGTACGCCGCCCATGCCGGCCTCAACGCCCGCGTGAGCGCCGATGCGGAGGCGCTCGCCGACCGCTTCCTGGCGCTGGCCGACGAGGACGCCACGGCGTACGCGGGCTACGGCGCGGCAATGAAGCTCCCCCGCGAGACGGAGGCGGAGAAGGCGGTCCGCGCCGCGGCCATCCGCGAGGCGGCTCACGCGGCGACGATGGCCCCGATGCGCACGGTGGAGGCGTGCCTCGAGGTCGTGCGCCTCGCCGAATCGCTCGCCGGGCGCAGCAACGCGAACGCCTCGTCTGACCTCGAGGTCTCGAGCCTGATGGCCGTCGCGGCCTGCCGGTCCGCGGCCGCGAACGTGTACATCAACCTCCCGTCCCTGGGCGACGAGTCCAGGGCTCGCGATCTGTTCGAGCGCACCGAAGAGCTCGCCGACGAGGTGGAGCGGCTGGCGGATCGCACGCGCGAGGTCGTGCGCGGCGGCGAGGCCCGGGAACCGCTCCTCGAAGCGCGCTCGTGACACCCGGATGACCAGCGAGGGTCCCCGGCTCCTGCTCGGCGCGCCGATCGCCGCCGAGATCCGCGCGACGGTCGCCAACGACGTCGCGGCGTTCCGCGGCAGGCGGGGCTTCGCCCCGACGCTGGCCGTCGTCCTGGTGGGCAAGGACGCCCCGTCCGCGGTCTACCTCAACCAGATCCTCCGCTCCTGCGAGAAGGTCGGCATCACCGGCCGGCTGGTCGAGATCCCGGGACGCGCCTCGTCGGCGGCGATCCGGCACGAGATCGAGGCGCTCAACGCCGATCCGATGGTGGCCGGGATCATCGTCCAGATGCCGCTGCCCAAGCGGATCCCGCTGACCGTGGTCATCGACACGCTCGACCCCGCCAAGGACATCGACGGCCTCCACCCGCGCAACGCGGGCCTGCTCAGCCTGGGCTACGACGGCTTCCTGCCGACGACCGCCCATGCGGCGGTCGAGATCCTCAAGCGATCGTCGATCCCCATGTCCGGCCGCCGCGTGACGCTCGTCGGGCGGTCCAACGTCGTTGGCAAGCCGGCTGCCCTGCTGATGCTGCGCGAGCACGCCACCGTCACGATCTGCCACTCGCGGACCGCGGACCTCGCCCACCACACCCGCGACGCGGAGATCGTGATCGTCGCCGCCGGCGTCCCCGGGCTCATCACCGGCGACATGCTGAGCCCGGGCGCCGTGGTCGTGGACGTGGGCATCAACGTCGTCAACGACCGCCTCGTCGGCGACGTGGACTTCGAGTCGGCCAGCCGGGTCGCCTCCGCGATCACGCCCGTTCCGGGGGGCGTCGGCCCCGTGACCAACGCGCTCCTCCTCACCCACCTCGTCCGCGCGGCACAGGCACAAGCATCGAACGGCCGCGGGCACGGGGCCCTGCACCTCGCCGGGAGTCGTCAATGACCGCCACCAGCTCGATCCCGTCCGACCTCGACATCGCCCGCGCGGCGACGCCTCGCCCGATCATCGACATCGCCCGGGAGATCGGGTTGCGGGACGAGGAGATCGAGTTCTACGGGCCGGTCAAGGCGAAAGTGACGCTGGCCGGCGTCGAGCGCGTCGAGCGAGAGCGCCCCCGCGGCAGGTACGTCGTGGTGACGGCGATCACGCCCACGCCGCTGGGCGAGGGCAAGACGACGACCACCGTGGGGCTTGCCCAGGGCCTCAACCGGATCGGGCGCAAGGCCGCGGTTGCCATCCGCCAGCCATCGCTGGGCCCGGTGTTCGGGATCAAGGGCGGCGCCGCGGGCGGCGGCTACAGCCAGATCATCCCGATGGAGGACTTCAACCTCCACCTGACCGGCGACATCCACGCGATCAGCGCGGCCCACAACCTCGCATCCGCGTTCCTCGACAACCACCTCCACCACGGCAATGCGCTGGGCATCGACCCGTTCTCGATCCGGTGGCCCCGTGTCGTGGACATCAGCGACCGCGCGATCCGCAAGGTGATCATCGGCCTTGGCGGGAAGGAGAACGGGGTCCCCCGCGAGAGCGAGTACGTGATCACGGTCGCGTCCGAGGTGATGGCGATCCTCGCGCTCAGCAAGGACCTGTTCGACCTGCGGGCCCGCCTCGGACGGATCGTGATGGCGACCAACCGCGCAGGCAGCGCCATCACGGCGGAGGACCTGGGCGTCGCCGGGGCGATGACCGTCCTGCTCCGGGACGCGATCAAGCCGAACCTCCTCCAGACCCTCGAGGGCGGCCCGGCGTACGTCCACTGCGGCCCGTTCGCCAACATCGCCCACGGCAACAGCTCGATCATCGCCGACCGGGTCGCCCTCTCGACCTCGGACGTCGTCGTCACGGAAGCCGGCTTCGGGGCCGACATGGGCGCCGAGAAGTTCTTCGACATCAAGTGCCGCGCGTCGGGCCTGCGACCCGATGCGGCCGTCGTGGTGGCCACGATCCGGGCGCTCAAGATGCACGGCGGGGTCGGCAAGATCGTCGCCGGCAAGCCGCTCGACGCGGCGCTCACGACCGAGAACGTCGACGCGGTCCGCAAGGGTTGCGAGAACCTCGCCGCCCAGGTGGAGCTCGTCCGCGCGTACGGCGTGCCGGTGGTCGTGGCGATCAACTCGTTCCCGACCGACACCCAGGCCGAGTACGAGGCCGTCCGCGAGGCATCACTGGCGGCGGGCGCCCGCGACGCCGTCGTCGCCACGAACTGGGCCGAGGGCGGGAAGGGCGCCGAGGCGCTCGCGGCGGCCGTCTGGGACGCCGCGGCATCGGACGGTGGCGGGTTCCAGCTCCTGTACCCGGATGACATGTCGTTGCGCGACAAGGTCGAGACGATCGCGACCAGGGTCTACGGGGCCGCGGGCGTCGACTTCGCCCCGGCCGCCACGAAGGCGCTCGCCGAGTACACCGCCCTGGGCTACGGGCACCTCCCAGTGTGCATGGCCAAGACGCACCTCTCGCTGTCCCACGACCCGAACGTCAAAGGCCGCCCGACCGGCTATCGCTTCCCCGTCCGCGACGTGAGGCTCGCGGCGGGGGCCGGGTTCATCTACCCGCTTGCCGGCGACATGCGCACGATGCCGGGCCTGCCCAGCCATCCCGCGGGCGAGAAGATCGACATCGACGCGGACGGGAACGTCGTCGGGCTGTTCTAGCGGCCGCGATCGCCCGCGGTCCCGGGGCGGAGTCGCCCGGCGGGTCGCCCGGCGGGGTCGCCCGGCTTGTCGCGCGTCAGGCGGTGAACGAGAACCCCGTTCCCAGGACGATCGCCCACACCACGGCGAGCGCCGCGAGCACGCCCAGCACGCCGATGCCCCACATCGGCCAGTCGATCGGACCGAGCGCCTCGCTCGCGTGCCCGTGGTCGTCGTGACCGTGCCCCGCGTCGTCGTGATCGCCCACACCGTGGGGACCGATGACCTCTGCGACCGGATCGTGGGCGTTGCTCATGACGCGCTACCTCCCGCCGGATTGTCCCACGACAGGCCGCGCGTCGCGGTCATCCCAGGCGCGCGATGCCCCCGACGACCGCCCGTCGCCCTAGACTGGGTTGCGATGCTCACCCTCGTCCTGACCCGCCACGGCCTGACCGACAGCTCCGAGCTCGAGCAGCACCTCGGCCAACGCATCGACATCTCGATCAACCAGGCGGGACGCCGCCAGGCCGAGGCCCTCGCTCGGCGGCTCGCTCCGGTGCGCTTCGATCGCGTGATCACGAGCACCCTGTTCCGGGCGCGTGAGACCGCGGAGATCATGGGCCGCGGTGCGCGGATCGAGGCGGATCCCCGGCTCCGCGAGATGGACTACGGCGCGTGGGAGGGGCGCACCTACGCCCAGATCGACGAGGCCGACGCCGCGTTCCGCCGGGAATGGGAGCTTGCGCCGGACCGCCTGGCCTGCCCCGGCGGCGAGTCCGGCAACGACGTCGCGGAGCGAGTCCGCTCGTTCCTCGCCGACCTGCTCGACGAGCACCGCCGCTGGCACGCCAAGGCGTCGTTCCGGGCCGCGACCTCGGGTTGGGGTGCCGCCCTCACGACGCCGGAGCGGCCGATCCTGGTCGTGGCCCACAGCTCGACCAACCGCATCCTGCTGTGCGTGGCCCTGGGCACGGACGTGCGCGACTACCGCAAGCGGTTCGTCCAGGCGCAGGCGAACCTGACAGTGCTGCGCTGGGAGGCCGACGACCGGCCGGAGGACGCGAAGGCCCTGGTGCTCAACGATGTCGCCCACCTGCGGCGCGCCGACGAGGTGCCCTGGGGCTGATCTGACTAGGAGGCGGCGTCCTCCGTCCCGCGGCGCCAGCCGGGCATCCCGAGGCGCCACCACAGGAGCCCCAGCGCCCCGACCACCACCGCCACGGCGATCGCGAGGTCGAACGGCTGGAGCATGTGCCGGATCTCGACCCAGTTCGCCCCCAGCTGCATGCCCGCCCAGACCAGGGCGATCGACCACGGGAACGCGCCGAGCGTCGAGTACGTGATGAACTTGCGCAGCGGCATCCGGGTCACGCCCGCCGGGAACGAGATGAACGTCCGGACGATCGGCAGCAGCCGGCCGAAGAACACCGTGGCCGCGCCGTATTTCGCGAAGAACCGGTCCGCGACCTCGATCTCGTGCGGGCGGATCAGGATGTACCTGCCGTAGCGCTCGAGGAACGGCCGCCCGCCGTAGGCGCCCACCGCGTACGCGACCAGCGAGCCCAGCGTGTTGCCGATCGTGGCCACGATGACGACGATCCAGAACTCCCAGGGGCGCCCGGTGAGGGGCTCGATCTGGCTGGGGTCCGAGACCATGAAGCCGCCGAACGGCAGGATCAGCTCCGAGGGCAGCGGGATCATGGCCGACTCGATGCCCATCGCCAGCATCACGCCCACGTAGCCGACGGCCCCGTACAGGCTCTCGAGGAAGGGAAGGACGATCTCGTCGATGAACGCGAGCACGGGCGGCGGGACTCCTCGGTCGGGGGAACGGGGCCCGGCTCGGGGCCCGTGGCCGCGGGGGCGCGAAGCCGAGGATAGCCGACTATCCTCCAACTGGTGACCGACGCCCACTTCGCTCCCAGCCGGACCCCGGCCCGCGACCCGGGCGACCTCGTCGTGCTGACGGGCGCGGACCTGGAGATCGGGGACGTGGAGGCGGTCGCCCGTCACGGCGCCCGCGCCGCGCTGGACGTGCACGCCCGCGAGCGCATGGCCGAGGCCCGCGCGGTCATCGACGCCCTGGTCGAGCGGGGCGAGGTCGTGTACGGCGTGACGACCGGGTTCGGTGACCTCGCCACCACCTTCATCCCGCCCGGTGACGCTGCCCGGCTCCAGGAGAGCCTGCTCGCGTCGCACGCGGCGGGCGTGGGGCGCCCGTTCCCGCGCGAGGTCGTGCGCGCGATGCTGCTGCTCCGGGCCAACACCCTCGCGCTCGGCCACTCGGGCTGCCGGCCGCTGCTCGTGGACCGGGTCTGCGCGTTCCTCGCGCTCGGCATCCACCCGGTAGTGCCCGAGCAGGGCAGTGTCGGGGCCTCGGGGGACCTCGCGCCGCTCGCGCACCTGGCGCTGCCCCTGGTGGGCCGGGGCGAGGTGGAGCTGGGCGGCCAGGTGATGCCGGCGCTGGTCGCGCTGCGCGAGGTGGGGCTGGAGCCGCTCGTGCTGCAGCCGAAGGAGGGCCTGGCGCTGCTCAACGGCACGCAGCTGATGAGCGCCATTGGGGCGCTCCTGCTCGCGGACGCCGACCGGCTGGTCCGGACGGCGTCGGTCGCGGCGGCGATGTCGGTGGAGGCGCTGCTGGGCACCGAGGTGGCGTTCGCGGCGCCCTACCAGCTGGCTCGGCCCCACCCGGGCCAGCTGGCCGTGGCCGCCGAGCTCCGCCACCTGCTTCGTGATTCGGGTCTCCAGCGGGCGCACCACGGGTCCGCCCACAAGGTCCAGGACCCGTACTCGCTGCGCTGCGTGCCCCAGGTCCACGGCGCCGTCCGAGACGCGCTGGACCATCTCCGCCGGGTGCTGGACATCGAGCTCAACTCCGCGACCGACAACCCGCTGGTGTTCCCGGCCGGCGGCGACGTCCCGACCGATGCGCTCGCAACGGGCGGTGGCCTCGTGATCTCGGGCGGCAACTTCCACGGCGAGCCGATCGCGCTGGCGCTCGACTTCGCGAAGCTCGCCCTGTCCGAGCTGGGGGCGATCAGCGAGCGGCGGACGGCGCTGCTCCTGGACCCGCGCCTGTCCGGCGGCCTGCCGGCGTTCCTGTCGCCGGACCCCGGGCGGAACAGCGGGCTGATGATCGTCCAGTACACGGCGGCGGCCCTGGCGTCGGAGAACAAGGTCCTCGCGCATCCGTCATCCGCGGACTCGATCCCGACCTCCGCGAACCAGGAGGACCACGTGTCGATGGGGGCGACGGCCGCCCGCCACGCACGGACGGTCCTCGGGCACGTCGAGCAGATCGTGGCGATCGAGCTGCTGTGCGCCGCGCAGGCACTGGAGCTGCGACTCGGCACGCCGGCACGCGACGCCGCCACGCCGGGTGCCGGCGTCGCCGAGGCGCTGCGCCGGATCCGCGAGCGGGTCCCGAGGCTCGTCGAGGACCGGGAGCCAGGCCCGGACATGGCGGCGATGCTGGCCCTGGTGCATGCCGGTGCGCTGGCGGACTTGGTGGCCGGACAGGCCGGACGTGAGCCGTTGACGACGGTGTGACGATGGCCCGGTGATCCGCGGCCGGGCGAGCCGCAGGTGCGTCCTCATCTCCGCTGGGTCACGGTGAGGATCACGATGGATCGACGGCGGTTCCTCAAGGTCACGGCCGCTGGCGCCCTTGGCGCGCTCGCCGCCCCGGCGTCGACGTCCGCCGCCCACGCGCGCGAGACGACGGTGTTCGTCGGCGGGCCGATCCACTCGATGACCCGGCGCGGACGCCTCTCGGCGATCGCGATCCACGGCGGCCGGATCGTGGCGGTCGACGACGCCGCCCGCTTCCTCCTGCGTCTCGGGGCCCGCCGCCTCGACCTGCGGGGGCGAGCCCTGTATCCCGGCTTCATCGACGCCCACTCGCACTGGTACGGCGACTTCGTGCGGGCCGCCGACGCGAACCCGGCCTGGACTGACGTCGCCTCCGGCGAGGATGCCGTCCACAAGGCCGTGGCATCGGGCTGGACGACCGTCACGGAGCACTTCGCGAACGAGGACCGGATCCTCGGTCTCGCCGGTCTCGACTCGCTGCACGCCCTTCCCCTGCGCGTGAACTGCTACATGCCCGCCAACTTCGCGACCGATCGCTTTGGCGACTGGTACCTGGCGCACCCGCAGGACGAGCAGGTCAGCCCGCGCGTCCGGATCGCTGGCGTGAAGTTCTTCGCGGACGGTGGGCTCACGCCGTACCTCCGCGAGCCCTACGACGTGTGCCGCTACCCGAGCGGCGACAACCGGGGCGACCTGTGGTGGGAACCGGCCGAGCTGGAGCTGGCGATGGGCGCCGCCCACCGCGCTGGATACCAGCTCACGGTCCACTGCTCGGGCGACGGCGCGACCGACGTGCTGCTGGACATCCTGGCCCACATCGATCCGGCATCCAGCAACCCGATGCGCAGCAACCTGACCCACCTGATCCTGCTGCACGACGACCAGATCGCCCGGTTGCGGTCCCAGCGCATCGTGGCCAACATCCAGCTGTCGTGGTTCGCCGCCGACGACGCTGCCAGTCTGCTGTGCTGGCTCGGCCCGACACGGGTGGAAGGCATCGGCCGCTGGCGGGACCTGCTCGACGCGCGCGTTCGCACCTGTGGCAGCACCGACTTCCCGTGGAGCCTGCCGACCAGCGGCCCGGTGCTCCAGACGCTCTACACCGCCACCACCCGGATCGGGTCCAGCGGTGCACCGCCGCCCGCGTGGATGGCCGCTCAACGGATCACGACCCTGGAGGCTATCCGGCTCCTCACCCGGGGCTCGGCCTGGGCCGCTCGCGAGGAGACGATCAAGGGCGCGCTCGCCCCCGGCATGCTCGCCGATCTCGTGGTGTTCTCGGGCGATCCGCTCGCGGTCGATCCGACGGCGCTGCTGGACCTCCGCGTGGCGGCGACGATCGTAGGTGGCGAGGCGGCGTACGTGGATCCCGCGCATCCCGACCTCGCGATCTGAGCCCCCCGGGCGTCCGGCCCGCAGGGCGATAGACTCGCCGCTGATGGCGACACGGGTCAGGATCATCGACGTCACCGACGAGGCGACCTTCGCCCTGCTGCCGCCGTGCGCGGACCCGGGCTTCGACCACCGCTCCTGCGACTACTGGGAGGACGCTGATCGCGGCTCGAAGGCCGCCCGATCGTCGTGGCTGGCGCCGTCCCCACCCCCGGCCGCCCCCGCGGCGCCCGCGCGGCCCCGCAACCTGTTCGCCCTCGACGACGACGGCCCGGTGGCGAACCCGTTCGCGACGGCGCGAGTGCCGGCCCGCAATCCGTTCCTGGCCGGGGACGACGAGCCGGCCGGGAACCCGTTCGCGCCGCCGCCGGTCGCCCGCCCGGCCGTACCCGCGGACGCGCAACCGAAGCTGCGCTTGCTCGCCCGGGGCCTCGCGGTGTTCGGGAGCTATGCGAAGGTGCTGCTCCTCGAGGACGAGCCGGCCGCCTTCGCCCAGTTCGGGCCGCTGTCGGCGTATCCGCGCGCCCTGCACACCCGCGAGCTGTACCCGAGGCTGCCCGTCTCGCCGCTGCCCGCGGTGATCACCTGCATCGCCACGACTGCCG
>MGOE01000083.1:20898-21264 GCA_001797035.1 Chloroflexi bacterium RBG_16_72_14
GGGCTGGCGGCGATGCTGGTCGAGGCGGTGTGCGACGACCTCGCCCGGCGCGGGTTCAGCGCCGTGGAGACGTACCCGGACGTCGGGGCGCGACGCGACGCGACGAGCGCCGCCACGCCCGCGTTCTGGGAGGCGCTCGGGTTCGCGGTGGCGGCCCCGGACGAGCGGTTCCCGGTGATGCGGCGGGAGCTCGACTGAGGGTGGTGACCCGACCGCGAACGACGGCCGTCACGGCGGTCGCGGCCGTGCTGGTGGCGACGCTCGCGCTGGTCGTGGCCGCGTGCGGCCCGGCCCCCGCGGCAACCGCGACGCCGGAGGCGAGCGCCGTGGCGACACCGCTGCCGACGCCCGGATCGACCCCCGATC
>MGOE01000083.1:21298-21682 GCA_001797035.1 Chloroflexi bacterium RBG_16_72_14
GTCCCCGGGGAGCGGCGTGACCGAGGACGTTACGCTGCTCGAGGTGATGCCCGCGGATATCGACGGCGTCACGATCCAGCAGGAGACCGTGGCCTTCGCGGAGGCGGTGTCGGACCCGGCCTTCGCGGCCAACGTGGAGGCTGCCGCGTTCTTCGTCGCCGTGGATTCGAGCGACCTCGCCTCGGGGGTCGTGGCGCGACTGCGACCGGGCGTGTTCTCGGACGCGTTCTTCCGCGACTGGCGTGACACCTACAACGAGGGGGCGTGCGCCCAGGCGGGCGGCGTGGCCGGCAACGCGGAGGCGGAGCTCGGCGGCCGCACGGCGTACATCACGAGCTGCGCCGGCGGCCTGCTCGCCTACCACGCGTACATGGAGGGCCGAGG
>MGOE01000083.1:21837-21925 GCA_001797035.1 Chloroflexi bacterium RBG_16_72_14
CGCGCCCCGCGCGGCACCGACCTGTCGACCCGCGGCTGGCAGCAGGAGGCCGTACTGCGGATGCTGATGAACAACCTCGACCCCGAGG
>MGOE01000083.1:21948-22074 GCA_001797035.1 Chloroflexi bacterium RBG_16_72_14
GTCGTGTACGGGGGCATCGGCAAGGCCGCCCGTAACTGGGACTGCTACGAGGCGATCGTGCGCTCGCTGCGGGAGCTCGGGAACGACGAGACGCTGCTCGTGCAGTCCGGGAAGCCCGTCGGCGTC
>MGOE01000083.1:22209-23620 GCA_001797035.1 Chloroflexi bacterium RBG_16_72_14
GATCTACATCGGCACCCAGGGGATCCTGCAGGGCACGTACGAGACGTTCGCGGAGTGCGCGCGCCGGCACTTCCGGGGGTCGCTGAAGGGCACCCTGACCCTCACCGCGGGCCTGGGCGGGATGGGCGGCGCGCAGCCGATGGCCGTGACCATGAACGAGGGCGTGTGCATCGCGATCGAGGTGGACGAGGCGCGGGCGCGCCGGCGCCACGAGATCGGCTACGTGGACCAGCTGACGGACTCGCCCGACGCCGCCCTCGCGCTCGCCCGCCTGGCGGCGCAGCGCGGCGAGGCCACGTCCATCGCCCTGGTCGGCAACGCCGCCGAGATCGAGCCCGTGTGGGCCCGGCGCGGCGAGCGGTTCGACGTGGTGACCGACCAGACCTCGGCCCACGACGCGCTGGCCGGCTACGTGCCGGCGGAGATCAGCCTCCCGGATGCGCTGGAGCTGCGGCGCACGCAGCCGGACGTGTACGAGGCCCGGGCGAAGCGGTCGATGGCCGCCCACGTCCGGGCGATGCTCGCGTTCCAGGCGGCGGGCGCCATCGTGTTCGACTACGGCAACAACCTGCGCGCCCAGGCGCAGGAGGCAGGCGTCGCCAATGCCTTCGACTACCCGGGCTTCGTGCCCGCCTTCATCCGGCCGCAGTTCTGCGAGGGCCGGGGCCCGTTCCGGTGGGCGGCGCTGTCGGGCGACCCCGCGGACATCCTGCGGACCGACCGCGCGATCCTGGACCTGTTCCCCGATGACGAGGGCCTGCGCCGGTGGATCGAGATGGCGGAGGCGAAGGTGCCGTTCCAGGGCCTGCCTGCCCGAATCTGCTGGCTGGGCTACGGCGAGCGCGCGAAGGCCGGGCTGGAGTTCAATCGGCTGGTCGCCTCGGGCGAGGTCAGGGCGCCGATCGTGATCGGCCGCGACCACCTCGACTCCGGGTCCGTGGCCTCGCCCAACCGCGAGACCGAGGCGATGGCCGACGGCACCGACGCCGTCGCCGACTGGCCGCTGCTCAACGCGCTGGTCAACACGGCCGCCGGCGCGACCTGGGTTTCGATCCACCACGGCGGCGGCGTCGGGATCGGGTACAGCCAGCACGCCGGGATGGTGTGCGTCGCGGACGGGACGGAGCTGGCCGCCCGCAAGCTGGAACGGGTGTTGACGACCGATCCCGGGATGGGCGTGGTCCGCCACGTGGACGCGGGCTACCAGCGGGCGATCGAGGTGGCCCGGGAGCGCGGCGTCCGCATCCCGATGCTGGAGGGGTAGCAAGGCGCGCCCACCGTCTTCGGCTGCCCACGCCATTCAGGTCTGCGTCGTCCATCGCCCGCAGCGGCGGTTTGCGGATCGTTCCGGGCATGCAGAACCACCAACGGCAGCCCGAGCGCGCGCCGCGAGCACGCGTGTGGCACCGGA
>MGOE01000083.1:23647-26238 GCA_001797035.1 Chloroflexi bacterium RBG_16_72_14
GACGGCCGTCCTGCGCGACGACAGGTGGCCGGTGCGCAGGGCGCCAGCGTGCGCGACTCCGATGGCCGGGCCGCCCGGGCCGGGCGGACTAAGCGAGCTCGGCGGCCGGGGCTGCGGCGCCCGGCGAGGGCGTGTCCTCGATCGGCGCCGGCATCGTCACGATCGAGCGCACGGACGACAGCGTCACCGGGATGAAGGCGACCAGGCCGCCCAGCGCGCCAACGACGATGGTCTCCTGGAGGCCGATGATCCCGCCCAGGGCCCCGCCCAGGATCGCGCCCACCGGCATCGTCCCCCACACGATGAACCGCATCGTGGCATTCATCCGGCCCTGCATCCGCGGGGGCGTGATCGCCTGCCGCAGTGAGACCTGGTTGATGTTCCAGGCGACGCCGCAGAAGCCACCCAAGAACCCGCTCACCGCGACGGCCCACCAGATGAGCGCGTCCGGCGCAAAGGCGATCGGGAGGCCGGAGAGGCTGAACCCGATCGACGTCAGCACCAGCATCCGCCCGACGCCCAGCCACCCCGTGAGACGCCCGGTGACCAGGGCCGCGCCCAGGAACCCGAGCGAGCCGATGGAGAACGCGAACCCGATCGCCTCCGGCCCGAGCCCGCGCTCTGTCGTCAGGTACAGGATCAGGATGGCGCCCGCGACGTTGCCGAAGAAGTTCGACGTCCCGGTCGTCGCGGCGATCGAGCGCAGCCAGCGATGGCCGAGCACGTACCGCAGCCCGGCCCCGATCTCCCGGCGCATCGACGGCCCGGGGCCGTGGGCGACCTCGTCGTGCGGTTCCACCGGGGGCTCCGGCCGCCGGATGAGCAGCAGGAACGCCGCCGACCACAGGTAGCTCAGGGCATCGAGCGTCATCGCGAACGGCGCCCGGAAGAACCCGATCAGGAGGCCGGCCGCGGTCGGACCCGCGATCTGGGAGGCGGACCGCGTGATCTCCAGCTTCGAGTTGCCCTCGACCAGCTGGTCACGCTCCACGACCGAGGGCAGGTAGCTCTGGTAGGCGACGTCGAAGAATACGGTCAGGCAGCCGTTGACGAAGCCGACCGCGTACAGCTGCCAGATGGTCAGGGCGTCGACGGCGAACGCGACTGGGATCGAGGCGATGGCGGCGGCGCGCCCGACGTCGGCCACGATCATGATCGGGCGGCGGCGCAGGCGGTCCACCCACACGCCAGCCGGCAGGCTGAGCAGGATGAACGGCAGGAACTCGATCGTCGTCAGCAGCCCGAACTCGAACGGGCTGACCTTGAGCGTGGTGGCGGCGATCAGCGGCAGCGCCAGCTGGGTGATGGCGCTGCCGAAGACCGAGACCGTCTCGGCCGTCCAGAGCTTGAGGAAGTCGGGGTGCCTCAGGAGGCTGCGGCTCGGAGACGCCATGGCGATCGAGTGTACGGCGGGGGGCGCGCGGCGCGCGATGCGACATGTGTCGCGGGTGCCGCGCGTGTCGCGCAGGACCGCGGCCCCCGGGCCGCTGCGGCCTTGTAGCATCGAGAGGTGCTCGTCGAAAGCGTGCCCAACGTCTCCGAGGGCCGGCGCCTCGACGTCGTGGAGCGACTCGCGAACGCCCTGACGTCCGTGCCCGGCGTGTTCCTCCTCGACCGGACCTCGGACCCCAGCCACAACCGCAGCGTGCTCACCGTGGCCGGCGAGCACGACGCCGTGTCCGAGGGCCTCGAGCGCCTCGTCGCGCAGGCCATCGAGGACATCGACATGGAGCGGCACACGGGCGAGCACCCCCGGATCGGCGCCGTGGACGTGATCCCGTTCGTTCCCCTCGCGGACACGACGATGGACCACTGCGTGGAGCTCGCCCGCACGTTCGGTGCCCGGATCGCCGGCCGGTTCGACCTCCCGGTCTACCTCTACGCCGAGGCGGCGGTCCGTTCGGACCGGGTCAAGCTGGCCGACGTCCGGCGCGGCCAGTACGAGGGCCTCAAGGCCGAGATCGCGCACAACGGGCGGCAGCCCGACTTCGGGCCCGCGCGGATGCACCCGCGGGCGGGCGCGACGGCCGTCGGGGCGCGACCGTTCCTCATCGCCTGGAACATCAACCTCGCCTCGGACGACGTCGACCTGGCACGGCGGATCGCCCGCCGCGTCCGCGAATCCGGCGGCGGGCTGCCCCGGCTCCAGGCCAGCGGGTTCCGGGTCGAGGAGCCGGAGCGCGGCCACCCCGTCCGGGCCCAGGTCTCGATGAACCTGCTCGACTTCCGGACGACGCCCCTGTGGCAGGCGTGGGAGGCGGTCGGCGAGCTGGCGGCCGAGGACGGCGTCGAGCTCGCGGAGTCGGAGCTGATCGGCCTGGCGCCGCTGGCCGCGTTCCTCGACGTGGCGGATCGCGCCGGGGCGCCCGCGGAGGCCTCGGTCGAGGACCGCCTGGCCGCCGCCGCGTCGGCCATCCGGCTGCGTGACTTCACGCCGCACATGGCGCTCGAGCTGCGGCTGTCCGCCGCCCGCGGCGCGGGATGACGCTGCGGCTGATCGAGGGTGGACGGGGCAGCGCGGAGGCCCGGGGGCTGCTGATCCACGGCGCGTCGCAGGTCGCGACGCTGGCCGGGGGCGTCCGTCGGGGCGC
>MGOE01000083.1:26315-26748 GCA_001797035.1 Chloroflexi bacterium RBG_16_72_14
GGAGGGGCAGGTCGTGGGGGTCGGGCCGCGGGACCGGCTCGAACGGGGCCTCGAGCTCTCCGGCTACCCGATGTCCCGCTTCGCCCGGCTGGACGCGGACGGCGGGGTGGTGACACCCGGGCTCGTCGACCCCCATACGCACCTGCTGTTCGCCGGCAGCCGCGAGGGTGAGCTGCTCCTGCGCCAGCGGGGGGCCGGGTACCTCGAGATCCTCGCGGCCGGGGGCGGGATCCTGTCCACGGTCGCCGCGACGCGAGCCGCCTCGGCCGAGGATCTCGCCGCCCACGGCCGGCGCTGGCTGGACGAGATGGCGCGCCACGGCGTCACGACCATCGAGGCGAAGTCCGGGTACGGCCTGGACCTGGCCACCGAGCTGCGGCTGCTGGAGGTCGCCTTCGAGCTGGGGCGCGAAGGCCCGGTGGACGTCGTGCCC
>MGOE01000083.1:26770-49206 GCA_001797035.1 Chloroflexi bacterium RBG_16_72_14
TGCCGCCGGAGTACCGCTCGCGACCGGACGGGACGGAGGCGTACGTCCGCAGCGTGATCGAGGAGCAGCTGCCCGGCGTCGCCGCACAGGGCCGCGCGGTCTCGTGCGACGTGTTCTGCGAGCAGGGCGTGTTCAACGCCGACCAGAGCCGGCGGATCCTCCTCGCGGCGGCTGCATACGGGATGTCGGTCCGGCTCCACGCGGATGAGCTGGCGCCGTCGGGCGGCGCCGAGCTCGCGGCGGAGCTCGGGGCACTGTCCGCCGACCACCTGCACGTGCCCAGCGACGAGGGGATCGCCGCCCTCGCCGCGGTGGCCCAGGGCGAGCGGCCGACTGTCGCCACCCTCCTCCCCGGCACCACGTGGTTCCTGATGGCGGGCGATGGTGCGCCGGCCCGGCGGTTCGTCGAGGCGGGCGTGCCGGTCGCCCTGGGCACGGACTTCAACCCCGGCACGTCGCCCAACCCCAACCTGCCGCTGGTGATGACGATCGCCTGCCTCGAGCTGGGTCTCTCGCCCGCCGAGGCGCTGGCCGCGGTCACGATCAACGCCGCCCAGGCCCTGGGACTGGCGGACCAGGTGGGCTCGCTGGAGCCGGGCAAGACCGCGGATGTCGTGGTCTGGCGCGCTTCGAGCGTCGGGCAGCTGCCCTACTGGGTGGGGGCGGACCTCGTCGAGGCGGTCGTCAAGCGCGGCCGGATCGTGTACCGGCGGGGGGCGTAGGACCCGCCGCCGCCCTCAGCCCGCTGCCGCGCGGCTCCGTCTCAGACTCTGCCGCGGGGCTCGAGCAGCACCGTCGTCGTCTCCGGCGGCAGGCTCGATGGCGTCACCGAGAGCCGCGGCTGGACGGCCGGCTCGGCGCCCATCTCGTGGAGGAACGTCCTGAGTGCCTCCTCGCACTCGGCGTCGTCCTCGCACACGGTCATCGGCACGACGATCTTGGGGTCCAGCTGGGCGACCAGCGCCGCGGCCTTCGTCGCCGACAGTGCGCCGCCGATCGGCACGCACGCGACCTCGACCCGGCCGATGTCCGCGAGCTTCTCCTCGGTCAGCTCGTGGCCGATGTCGCCGAGGTGGATCGTGTGGATGCCGTCCAGCTCGGTCACGAACGCGGTCTGGCGCCCCCGCTCCGCCCCGCGGGCGCCGTCGCGGTACGTGCGCACGCCCGTGAGCAGGACGTCGCGGACCTCGTACTCGCCGGGGCCATCCAGCACGAACGCCGACTCGAGGCTGGACGGGATCGCGGTCCCGCCGTCACGCGACAGGTTGGTCGCCTTCTTCGGGTGCGGGGCGTCGTCGGGGTGGCTGAACGTGATGACGTCGCCGGTGATCCCCCGCCCGGTGGGCCCGACGATCGAGGGATACGGGTCGTTCACGACCACGGCGTCCTTGCCGCGCAGGCGGATGCAGGTTCGTCCGTACCAGGTGAGCTCCATGCCACCCATTCTTCCATGGGCCGCTTCACCCGCGCGTCCCCCGCCGGCAGCGATGCGTGGCGCAACCGACGCGGGTCCGCCCTGCCGCCACAACGAGAAGGACCGGAGACGCCTGCCCAATCGGCGCCTCCGGTCCCGAGGGAGGGAGGATGGAACCTGAGGGGTGTTCCGATTGGAACCATAGGCGGCCGAGATTCAACCGCGAGCCGCCAGACGGTTAAGAAACGGACACCTCGCCGCCGGCCGGGCGGGAACCGCGACCCTTGGTCGGCGCGTCCCGGGCGGCATGGCAGAATGCCCCGCGATGAACCCCCTTCGACGCCGCTCCGGCGGCCCGGCCCTGGTGGCCGTCCTCCTGCTCGTCGCCGCCTGCGGCAGCCCGGGCCCGTCGGCCACCCCCACTGCTCCACCCGCGACGGCTTCGCCCACCCCGTCCCCGTCGGCCACCGCCTCCCCCGGCCCCACCCCCACGCCCGTTGCCAGCGACGACCACGCGGCGCTGTACGAGGAGATCGAGACCCAGGTGGCGGAGCTCCGCGGCCTGCAGCCCACGAAGCCCGTGGATCGTGCCGTGCTGGACGAGGCCGGGCTCCGGGAGTTCGTCACCACCAGCTTCAACGAGGACAACCCCGAGGAGCTGGTCGTGGGCTTCGAGCGGCTGTACAAGGCGCTGCTCCTGATGCCCGAGGACGAGTCGCTCGAAGACCTGTACGTCGAGCTGCTCACCAGCCAGGTCGCCGGGCTGTACGACGACGAGACCAAGCGGATGTACGTCATCACGCGCACGGGCGACATCGGGCCCATCGAGAAGGTGACTTACGCCCATGAGTTCGCCCACGCGCTCCAGGACCAGGCGTTCGGGCTGCGGGCGCTGGTAGGGGAGGCGACGGACCAGGGCGACCGGACGCTCGCGCGCACGACGCTGGCCGAGGGCGATGCAACGCTCGTCATGAGCCTGTGGGCGCAGCAGCACCTGACCCCGGCCGAGCTGGCAGAGGCCGGCAGCGCGAGCGATCCCGAGGCGGAGGCCGTGCTGGCGAGGATGCCGGCGATCCTCAAGGAGCCGCTGCTGTTCCCGTACACGGCCGGCTTGGCGCTGACGTTCCGCGACTTCCAGGGCGGCGGCTTCGCGGCCGTGGACGCGCGGTACCAGGACCCGCCCGACTCCACGGAGCAGGTGCTGCACGACGACAAGCTCGAATCCAACGAGCAGCCGGTCAAGGTGGCCTTCCCGGCCGACCTCGCCGGGCGGCTCGGTACCGGATGGACCGTCTCGCTCCAGGACACGCTCGGCGAGTTCCAGCTGGAGATCGTGCTCCGCGACGGCGGCGGCTCGAGCGGCTCGGTGTCGGCGAACGCCGCGGCGGGCTGGGGTGGTGACCGCGTGGCGCTGGTCGAGGGTCCGGACGGCGCGACTGGCGTCGTCCTCGACACGGCCTGGGACACGCGGGCCGACGCGCGGGAGTTCGCGGCGGCGCTCGACGGGCTGGTCGCGAGCCTGAAGGCGGCCGGCCGGTCGGCGTCCGTGCTCACCCCCGGACCTCGCCGCGTCGTGCTGGTGACGGCGGACTCGGATCGCACGCTCGGCCGGCTCGCCAACGTGCTGGGTCTCGCCGGCTAGGCCCGCGCGCTCGCCGCCGCCGACGGCCGCGCGCGACGCCGCTACATCGATTCGGGCGCCGAGATCCCCAGCAGCGCCAGGGCCTTCGCGAGCGTCACCTTCGTCGCCAGCGCCAGTGCGAGGCGCTGCGCGGAGCGCTCGGGCGTGGCCGCGTCGATCACCCGCGCGTCGCGGTAGAAGGCGTGGAACTGGGTGGCGAGCTCGGTCGCGTAGGCCGTGACGCCCTGGGTCTCCTCGGCGAGCACCGCGTCCTCGACGACCTCGGGCAGGCGCGCCACCACCCGCACCAGCGCCGCCTCCGGTTCGCCGGCGAGCAGCCCCGCCACGTCCGGCGCGGGGGCCAGCCCCGCCTCCGCGGCCTTGCGCAGGATCGAGGCGATCCGGGCGTGCGCGTACTGGACGTAGTAGACGGGGTTCTCCGAGGACTGCTTCCTCGCCAGCTCGATGTCGAAGTCGATCTCCACGTGCGTCGCGCGCGAGGCGAAGAACCAGCGGGCGGCATCGGCGCCCACCGCGTCGAGCAGGTCGTCCAGCGTCACGAACGTCCCGGCGCGCTTGGACATCGACACCTCGACGCCGTCGACCACGAACCGCACCCAGCCGATCAGGATGACCTGGTAGTGATCCGGGTCGTAGCCCATCGCCTGGGCGGCGTTCCTGTTCCGGGCCACCGTCCCATGGTGGTCGACGCCCCAGACGTAGATCAGGTGGTCGAAGCCTCGGCTGAACTTCTCGGTCACGTAGCCGATGTCCGCGGCAAAGTACGTGGGGCGCCCGTCCGACCGGTAGATCACGCGGTCCTTGTCGTCGCCGTAGGCGGTCGAGCGGAACCAGGTCGCACCGTCCTGCTCATAGACCGTGCCGGTTGCCCGCAGGCGCTCCACGGCCCGGTCGACCCAGCCCTCCTCGTGGAGCGACGCCTCGCTCTTCCAGACGTCGAAGTGCACGCCCAGCCGGGCGAGGCTTGCCTCGATCATCCCCCGCACCCGCCGTGAGGCCCAGGCGCCGAGCACCGCCGACGTGCCCGCGCCGGGCTCGAAGGCGGCGGCCCACACGTCGTCCGGCACCTCGCGGGCAAGCTGCTCGACGTAGGCGCCCTTGTACCCGTCGTCGGGGACCGGCTCGCGCCGCCGCACGGCCGCCACCGACGCGCCGAGATGGTCGATCTGGGTGCCCGAGTCGTTGAAGTAGTACTCGCGCGTCACGGCCTGGCCGCCCGCCTCGAGCACCCGGCACAGCAGGTCGCCCACGAACGCCCCGCGCGCATTACCCACGGTGAGCGGGCCCGTGGGATTGGCGGACACGAACTCGACGTTCACGCGGCGCGGGTTCACGGCGGGGATCCGGCCCCAGCCCGCCGGGTCGGCCAGGATGCGGGCGACCACCGCCTCGTAGGCCGCGTCCGCGACCCGCAGGTTGAGGAACCCGGGCCTCGCCACCTCCGCCGCGGCGACCAGGTCCGGGGCGGAGGCCGGGCCGTCCCTGAGGGACGCGGCCAGCGCCTCGGCGATCTCCAGCGGTGGGCGGCGCAGGGGGCGGGCGAGCTTCATCGCGAGGTTGGTGGCGAGGTCGCCGAAGGCCGGGTTCGCCGGCCGCTCCACCTCGACGGCGGGCGCGGCCGCGGCCTCGAGGGCCGGCATCCGGCCCTCCGCGACTGCCCTCGACCACGCGCGCTCGACGGCCGCCGCGACCCGCGAGCGGATCGGGGCGGCGGGTTCGGATGGAGCGCTGGGGCTGGGCACGAGACCTCCTCGGGTTGGGACGCCGGGGGACGGGCGACATCGTACCGGGTGTCGCACCCGGTACCGAGGTACCAGGACCCCCGGTGACCCGCCGCACCGAAATCGGCTCCCCACCGTGTGCCGTCCCGGGCCCCTTGGTGCGATTGGGGCAGGTCGGGAGCAGAGCGTCCCAGTACCTTCGGCGGCCCTCGCCGAGTACTGTGCGAGGTCCGGAGCCTCGTCCCCATTCCGGGGCAGCCTCCGGTCGAACGATCGCCGGGCACGGGCACCCGGCACGCCAGTCATCCAGGGGAGAGCGGCGGTATCGCCGATTTCCGGGTCCCGCACGGGGAGGTTCAGGGGATGAGGTCTCGGGATTTCGTGTACTCGATGGGCGCCGGTGCCCGGAAGAGCCTCGTGCTGTTCTGGACCGCGCTGTTCCTGTGTTCACTCCTGTTGCAGTACCTGAGCTTCGCGGCACCGGCGAGCGTGCTCGCCGTGCACGACGACGGCCTGTTCGAGCTCGACGGCAATGTCGAGAACGGGGCCGCGGCCGGCGACGACTGGAACGCCGTGTTCAACGACAACGACACCGCATTCGAGACGGTGTTCGTGAACGACCCCGTCAACGGCAACGGCGACAAGTACTTCGACGGCGGCTCCACCAAGGACGTCACCGACATCACCAGCTGGTTGTGGACGACCGTCAGCCAGCCGCAGGACAAGAACGACATCGCCCACGCGTACGCCGCGGGCTACCGCGACGACGGCAACCTGCTCGTCTACTTCGGCCTCGACCGCTACGCGTCCAACGGCGCCGCGCAGGTCGGCTTCTGGTTCCTCAAGGGCGGGTTCGGCCTGACCGGCGGCCCGGCCACCGGCGCGTTCTCCGGCCAGCACCAGAACGGCGACGTCCTGGTCCAGATCGACTTCGAGAACGGCGGCGCCAACCCGGTGCTGCGGGTGTACGAGTGGAACAACGGCCTCGACCTGGTCGAGACCGGCGGCTCCTGCGCCACCGCCCCCAACGGCGACGCGCGCTGCGCGATCGCCGCGACGTCAAGCACGGATCCGGCCTGGACGTTCGACGACAAGTTCGACAACGGCCCCAGCAACGACATCCCGGCCGGCGGCATGGTGGAGGGCGGCATCGACCTCACCGCGCTCGGCCTCGACGAGGGCTGCTTCGCCTCGTTCGTGGCGGAGACCCGCTCTTCGCCGTCCCCCGACTCGACCCTGTCCGACTTCGCCAATGGCTCGTTCTTCCTGTGCTCCAGGCCGGATATCGCCACGCAGGTCGAGCTCGACGGCACGAGCCTGGGCAGCCTCGGCGTGATCAACAAGGGCGAGACCGTCACCGACCACACCACCCTCACCGGCAGCAGCGGCACCGTCACCGGCACCGTGGACTTCTACGTCTGCGGCCCCGACGCGAACGGCGCCCCGGACTGCACCAGCGGCGGGACCAAGGTCGGCGCGACCAGGACCCTGAGCGGCGGCGAGGCGGACAGCGACGAGTTCACCCCGACGCAGACCGGCTACTACTGCTTCCGCGTGGAGTACGACCCCGCGGCCGGCTCCAAGTACCTCGCCGACGAGCACACCAACGGCACGACCGAGTGCTTCCGGGTCATCCCGGCCACGATCGACCTCACCAAGACCGCCGACGCGGCGTCCGTCTCGGCCGGCAGCCAGATCGGGTTCACGCTCACCATCGCCAGCAACGGCCCCGGTTCCGCCTTTGGCGTGAAGGTCTCCGACACCCTGCCGGCGAACGCCGGCCTCAGCTGGTCGATCGACGCCGCGAACACCACCGGCACCTGGTCGATCTCGAGCGGCGTCCTTTCCTTCGGCGGCGCCAACGGCGTCACGATGGCGGCCGGCACGTCCTACCACGTCCACCTCGTGAGCCTGACGACCGCGGCCACCTGCGGCGCCGTCGACAACACGGGTGACGCGACCACGACCAACGACGGCACCGACAGCGCGTCGGCATCGATCCAGGTCCTGTGCCCGGACGTCAAGGTCACCAAGACGCCCGACGGCTCGAGCATCAACGCGGGCGACACCGCCACGTTCTCGATCAAGGTCGAGAACATCGGCCAGGGCACCGCGACCGGCGTGACCCTGACCGACAACCTGCCCGGCGGCGTCCACTGGACCGAGTCCGAGGCGGACTGCACGATCAGCGGCCCCGACGGCGCCCAGGTCCTGTCGTGCAACGTGGGCACCCTGGCCCCCGGCGCGTCGAGGACCTACACCGTCAGCGCCGTGACCTCGGCCGCCAACTGCGGCCCGATCGACAACACGGCGAGCGCCTCGGCGACCAACGAACCGTCGAGCGTGCTCGACAACAACAGCGACAGCGGCTCGATCACCGTCCTGTGCGCCCAGATCGACATCACCAAGACGGCCGACGACGCGACCGTCAACGCCGGTGACCAGATCGGGTTCACGATCACGGTGACCAACAATGGGGACGGCACGGCCTACGACGTGTCCGCGTCCGACACCCTCAGTCCCGCGTTCTCGTGGTCGCTCGCGGCGCCGAGCGCCGGCTGGACCCTGGTGGGGAACCAGCTGAGCTTCGCTTCCGCCTCGATGGCTGCCGGCGCCACGTCCAGCGTCCACGTCGTCGCCATCTCGGCGGCCGTGAACTGCGGCGTCGTCGACAACACGGCCACCGTGCTCACCGGCAACGATGGCTCGGACGAGGCCAGCGCCTCGGTCACGATCCAGTGCCCGGACGTCACGGTCGTGAAGACGGCCGTGGCCTCGCCGGTCAACGCCGGCGACCCGATCGCCTTCGACATCACGGTCTCCAACTCGAGCGCGGCCGGCACCGGCACCGCGTACGACGTCACGCTCTCGGACCCGCTGCCGGACGACATCACGTGGTCCGAGGACAGCGCCGGCTGCGTGATCACCGGGACGGGCGACAACCAGGTGCTCGAGTGTTCGTGGGCCTCGCTGGCCCCCGGTGCGAGCGCCACGGTCCGCGTCTCCGGCACCACGAGCAGCGAGGTGTGCGGCAGCGTCCCGAACACGGCGACCGTCGCGGCCGCCAACGAGCCGGCCGGCAACCAGGGCAACAACAGCGACGACGCCACCGTCATCGTCGACTGCCCCGACCTGCAGGTCGTGAAGTCGGCCGTCAGGACGCCGGTCAGCGCCGGCGACGAGGCGGGCTTCACCATCACCGTCACCAACCTCGGCTCGGGCACGGCGTACGACGTCACCGTCCACGACGTCCTGCCCGGCTCGGCCGACTGGCAGACCACGACCACCGGCTGCTCGATCACGAACGGCGTCCTCGACTGCGCGTTCGACAGCCTCGCCGCCGGCGCCCACGTCGACATCATCGTCAGTGGCACGACCACGGCCGCCGACTGCCCGTCGCTCCACAACGAGGTGACGGTCGGGGCCTCCAACGAGGCCGACGACGACCTTGCCAACAACACCGACGACGCGGACCTCGGGGTCAGGTGCCCCGACATCCATGTCGACAAGACGGCCGACAACAGCCCGATCAGCGCGGGTGACACGGCCAGCTTCACGATCACCGTCAGCAACGACGGCGCCGGCAACGCCTACGACGTCGAGCTCCACGATGCGCTGCCCGACGGCGGCATCACGTGGACCGAGGACAGCGCGAGCTGCGAGATCACGGGCACCGGCGACGACCAGGTCCTCGACTGCGACTTCGACACCCTCGCGCCCGGTGCGAGCGCCAGCGTCACGGTGAGCGGCGAGACGACCGCATCCAACTGCGGCACGATCCCCAACACCGCCGGCGCCACGGCCTCCAACGAGCCGGCCGCGGACGCGACGGACAACAGCGACTCGGCCTCGATCACCGTCGAGTGCGCGGACATCGAGCTGACCAAGACCGCCGACGACCCGTCGGTCAACGCGACCGACGAGATCGGGTTCACGATCACGGTCACCAACACCGGCGCCGGCACGGCCCGGGGCGTGACCGTCACTGACGCCCTGCCGGCGAATGCCGGGCTTGCCTGGACGATCGACGCGGCCAACAGCGACCCGGGCTGGAGCATCGTCAACGGGGTGCTCTCGTTCGGGCCGGCGGACCTGGCCACCGGCGCCAGCACGTCGGTCCACGTCACGAGCGACACGACCCCGGCCTCGTGCGGCACCGTCCGCAACGAGGCCTCGGTCACGACCACCAACGACGGCTCCGACGCCGACGGGTCGGACGTGGAGGTCCTGTGCCCCGACGTCCGGATCATCAAGGAGGCCGACAACAGCCCGATCCTCGCCGGCCAGACCGCCTCGTACACGATCACGGTCTGGAACGCGGGTGAGGGCACCGCCTACGACGTCGAGCTCACCGACTCGCTGCCGGCCGGCCTCGCCTGGACTGACAACAGCGAGCTGTGCGAGATCGCCGCGGGCGTGCTCACCTGCGACTTCGGGGATCTCGAGAGCGGCCAGCAGGCCAGCGTCACCGTCAGCGCCCCGACCTCGGTCGAGGACTGCGGCCAGCTGCCGAACCTGGCCACGGTCGAGGCGGCCAACGAAGCCGCCGGCGACACGGAGGACAACGAGGCACGCGCGACGATCATCGTCCAGTGCGCCGCGGTCGATCTCGTCAAGACGGCCGGCGACGCCGCCGACGGTGACGAGCTCGTGGTCCAGCCGGGCGACGTGGTGTTCAGCTACCTGGTGACCAACACGGGCACGGCGTCGCTCGAGAACATCAGCCTCGTGGACGACAACGCGACCCCGGCTGACACGTCGGACGATGTGGTCCTGGTCTGCCCCGAGACGACCCTCGCAGCCGGCGAGTCGATGACCTGCACGGCAACCCTCCCGGTGGACTTCGGCGTCCGCACCAACGTCGCCGTGGTCACCGCCAATCCCGTCCTCGACGTCGAGGGCGAGGTCAGCGCCAGCGACGACGCCGTGGTGCGCGTCCCGCAGCTGGTCATCGAGAAGTCCTTCACCGGGAACACGAACGGCGAGACGGCCGAGGGCAAGCAGGCGCTCGAGGGCGACATCCTCACCTACACGCTGGCCTACGACCTGACCGACGGCCCCGTCACCGACGGGATCATCACCGACGTGCTGCCCGAGGGGCTGGTATACCTCAACCTGACGGCCACGGACAGCGACGAGTTCAGCTTCCTCGACTACGACGAGGCGACCCGGACGCTGACCTGGACCGCCCCGATCGTGACCAAGGACGGCACGGTGACCTACCAGGTCGCCGTCGAGGACGGCGCCGCCGCCCTCGAGCAGCCGCTCGAGAACATCGTGACGATCGACGCCGGCGAGACGGCGCCGGACGACGACACGGCCGACGTGTTCGTGAGCAAGCCGGAACCGGAGATCACCCCGACCCCGCGGATCACGCCGCCGCCGACGTCCGCCATCGACCAGGGATCCGAGTCACCGGCCGGCAGCGGCCTGCTCCTCCTCCTGGTCGCCATCGCCGGGCTCATGCTGGGTGCCGGGGTTCTCGCCCCGTCGCCCGCGCGAGCCCGCCGGCGGAACCGCCGGAGCTGACGCTCCATCGGTGACCCGAGGGCCGGCCGCTCGACGCCGGCCCGCCGGATCCGCCGCAGACCACAGGGTCCCCGAGACCCGGACGGGGCGCACCGGCCTGAGTGCGTCCCGTCCGCCCCATTTCCGGGGACCGCAGAAGGTACTCTTCGGTCACAGGACCCTTCGTTGCGCTCCTGCAACACGAACGGGACCCGTGGTGCGGTTGGGTGCCGTCATAGGTAGTGTCCAGTAGCCGACGAGTACTGGACACGGACGGTACTCCGGCTGCAGGATTCAGGTGTCGCCCGCAGGCAGCGACCGTTGAGTATTCAACGCAGGCATTCATCCGCGGCAGATGGCCGCGACAGGGCACAAAGGGGACCACATCGATGAAGCTCACCAGGATGACTCGGACGGCGGGCTGGCTCGCGGTCGCCGGCCTGCTCAGTGCCGCGCTGATCGCACCGACCGCCGCAAGCGCAGCCAGCGTCGCGCCCGAACCGATCAACGAGGGCAACCCGACTTGCGGCAGCTTCAATGCCAGCTGGACGCAGCTCAAGGTTGAGCCGCCGGCGAACGGCGAGTACACGGACGGCACGCTCATTGTCACCATCACCAACTTCGCGCAGTCCGATGCCGGGACGCCCGGCAGCTTCGACTGGGCCTCCAACATCGGCGTTGACGCCGTGTTCGTGAAGGCGGGCTCCGACAAGCACAACCTGTACCAGTACAGCCCCGAGGCGACGTCGGACACGGACCTCGGCCCGCAGGCCGGCACCGGCAACGGCATCAGCCACATCTCGTTCTGCTACGACGTCGAGACGACGACGACCACGACCGAGACGACTGACACCGAGACGACTGACACGACCACGACTGACACGACCACGACGGACACGACCACGACCGAGACGACCACGACCGACACCCAGACGACCGAGACGGAGACGACCGAGACCGAGACGACCGAGACCTCGACCACCGAGACGACGCCCGAGGGCAGCGTCGAGGCCGAGACCGGCACCCCGGACGTCACGCCTCCGAGCACGGACACGGGGTCGATCTCCGGTCCCTCGAGCCCGTCGGGTTCCGCCTGGCAGCTGCTCCTGGTCGCGATGGCCGGGCTGCTGGCGACGGTCCTCCTGCTCACGCCGGCCGCCGAGGCGCGCAAGCGCTAGGAGCGCCATCCCCAGGCACCGCACGGCGCCGGACCACACGATCGAACCGGCCGGGTCGGGCTCACCGCCCCCCGGCCGGTTCCCCGTTTGCGTGCCGAGACGCGCCCGCGCCAGATGGCAAGGACCGCGCGGGCTCAGCCGCCGGCCACCCCGTGCCACAGCTGGACCCCGTCAACCTCGGCCGGCGGCCGACCGAACAGGTCGGTGAAGAACACCACCATCTGCTCGCGATGGTCCATCGGCCCGACGATGACGTCGGTAATGCCGGTGGCGGCGATGTCGCGCAGGACCTGCTCGCGGACTGCGCCGCGGGCGACCAGCGTCACCCCGTCGTCCTGGATCCGCTCCATGATCCGGGTGAGCTGCGTCGGCGCCGGGCCGTACCGCGGCTGGCCGTTGTCGTCCGGCACGTAGGCATACGCCTCGTACAGGCGGGGGCGATTGCCCGCGACGGCCGCCCAGAGCATGGGCGCGGCGCCCGCGCCGTTGGTGAAGTGCGGCGCGACGAGCACGATCGCGTCGTCGCCGATGCCCTGCCGGTCGAAGGAGCGGAAGAACGCGGGCACCTCGACCGTCGACGAGCCCAGCGGCGCCGGCAGGGCGACCGCGAGCGCCAGGCCCAGGGCCGCCAGGCGGGGCGCGGCTTGGGACGGGTGCCGGGCGGCGAGCTCGCCCACGAGGACCGCCACGATCGCTGCCACGGCGAGCCACAGGTAGAGCGTCAGCCGACCCGGGATGGCGTGCTCGAGGAGCGGCAGGAGGCTGAGCGGGAGCCACGGCAGCGGCACGCCTGTCGCTGCGCCGCCGACCCGGAGCGTCTGCCCCAGGGACAGCACGAGCATCGCGGCGGCCATCAGCCCTGCCACCCGAAGCCGGCGGTCCGCCCAGCGGCGTGCGGCCACGACCACCAGGATCACGAGCAGCGGCAGCCCGAGGTAGGCCGTCGCCTCGTGGTAGAGGCCGCTGAACTCGTACGAGATCGAGGTCGCGGCCTCCGGCGCGAACAGCTGGTAGCGCGTCGGCAGCACCACGTTGAGCAGGTCGGTGGAGAACCGCGCGGTGTCCTGGACCTGCCCGCCGATCCGGAGCGGCCCGAGGAACTGCACCGCCAGCGGCAGCCCCGCGACGACCAGCAGCCCCGCCAGGGCCGGCAGGGCGGCCCGGCCGACGCGACGGGCCCCCTCCGCGATGGTCGCCCGGTTGCGGGCCGTGAGGGCGAGGATCGCAGCCAGCACGGCGGCCGCGACGGCGCCCGTGGCCACGAGCTCCTCGAAGATCAGCACCTGGAGCCCGGCCAGGACGCCGAGCGCCGCCCCCAGCCGGACCGGTCCACGGCGGCGGCGGGCGAGGAGCTCGTCGAGCACGATCAGCACCAGCGGCGGCACCCACACGGCGACCAGGTTCAGGTGCAGCGACGCGTGCGAAGTGACGTACGGCGAGAACCCGTAGACGGCGCCGCCGACCAGGGGCCCGGCCAGCCCGTCCGCATACCGGCGCAGCGCGACGAAAGCGGCCAGGGCGCTGAGCGCGATCGCCCCGACGATCGCGACGTTGTAGGCCACGATCGGGCCGGCAACCACGGTCACCGGCGCCAGTGCGAGCCCGATCGCCGGCGTCCACGAGTTCCACGTCAGGTTGACGCCGGTGGGGGCGTTCATCTGGGACGTCACGAACGGGTCCAGGCCCCGCTCGATCGCGGACGGGATCCAGCGCAGGAACCACATCATCTGCTGCTGGTCGCAGCAGCCGCCGGCCCAGCGGGTCGATGGTGATCCCCAGGCCTCCGCCGTCAGCAGGACTGCCAGGGTGGCGTACAGCAGCAGCGCCCCCGGGATGGCGAGGCGTCGGCGCGCGCCCGGTGCGTCCCGGGCTGCCGGCGGCGTCGGCCCGGCCATCGGTCAGGGGATCTGCCGGAACGGGAAGTAGGCGGCGAAGCCCAGCGCGTAGGCCGCCACGAACCCCCAGCGGACGAACCGGGGCAGCCCCGCGCGGGTCATGAGGATCGCGATCGCCGCCGCGACCGCGGGAACGGCGGGCAGGAAGTAGTAGATGTACATGATCCGCTGGGTCACGAGCGCCAGGAGCACGTACGGCAGGTAGCTGGCCGCCCCCCAGGCGAGGGCCCATCGGGCCACGCCGTTGCCTGTTCGAAAGGCGTACCACGCGGCGAACAGGGCGCTCAGCGGGATCGCGCCCGCGAGCACGGGGTTGAGGGCGCCGCGGAAGTCGATCGACGGCTTCGTCGACACGACCTCCTCCCCGGCGCGCACGGTCACGTCCACGCGCAGGTAAGCGATCTGGCACTCGTTGAAGATCCACTGCCAGGGCCGGCTGTCCGCGGCCGGGCAGAAGCCGGTGTTGCCGACCGGCGCGTCCAGCCGCGAGCCGTACTCGACGATCCGGCGCAGGTGGTCGAACGGGGTGGCGAACGTCGTGTACCGCGCGCCCAGCGCGCCCAGACCGACGAGCGCGGCGATGACGACGGTGAGCCCGAACACGACCGGCCCACGCAGGTCGAGCAGAGGGACCCGCCTGTCGCGCCACCAGCGAGGGCCCTCTTCGAGCAGGTACAGGAGCCCGACGGCCGCCACGCCGTAGACGGCCGTGATCTTGACCAGCAGCCCGATGGCCATGGCCACGCCCGCCAGCGCCCAGCGGCGACGCATCGCCAGCCACGAGCCCACGAGGATCGGCGCCAGCACGAGCATGTCCAGCGTCGCGATCCGGCCGTGGACGAGGGTGAGGTTGTCGAAGGCGAGGATCGCCACGACGAGGACCGCCATCCAGGCCGACTCGCCGCCGTCGCGCACGATGCGGTACACGGCGGCGAGGGCGACCATGCCGGCGATCACGCTCGGCAGCCGCCACCCGATCCCGTTGTCGCCGAACAGGGCCATCGACAGCGCGATCAGGAGCTTGCCCAATGGCGGATGCTCGGTGTTGGGGTCGAGACCGGCGGGGCTGCCCGCGTAGTGGGCGCCCGCGGCGACGGGCCAGCCGAGGATCACCCGCGCGGCGTTGACGTAGTACGCCTCGTCGAAGATCAGGCCCCCGACCGGGAGGTTCAGCCACGCGACCCGCGCGACGAGCGCGGCCACGAGCACGAGCGGGAGGACGGTCGCGGCGTCGCCGAGGTTGCCCCGGAGCCTGGCTGCCGCGGTCGCGAGCGCTCCCTCGGGCGGAGGCGGCGGCGCGTCCCCTGCCGCACCGTGGTCGGGCGGCCTGGTCCCGCGCGCTCGATCTTCCTGTTCGGCCACCGGCCCGGTCAACCTCCGCTCGCTGCTCGAAGGGTAGCCGACACGCGGTACCACGCGACGTCGCGCGGGTTGCCGCGACGCACCACGCGTCGGTCCGGGGTGAGGATCGGTGGGGACCGGTGCGGCTGGTCAGGGCCCATTGGTACTGGACGGGACCGGGACCCGGCGGCGACGATCTGCTGAGCGTCGCTGTCCCCGATCGCGACCCGGGCCGGGGTGCGGGGATCCGCCCCCGGCCCCGCCTGTCCCGCCCCTAGACGTCCAGCCGGGTGCCGGGCCAGACGAACTCCACCGGACCGTCGAACCGCGTCCGCACGCTGGCCAGCGTCTCCGCGGCGTCGAATCCCATCTGGAGGTGCGTGAGGAGCACCCGGCCGGCGCCCGTTTCGGCCGCCAGTCGCCCTACCGTGGGCCCATCGAGGTGGAGCACGCCCGCCGGGATGGGACCGGGCCCGAACGAGACCTCGGCCAGCAGCGTGTCGCCCGGTCGCAGCAGCGGGGCGATGTCCGCTGCGCGCCCGCAGTCACCGCTGTACACGAGGCCCGGGCGATCGTCCGGCGCCACCCGGATCGCGTAGCTCTCCTCGGTGTGCGCGACGAGTCGCGCCCGGACGTCCAGGGCGCCCACCCGCCGGGGATCCTCGCCCAGCCGCTCCACGTCCAGCGTCGCGGCCGTGAACCCGGGCTCATCGTGGAGGGCGTCCAGGCGCCGGGCGAGGTCGCCGGGCCCCAGCACCCGCACGCGCCGCGGCGGCCGGAACTCGTACCGCAGGAAGTGGCGGAGCGGGACGAGATCGATGAAGTGATCGGGGTGGAGGTGGCTGACCACGACCACGTCGAGCTCCGGCGGGAAGACGTGGGGGAAGATCCGCGGGAACGACCCCTGCCCGAGGTCGAGCAGGAGATGCGTGTCCGCCTGGGCGACGAGATAGCTCGCCCCCGACGCGCCCTCCCGGTCGGTGTAGGCCGGGCCGGCGCCCAGGACGGTCAACCGCATGCGTCGCTCTCCTCCGTGCGACGCGAGGGTACCGTCCGCAGGCGGCCGTTGCGCGGGGTGTGGCGGGGTGGCCGGGTCGGGGCTAGGGCTGGACCTGGTCGTCGCCCGCGTCCTCGGTCGCGGCCGGCGCCGGCGTCTTGGCGGCGTTCGGATTGGGCGACTTGGGGGGCTTGGGCGTGGGATCCGGGGCTGCCGTCCGTGCCGGGCCGGGCGTTCGGTCGGGCTTGTTGCCCGGGTCGGATCCACCGGAGCCCGCGTTGCCGCCGGAGCCCCCGGTCCCGCCGGATCCCGCCCCCGAGGCGCCGCCCGCCCCGGGGCTGCCAGCACCGGCGGCGCCGAGCTTCTCGATCACCCCGCTGCTGCGCGCAAGGGCGTTCTCGAGACCAACGAGGGCCTGCTCCGGGACGGTGTCCATGAGATGGAGCAGCACCGCGCGGTGGAACTCCACGGCCTCGAGCGCCCGGTTCGCGGGCCCGCCGGTCGTGGCCGCGAGGTCGTCGAGCGACCGCCCGTAGCCGGCGAGCGCGGCCTGCACCGCGCCCTGGTCGCCCCGCCCCGCTGCCTCCACGAGCTCGGCGAGGCGGGTCTGCGCCTGGGCGAGCTCCGCCTCGAGGCGGGCCTCCGGGTCCGCGGGCAGGGTCATGGCCTCGAACGTGAGGCGTGCGTCGTAGAGCGGGCCGCCGGCCCGCGAGGCCGCGAACGTCGCCGACCCGACGAGCAGGCCGGCCAGCACGGCGGCGGCCGTCGATGCCCCCAGCCGGCGAGCGGTCCAGGACGAGAACAGGCCACGCCGCGAGCGTCGCAGGCGCATCGCGTCGAACGGCTCGAGGCGCCTCCGCCAGGCGGCCTCCATGACGGTCGTGCGGGCACGCCGCGACTGCGCCGGCGTGGGATCCAGCCGAACGCGTGCGTACCGTGCCAGCTGCCGCTCGAGCGCCTCGCCCGCCAGCGGCTCCAGTGCCTGCATCTCGTCCTCGTTCATCGGGTCGTCCCTGAGACCCGCGCCAGCTCGTCGGGGCTGGCCTCGATACCCAGCTCCCGCCGGAGCGCCGCGATGGCCCGGAACTGGAGGCCCCTCACGGTGCCTTCCTGCCGGCCCATGGCCTCGGCCGCCTCCCTCGCGGACAGTCCCGCGAAGAACCGCAGCTCGATCGCCTCCCGCTGTTCCGGGGTGAGCCGGCGCAGCGCGGCCGCGACGCTGTCCATCTCCTGGCGGAGCACCGCCAGCTCGTCCGGTCCCTCTGCGTCCGTGGAACGCTCGACGATGAGGTCCAGCGGCGCATGCTCCCGGCGGGTCCGGATGTGATCGATCACCACGTTCCTGGCCAGCTTGAACAGCCAGCCCCCGAAGGGGACGCCCCGTGCCTCGTAGCGCGGTAGCGCCTCCAGGGCCTTGACGAAGACGAGCTGCGCCAGGTCCTCCGCGTCGCTCGGGCGGCCGACACGGGCGACGACGTAGCGGTAGACCGGCGCGTGGTAGCGGTCGAACAGCGCCCCGAATGCTTCCGGGTCGCCCCTGCGAGCCGCGCCCACGAGACGCTCGAGCGCCTCGTCGTCCATGGTCATAACGATCAGCCGACCCCCGTGTTAGGCCTGCGGACCTACGTCACCCGCCGTATCGGCACAGCTACGGCGACCCGCTCGCCGCCGCGACGGAACGTGAGCGCCTCGAATCCGGCGCCCGCGGCGTGACGATACGCCTCCTCGAGCCCATATGCGAACCACTCTGTTCGGTGCGCATCGGAGCCGATGGTCACATGCCGGCCGCCAAGCTCCCGGTAGCGGGCGACGATCGCGGCCGACGGGTACGTCTCGAGCGGCAGCTGGCGCAGGCCCGACGCGTTGACCTCGAGCGCCGCGCCGCTCTCGACCAGGGCCGCGAGCACCGGCTCGTACAGCTCCGGCGCCGCCGCGAGGTCCGCCGGCATGACGTGCGGGACGAGATAGCGCTTGACGAAGTCGAGATGCCCGATGGTGTCGAACAGGCCGGACCGCGCGGCGCCGATGATCTCCTCGAAGTAGGGCGCCACGATCTCGGCCAGCGAGCGCCCGTGCACGAACGTCGCCACGTTGCCGGCCTTGTACGGCGAGACGGCGCTGATGTGGACGCTGCCGATGGCGTAGTCGTGGGGATGGCGGCGCAGCCAGCCGCGGATCTCGTCCTCGTGGCGGCGCTCGTAGGTCACCTCCACGCCGAACCGGATCGCCAGGCCGCGGTCCGCCCACCGGGAGGCGGCCTCGCGGACGTCGCGCTCGCGATCCGCGAACGAGGCGAACCCGTAGGCCGGCATCGCGGGATCGAAGTCAACGTGGTCGGTGATCGCGAGCTCCGCGATGCCGCGTTGCACGGCGAGCGCCGCATAGCCGTCCAGCTGCGCGTCGGCGTCGGGGGAACGGACCGTGTGGAGGTGCGCGTCGAGTGGCAGGTCGTGCGCGCCACCCAGGCCCGAGGCGAGGCCGGCCAGGAACGCCTCGTGCTCGACCTCCGCCCGCGGGCGCGTGTCCGCGGGTTCGGGCGGCGCCGGATGGCGGCGGCTCACCCGGCGATGACGCCCAGCTCGCGCCCCACCCGGTCGAAGGCACGCAGCGCCTGGTCGAGCATCTCGTCCGTGTGGGCCGCGGTGACGATCGTCCGGATCCGGGCGCGGTCGAGGGCGACCGTCGGGAACACGACCGAGGTGCCGAACACGCCCTCCTCGAACAGGCGGTCGGAGAAGCGGATCGTCGTCTCGGAGTCGCCCAGGAGCACCGGCGTGATCGGGGTCTCGGAACGGCCGATGTCGAAGCCCAGGCGCGCGAGCTCCGCCTTGAACCGCCGGGTGTTCGCCCACAGGCGCTCGATGAGCTCCGGCTCCTCGACCATGATCCGGATCGCCTCGCGGCAGGCGGCGGCGACGGCGGGCGGATGGGACGTGGAGAACAGGAACGGCCGCGCCCGCTGGATCAGGATGTCGCGCAGCGCGCGGCTGCCGGCGACGTACCCGCCCAGCACCCCGACCGCCTTGGACAGGGTGCCGACCTGGATCGCCACCCGGCCCTCGAGCCCGAACTGGCTGATCGAGCCCCGGCCGTCCTTGCCCAGCACCCCCGACGCGTGGGCGTCGTCGACCATCACCGCGGCCCCGAACGCCTCGGCCGCATCCACGATGCCCGGCAGCGGCGCGATGTCGCCATCCATGCTGAACACGCCGTCGGTCACCACGAGGATCAGCCGGTGCGGGGCGCCCTGGCCGTCGCGCCCGGTCTCGCGAGCCTGGCGCAGGACCTCGCGCAGGGCGTCGACGTCGGCGTGGGCGAACACCACGCGGGGCGCCTTGGACAGCCGCATGCCGTCGATGATCGAGGCGTGATTGAGCTCGTCGGACACGATCAGGTCGGTCTCGCCGGTGATCACCGGGATGACCCCGGTGTTGGCGGTGAACCCGGACTGGAACGTGAGCACGGCCTCGGTGTGCTTGAACTCGGCCAGCTCCGCCTCGAGCGCCTGGTGGAGGGTCATCGTGCCCGCGATCGTGCGCACCGCCCCGGAGCCCGCCCCGAACTGCTCCACCGCCTCGATCGCGGCACGCTTCATCCGCGGGTGGTGCGACAGGCCGAGGTAGTCGTTGGACGACAGGCTGATCACGCGCCGGTCGTCGAGCGAGACGATCGGGCCCTGCGCGGAGCTCATGACCCGCAGCGGCCGGTACAGGTGCCGCTCGCGGAGGGCCGCCAACTCCTCGTCGATGAACGCCAGCGGATTGGGGCGGGATGCGTTCATGAGGGTTGGCAACCTCCACGGGGTGTCGAGACACGCCCTCCGAGCGCCGAGGCGATGCTCCCGTGAGCCATCGGCGCGAGGATGGCAACGCTCCTGCTAGCCATCGGTCTGAGGATTCCAGTCCAGGATGACCTTGCCGGCGTCGCCGGAGCGCGCCGCGGCGAACGCCGCCTCGTGCTCGCGGTACGAGAAGCGGTGCGTGATCGCCGGGCTGATGTCGAGGCCCGACTGGAGCATCACCGTCATCTTGTACCAGGTCTCGTACATCTCGCGACCGTAGATCCCCCGGACCGTCAGCAGCTTGAACACGATCTCGTTGACGTCGAGGCTGACGTCCTGGGTCGGGATGCCGAGGATGGCGATCGCGCCACCGTGGGCCATGTTGTCGAGCGTCGCCCGGATGGCTGCCGGCGCCCCCGACATCTCGAGCGCGACGTCGAACCCCTCGACCATGCCCAGCTCGCGCTGGACGTCCGCGAGGTCTCGCGCGCCCGGGTCCACCGCCACCGTGGCGCCCATCCTGGACGCGAGCGCACGCCGCACGGGGTTGGGCTCCGACACGACGACGAAGCGGGCCCCGGCATGCCGGACGACCGCGGTGGCCATCAGGCCGATGGGGCCGGCGCCGGTGATCAGGACGTCCTCGCCCAGCACCGGGAACGCGAGCGCCGTGTGGACCGCGTTGCCGAACGGGTCGAAGATCGCGGCCACGTCCTCGTCGATGCCCGGCCAGTGATGCCACACGTTGGTCATCGGCAGCACGACGTACTCAGCGAACGCTCCGTCGCGTCCCACGCCCAGCCCGACCGTGTTCGCGCACAGGTGGCGCCGGCCGGCCATGCAGTGGCGGCAGCGGCCGCAGGTGACGTGGCCCTCGCCGCTGACGACGTCACCGGGATGGAAGTCGGAGACGTTCGCGCCCACCGCCACGATCTGGCCCACGAACTCGTGGCCCGGGACCAGCGGCGGGTGGATCGTCTTCGCCGCCCACGGGTCCCACGACTCGATGTGCAGGTCGGTGCCGCAGATGCCGGTCTTGCGCACCCGGATCAGGACGTCGTTGATGCCGACCTGCGGGTCGGGGACGGTCTGGAGGACCAGCCCGGGCCCGGGCTCGGTCTTGACCAGGGCGAGCATGTGCGCCTCCTGCTTCCCCGACCTCCCGGCGTCCGCGTTCAGGCGTCGCGGCGAGGGTCGTCCGTCCAGTCCACGATCGGATTCTCCACCACGCCGATGCCTTCGATCTCGCACCGGACGCGATCGCCGGGCTCCAGGAACACGGGCGGGTCGCGGAACACGCCGACGCCTGCCGGGGTGCCGGTCGCGATCAGGTCGCCGGGCTCCAGCGTGATGTGCCGCGAGATGTAGCTGACCAGGGCCGGGACGCGGAAGAGCATGTCGGACGTATTCCCGTCCTGCATCAGGACCGGGACGTCGGCGTCAGGGCCGCCGCCCGGGATCCGCCAGCTCCGGAGCCGCAGCCCGGCCACCGGATCGAGCTCATCGCGGGTGACGAACACCGGGCCGACCGGGAGGAAGGTGTCGCTGCCCTTGGCGCGCAGCCACTGGCCGTCGCCCTTCTCGCCCTCGCGGAGCGCCTGCGGGTTGCCCTGCCAGTCGCGGGCGCTGACGTCGTTGACGACCACGTAGCCGGCCACATGATCCATGGCCTCGGCCTCGGTCACACGGCGGGCCCGCCGGCCGATGACCACGCCCAGCTCCACTTCGAGGTCGAGGGCGCGGGTGTCTTCCGGCCTGACGATGGCCTCGCCGTCGCCGATGACCGCGTTGGCGAACTTCGAGAACAGCATCGGCCGGTCGGGCGTGGCGCGGCCGCCCTCGCGCGCGTGGTCGGCGTAGTTGAGCCCGATGCACACGATCTTGCCGACGACGTCCGGGTCGATCGCGGGGATTGGCCGGCGCGCCTCGAGGTCGATCAGCGGCGCTCCCGCCTTGAGCGCGCGCCTGGTGGCCCTCGCCACGCTCGCGAACCAGCGGTCGTCGCCCGGGAAGCCGATCCCGAAGTGGGTGTCCTCGGGGAATCGGCCGCGCTTCTCGAGCTGGGCGCCGGTCAGCAGGCGCCCGTCGACGATGACGCCGAATCGCTGGTCATCGAACCGGTCGCGGTAGGCGTAGAGGCGCATCCGGCCGGGCTCAGCTGGGGCTGGGCTCGGCGCTGGGGCTGGCCCCGGTGCTCGGGCTGGCCGAAGCGTCGGGCGAGGGCGACGCGGACGGAGCCGCTGACGGCGAGGGGGCCGCGCATTGCGGCTCCGGCGGGGTGATCCAGGAGCTGCCCGACACCCGCTCGCCGTAGGCCGTGTAGAAGTCGTAGACCTGCTGGTTGTCCAGCGTCTCGAGGTACAGCACGCGGTCCCAGACCAGGGCCGCGTACTTCGTCGGCATCTGCTCGAAGCGGGCGATCACGGGTCCCACGATGCCGGGCTGGAGACCGCACACGGGGCTGTCCGGGAAGCCCTGGGCGAAGCCCCCGAGCTGCTGGATCGACGCGTCGTCGCAGGCGCCCCTGTCACAGGAGTAGAGCAGGACGAGCGCGCCGTGCTCGAGGTTGTGCACCCAGCCGGTGGGCGCGCTGGTGTCGTCGGGTCCGTAGACCCTGGGCTGCAAGGGGCCGAAGCCGCTGCTGTTGACATGCTTGCCCGACGCGGGCGGGCAGACGGTGTAGGTGACCTTGTCGCCGACCTGGATGTGGGCGTTGCCCTGGTCCGGCTGCACCTGGCCGATCTCGCCCTCGACCGGGGCCTGCACCGTGTCGACGCGGGTGCAGGCGTAGGTCGGTGACGCGGCCGAGGTGAGCACGAACGCGCTTACGCCCACGATGACGGCGATCACGCCCAGCGCGAGCAGCGGCGTCCGCAGGCGCTGGAGGGTCGTCGGCTCGTCGTGGCGGCGACGCTGGGTGTCGCGCCGCCCGGACCGCGCGGAGCCCGACGGGCTCCGC
>MGOE01000083.1:49229-59824 GCA_001797035.1 Chloroflexi bacterium RBG_16_72_14
ATGCGGGCCGCTTGCCGGACGAGGCCGGACGATCGTTCGAGCTGGTCAAGGTCGGGATGCTCCGTGTGCGTGACGGGGTCAGGCGGGGCCGCCGGCGCGCTCGGCCGCTCGGCCCCCAGGCGCTCCGCGAAGGGTAGCGTCCCGCGCGGACACGCGCCGGTGAGGGGCTCGCCGCTGGCCGCTCGCGTGCCCCGCTACGGCTCGTTGAGGTAGGTGCGGACCTCGGGCCGCGTCAGCCCGAAGAACAGCAGCCCGGCCAGCGCGGCGATCACCAGCGCATACAGCGGCAGCGCGGCGAGCAGCAGCAGCGGCACGGCCGGCAGCGTGAGGGTGGACAGGCCCAGCGCCAGGCCGCGGGCGGCCTCCTTGCGCTGCAGCACGAGCGTGGTGGTGAAGATCGTGTAGGCCAGCAGGACCATGACCACGATCCCGGGCAGCGAGACCGGGGCGCTGATCGCCTGGTCAACCACGAACCGCAGGCTCAGCCCGATCAGGCCCAGCACGAGGAAGGCATAGCCGAGGAAGATGCGGATGCCGGGCGGCATCGCGCGCAGACGGGCGAGCACGCGACGATGATGCCATTGCTGCGAGGCCGGGGCGCACGGCCGCTCGGCGGCCGATGGCGCCGCCGGACGGCCGCCCCGCCGCCGCCGGCCTGTCGATGCCTGCTGAACGAGCGTCCCGATGAAGATCCCATCGTCGTGCCTGCCCAACAGGCGGAATCGCGGACCTCGGGGGCCCGCTTCGCGGTCATGCCTGCTGAGTGCGCAGCTTTGCGACGACCTTCATCGCAACGCCTGCTGGGCAGGCAGCCGGACCCGCGCGTGGCGCGTGGCGCAGGGGATGTCGAGGCACAGGGATGTCGAGGCACAGGTATTGACACCGTCGCGGCGGTTTACTAATCTCCCCTAAACCGGTTTGCTAAACCGGTTTTGACCCTACCGCCGGTGCTCCGTGGCATGGCGGCTCGCGGGTGCGGTGATCTGCGGACGCTGCGCCCAGTCGGCCCCGAGTCCCCGTTCAGCGCACGCGATCCCGGCAGCGAGGAGACCGTGGAGGAGCGGACCCCGCGACGGCCGCGCATCGCCGACGTCGCCCGTGAGGCGGGCGTGTCGAAGACCGCGGTGTCGTTCGCGTTCAACAGTCCGGATCGGCTGGCGCCGGAGACGGCGAGCCGGATCCTCGACGTGGCCGATTCGCTCGGGTACCGCCCGCACCCCGTCGCCCGCATGCTCACGCAGCGCCACACCCACACGATCGGGGTGCTGACGCCGCAGGCCCTGTCGGTCATCTTCTCGAACCCGTTCTTCGGGGCCTTCTCGGAGGGCGTCGCGCTGGCCGCCGAGCAGGAGGGCTACGCGCTCCACTTCATCTCGCCGCTGCACGGCTCGCTGGCCAGCGCCATGGGCCGGGCGACGGTGGACGGCGTCGTGGTCATCGGGTTGTCCGCGGATCACCCGGAGGTGGAGCAGATCCGCGCCGCCGGCGTGCCGCTGGCGATGGTGGACTGCACCGCGCTGCCGGACCAGCCGAGCGTCGTGGTCGAGGACGAGGGCGGCGCCAGATCCGCAGCCGAGCACCTGCTGGCGCTCGGCCACCGCGACTTCCTGGTGGTGGGCGTGGAGCCGCCGCTGCCGGGCGCGAAGCTGGACCCCGAAGGCGTGATGGGCAAGCGCCTCAAGGGCTACCTGTCCGCGCTGGCGGCGCACGGCCTCGAGCTGCCGGACCACGCGGTGGTCGTGGGCCCGGCGAGCATCGAGGGCGGCATCGCGGCGATGCGCCGCGCCTACGAGGACGGCCTGCGGCCGACGGCGGTGCTTGCGATGTCGGACGCGATGGCGATCGGCGTCCTTCGCGCCGCGCGGGAGCTCGGTCTCAGGGTGCCGGAGGACCTGTCGGTTGTCGGCTTCGACGACATCGACATCGCCCAGCACACGAACCCGCCGCTCACCACCGTGCACCAGCCGATCCGCCAGAAGGGCGAGAGCGCGGTGCGCCTTCTCCTGTCCGTCGTCGAACGACGGGATATACGTTCGGAGCAGCTCCGGCTCGAGACGCGCCTCATGGTCCGCGGCTCGACCGGGCCCGCGCCGCGCAGGCGGCAGGAGGTGGTCCGGGTCCCAAGCTGAGGTCGAGAGGGGCGGCGTGCGGACGATGAGTTCGCCCGGCATGCCACGCCCATCCATGAATGTCGTGGCACGTCGGACGCCGTCAGGCGACCGAGGGGCCGGGCCCGGCCGCAGAGCGGCCGGCTTCGCCGGCCGTACCATCTGTCCAGGAACACGTTGGAGGAGATCAGCACACGTGAACACCAAGCTTCGGTTCGCGTCGCTCATCGGCGCGGTCGCGATCATCGCGGCTGCGTGCGGCGGCGGCACGGCCACCACGGCCCCGACGACGGCCCCGGCCTCGGCCGAGCCGACCACGGCCCCGGAATCGGGCGAGCCGTCCGCGCCGGCCTCCCAGGAGCCCACGGGCGAGCCGCTCGTCGGCGAGCTCACCGTCTGGCACTCCTACGGGTCGGGCGGCGGCGAGACGGGCGCCTTCCAGAAGGCCCTCGGCGCCATCCTGGTCGCCAACAAGGATCTCACGGTCCATGTCGTCGAGCAGCCGTTCAGCGACATCTTCAACGGCTGGAACACGGACGTCGCCGCCGGCGGCGGCCCCGACATGTTCATCGCACCGAACGACAACCTGTACAGCCAGGCTGACGGCGGCGTCCTGCTGGACGTCACCGACGCCCTCGCCGGCAAGCTGGATGGCTTCAGCCAGACGGCGGTCGACGGCTCGCAGGTCGACCTCGGCGACGGCAAGGGACCGCGCTTCTACATGGTTCCCGAGTCCCTGAAGGCCGTGGCGCTGTGGTACGACAAGACCGTGGTCGCCACCCCGCCGGCCACGACCGACGCGCTCCTGGCCGCGGTCACCGACGGCTCGGTCAAGCTCGGCCTCAACCAGAATGCCTACCACATGTTCGGCTTCACCGGCTCGTTCGGCGGCACCCTCATGGACGCCGACGGCAAGTGCGTGGCCGACCAGGCCGGCTTCGCCGATGCGTTCGCGTACTTCCAGGCCCTCAAGGCCGCCGGCGCCAAGTTCTACACCGACGGCAACGCGCTCAAGCAGGACTTCCAGACCGGCGCCCTGAACGCGGTCATCGACGGCCCGTGGCAGACCGCCGACTTCGTCAAGGCGCTCGGCGACAAGGCCGCCGTCGCCCCCATGCCGGCCGGCCCGAGCGGCGCCACCGCCAACCCGTTCACGGGCACGGACGGCTGGTATATCAACCCCAACAGCGCCAACACCGAGCTCGCCATCGCGTTCGCCCTCCAGATGGTCGGCACCGCGAGCGAGCAGACCCTGACCAACGACGCCGGCCACGTCCCCGCGGCGCCCGGCGTGACCATCAACAGCCCGATCGTCCAGGGCTTCGCCGACGCCGCCGCGGCCGGGCTTCCGCGCCCGCAGCGCGCCGAGTTCAACAACTACTGGGGCCCCTTCGGCGACGCGATCAACCTCGTGCTCGACAAGGGTGAGGATGCGGCGACGACCGCGACCAACGCCTGCGCGCTCATGAACGAGGCGAACGGCAAGTAGCCTTCGTCACGCGTTTCGATCCGGGGGCGCCGTCCGCGGCGCCCCCGGCATCGTCCCCGGTCCGCGTTCCGGAACAGGTGCACGGAACCCGATCCGGGGCCGATACTCAGGCCACCACGCCCGGCACCTTCGAGTGACGCAGGAGGAGGCAGAGTCCACGGATGGCCACGACCGCTTCGGGCCTCCCGGCGCCGGCCCGCGGGAGGCAATGGCGGCGCCTGGCGTCGCCCTACCTCTACCTGCTACCGGCCCTCGCGGTGATGCTGATCATCACCTTCTACCCCCTGGTCTACCAGGTGTGGATGTCGTTCCACGACTTCGGCCTCAAGAACTTCCGGGTCAACAACCCGGTCCCGCCGGAGTTCATCGGCTTCGACAACTACACCCGGATCGCCCAGTCGAAGCTCCAGATCCCGAACTTCGAGTTCCCTCGTCTCGTGCTGTTCAACCTGTGGTGGGCGTTCAGCAACGTCGTGGTCCACGTCATCCTGGGCGTGCTGATCGCCGTCGTGCTCAACACCAAGGGCCTGCTGTTCCGCGGGGTCTACCGGGCGTTGTTCATCCTCCCGGTCGTGCTGCCGTCGCTGATCGTGGCCACGGTCTGGCGGAACATGTTCGATACCGATGCCGGCGCGGTGAACTACCTGCTCCAGGCGATCGGCGGCGTGTTCGGCATCCCGGCCGACCACCCGGCGTTCCATCTCAACTGGCTGCGGCAGGCCGATGACCCGATCCCGTTCATCCCGCTGCCCCTTGCCTACTTCGCGATGCTCACGGCCAACACCTGGCTGGGCTGGCCGCTCAACTCGGTGGTCGCGACGGGCGCGCTCCAGAGCATCCCCGGTGACCTGTACGAGGCCGCCGAGATGGACGGCGCGAACTGGTGGCAGCGGTTCCGGACGGTCACCATCCCGTTCCTGCGGCCCGCGATGCTGCCCTACGCGATCTACGGCTTCGTGATCACGTTCAACCTGTTCTCGCTCTCCTTCTTCATGACTGGAGGTGAGCCGTTCGGGAGGACGGAGATCCTCGTGACCCAGGCGTACCGGCTAGCCCAGGAACGCCAGCTGTTCGGGGTCGCGGCCGCCTTCTCGGTCTACCTGTTCTTCCTGCTCCTCGCCGTGACGCTGGTGACGAACCGGCTCGCCCAGGCGACGAAGAGCTACGCCGACTGACGGAGGAGAGTTCGAGATGTCCGCTGTCTCCGGCGTCCGCCGGCTGCCCATACTGAACCGGGTCGGTGCCCGGGCGAAGGCCCAGGGGGAGGAGGAACGGCCGCTGCCGGTCGGCCGCCAGGTCGTCCTGCAGCTGGTCCTGCTGTTCATCACCGCGACCGTGCTGTTCCCGGTCGTGTGGATCTTCAGCATCTCCATCGACCCGCGCGGGCTGTTCCGGCCGGACGGCCTCAACCTGATCCCGCCCGGCGCCACCCTCGCCGCCTACCAGAAGGTGATCGCCCAGCCCACCAGCAACCCGATCGGCTTCATCGACCTCGCGCTCAACAGCACCAAGATCGCGCTCGGCAGCTCCGCGGTCGCGGTCATGCTGGGCATCACGGCCGCATACGCGTTCTCGCGCCTCAAGTTCCGCGGTCGGGAGGCGCTGATGATCGGCGTCCTCGGCGTGCTGATGCTGCCGGCGATCGCGACGATCATCCCGCTGTACGTGTTCCTCAACCAGTTCCAGATCAGCCTCGGCGATCTCTCGTTCAACCTCCGGGCGTCGCTGCTCGGCGTCTCGCTGGCCGTGATCTCGGCCCAGCTCCCGTTCGCGATCTGGAACCTGAAGGGCTACCTCGACACGATCCCCAAGGACCTCGAGGAGGCGGCCGCCGTGGACGGCGCGTCGCAGAACCAGATCTTCATCAAGGTCGTGCTGCCGCTCGCCACGCCGGCCATCGCCGTGACCGGGTTCCTGGGCTTCCTCGGTGGCTGGACGGAGTACCTGACCGCCTTCATGTTCATCCACGGCAACGTCGCGGACTGGACGTTGTCGATCGCGCTCAACAGCATGGTCGGCCAGTTCGCGCGGAACACGCCGTGGGCCGAGTTCGCGGCGTTCGCGATCCTGTTCGCCCTGCCGGTGTCGGTGGTGTTCTTCGTGTTCCAGCGGTACCTGGTGGGCGGCCTCGCGGTCGGCGGCGTCAAGGGCTGATCCCGGGCGTTGCAGGGCGCCGTTGAGGCCCGTCCGGCGGCGCCCTCGCCCGTCCGCGGGTCGTCGTCCCGGGCCGCGCGGTCAGTCCTCGCCGCCGTCCTCGCGCTCGCTCCGTGCCTCGGGCGACCAGGTGAACCACGGGCGCTCGCGGAACAGGGCCAGCAGCACCACGACGTCCAGGATACCGAACAGCAGCCCGAGCGCCGTCCACGAGCTGATCTCGAGGAACCCGGCCACCGCGACGACGTTCACGGCGACCAGCCACGCCGCGCCGTAGCGGACGAGGATGCCCAGCACCACGCTGCCGATCCCGATGGCGAACGAGAGCAGCGCGATCGGTGCGGACGCGGTTCCCTGGTCCGCCAGCCGGCCCACGACCTCGAGGGACGTCAGCGCGCTGAGCGCCCCGTTCACGATCAGGATCGCGGCCGCGAGCTCCACCAGCGGCGGCCGGGGAGGGCGGCGCGGGCGATCCTCGTAGGCGCCGACGGGCGGGCCCGAGGACCCGGGCCGCCTCACGGCGCGGCCTCGAGCGCGATCACGTAGCCGCTCCGCGGCGCCAGGGTACCGAGCGGCGCGTACCCGTCCAGCCCGCCCCCGGTCGTGACCGCGGGCGCCGTGACGGGCGCGTCCGGGTCGCCGCCGATCGTGCCCAGCAGCCGCGCCGACACGCCGCCGCACAGCGGGCCGTCGGCGACCGACAGCCCGTAGTCCGCCACGGGCTCGTCAGCCACGTTGACGACGACGAGCAGCGTCTGGTCCGCCGTCGTGCGCAGCCAGCCGATCACGGGCTCCGCGCCACCCTCCAGGATCGTCGTCGCGCCCTCGAGCAGCGCAGCGTTCGCCGTCCGGAGCCGGACCAGGGCCCGGTAGGCGGTGAGCAGGCTGTCCGGGTCCGCGTCCTGGGCGGCGACGTTGACCGTCTGCCAGTCATCCGCGAGCGGCTGCCATGCGGCCGCCGACGAGAAGCCGCCGGACGGCCCGTCGGCCGACCACTGCATCGGGGTCCGGATCCGCTCGTCCGGCTTGCGGCCCGACATGCCGATCTCCTCGCCGTAGTAGACGAACGGGACGCCGGGCGCCGTCATCAGCAGGAACGCGGCCAGCCGGGCGGACGGCAGGTCGCCGCCCAGCTGGCTCATGATCCGGTCCTGGTCGTGGTTGGTCAGGAACGAGGCGGCCTGGTTGGGCGGCCAGTGCTCCAGCGTGGCCCCGAACGCGGTCGAGAGCGGGGCCGCGCGCCCGTTCTGGAGCGCGAGGCGGATCCCCGTGGCGAGGCTGAAGTTGAACGTGAGATCGACGCTGTCGGGCACGTAGGGGCCGGCGATCGATGCCGGATCGAACACCTCGCCCACCAGCAGGCTGCCCGGCTTCGCCGCCTCGACCGCGGCCTTGAACCCGGCCAGCCACGCCTTTGACTCGGGGGTGTTGACCTGGTCCCTGCCGTCCTCGACCAGGTGCTTGGCCGCGTCCAGCCGGAACCCGTCGACGCCCATCTCGGACAGCCAGAACCGGGCGATGTCCTCCAGCTCCGCTGTGACCTCGGCGTTGCGCAGGTTGAGGTCCGGCATGCCCTCCCAGAACAGGCCGTAGAACCAGCGGTCGTCCAGCCGGTGCCACACGACCTGCCCGTCGGGTCCCAGCCAGGCCGGGTTCTGGGTCGCCCACACGTACCAGTCGTCGTGCGCGGAGCCCGGCGTCTGCGCGTCCTCGAACCACGGGTGCTCGCTGGAGGTGTGGTTCATGACCAGGTCCACGATCACGTCGATGCCGCGCTCGTGGGCCGCAGCGACGAACGCCTTGAAGTCCTCGTTGGTGCCGTAGTCCGCCTCTACCGTCCGGTAGTCGATGACGTCGTAACCGTGGTAGCTGGGGGACTGGGCCACCGGCGTCAGCCACAGCCCGCCGACGCCGACGTCGCCGGTCGTGGCCGGGTCGCCGTCGTTGAGGTAGTCGAGCTTCGCGCTGAGGCCGCGCAGGTCGCCGATCCCGTCACCGTCGCCGTCGGCGAAGCTGCGGACGAAGACCTCGTACCAGGTCCGCTGGTTCCAGTCCTCCGAGGCCGGGGTCGTGGCCGGGACGCACGCGCTGCCGGGTGCCGGGCTGGGGGTCGGTGCGGTGGTGGCGGTCGGGGCTGCGGTCGGCGCGGCGCTGGGCGACGGGGTGGCGCTGCCGCAGGCCGAGGCCACGAGGACCGCGGATGCCGCGACCCAGCCGAACCGAGACCTCGCCGTGCGCACCCGCGCAGTCTACTGTGCGCGGGTGACCGACCCGGCCGCCGCGCCCCCGCCCGCGTCGCCGTCCGCACCGTCCAACCCCGGCTCGGACGGCGAGGCCCGGCTGTACGACCCGGCGTACGTCCGGGCGCTGGTGGAGGTGTCGTCGCCGCCCGGTCGCGCCCTGCGGGCCACCTACCTGCTGTACCTCAAGCAGGTGATCCCGGTGCTCGGCCGGATCCTGCTCGGCAACCCCGAGAACTACCGGATGCTGGGCCGGTACACCGAGCGGTTCGGTGACGCCGGACGCCTGGTGCCCGTGTTCGCGGCGGCCGGGCTCGACGTCGCCGGCCTGTCGCTGTTCTTCGGCTGCGCGACCGGGATCGTGGGCCGGAAGCCGGGCTCGTAGACCCAGGGCTGGCCCGTAGACCCAGGGCTGGCCCGTAGACCCACGGCTGGCCCGTAGACCCACGGCTGGCCCGTAGACTCAGGGGATGCCGATCGACACGCCCGACTGGGTCCGCGACGCCGTCTTCTACCAGATCTTCCCCGACCGCTTCGCCGCCTCGACGCGGGTGTGGAAGCCCGGCCGCCTCGAGCCCTGGGACGTCCCCCCGACCAGCCACGGGTTCAAGGGCGGCGACCTGCTGGGCATTGCTGAGCACCTGCCGTACCTCGCGGATCTCGGGGTCACGGCGTTGTACCTGACCCCGATCTTCTCGTCGGCGTCGAACCACCGGTACCACACGTATGACTACCTCACGGTCGACCCGCTCCTGGGGGGCGACGCCGCCCTCCGGGAGCTGCTCGACGCTGCGCACGCCCGCGGCATGCGCGTGGTGCTCGACGGCGTGTTCAACCACACCGGGCGCGGATTCTGGGCGTTCCACCACGTCCTCGAGAACGGTGCTGCCTCGCCGTACCGGGACTGGTACCACTTCGACCCCTCGGCCCTCGACGGCCGGCGCGCGTTCCGGCCCTACCCGTGGTCGACGAGCATCGACGACATGCCCGACGAGCCCGGCCTCAACCCGACCGACGACGAGCGCGGCGACCAGTCGTTCCACCGCCTGGGCTACCGCGCCTGGTGGGGCCTGCCGGCCCTGCCCAAGCTGAACACCGCCAACCCCGAGGTCCGCGAGCACCTGCTGTCGGTCGCGGAGCACTGGCTCCGCTTCGGCATCGATGGCTGGCGGCTGGACGTGCCAACCGAGATCCGCGACGCGGCGTTCTGGCAGGAGTTCCGGCGTCGCTGCCGGGCCGTCAACCCCGACGCCTACCTCGTGGGCGAGATCTGGCACGAGGCGCCGGACTGGCTGGCAGGGGACCGGTTCGACGCGGTCATGAACTACCCCCTCGCCCAGGCCATCCTCGGCTTCGCGGCGCAGGCACGCCTGGACGAGGCGGTGGTGCGGGCCCACCACGAGTACGGGCCCAGGGTCCACCGCCGCGACGGGCACGCCTTCGGCCTGGAGCTCGAGCGGCTGACGAGCCTGTACGACCCGGCCGTCGTGGAGGTCCAGCTCAACCTCCTCGATTCGCACGACAGCCCGCGCTACCGGACGATGGCCGGACGCGACCGGGCTGCATACCACCTCGCCGTGCTGCTCCAGGCGACCCTCCCCGGTGCCCCGTGCGTGTACTACGGCGACGAGATCGGCCTCGAAGGCGGCAACGACCCCGATTGCCGCCGCGCCTTCCCGTGGGACGAGGCCGGGTGGGACGCGGTGGGGCTCGCCTGGACCCGGGCCGTGCTGCGGGCGAGGCACGCGCTGGCGCCGCTGCGTCGCGGGACGTTCCGGGTGGCCGGGTCGCACGCGGACGCGCTGGCCTTCGTGCGCGGCGCGGCCGCCGGCGACGGCCCGGTCCTGGTTGCCGTGAACGCCGGGGACGCACCTGCCGAGTTCGCCGTCCAGGTTCCGGAGCTGGCGGGATCGGGCCTGGGAGACGCCCTGCTGCCCGACCTGGACCCCGCGGCCTCGCAGGTCGTCGTCGGCGCCGACGGGACGGCCGTCATCCCTGTCGCGGCGCGCACCGGGCGCATCCTCCGCGCCACGTAGCGACGGCGGGCGTGACGCGGCCCGGATATGCTCGGGCCACGTGGCTGATCTTCCGTTCCAGCTTGCCGGCCCGCTGGCCGAGCGGCTCGCGGCGGTCGTCGACGTCGAGGGGAAGCTCGTCCGCGCCCTTGACTCGCTCGGCACCCTCGCGGGCCGTGACGTCGTGCTCCTCGACGTGCCGGCGGGTGGGCTCGCGAGCCGCCTCGAGGCCGCCGGCATCGCCGCCGCCGGCGTCCCGCTGACCACGCCCCTCCGCCTGGACCTGCCCGATGCGAGCGCCGACGCCGTGCTCAGCCTGTGGTCCGGCTTCCGGGGCGTCGACCCGGCGGACGTCGCCGAGGTGGACCGCGTGCTCCGCCCCGAGGGCCGGCTCCTCGTCGTCCACGACTATGGCCGCGACGACGTCAGCGCCCTCCGGGATGCGGACGCGCCGGAATACCGGGTGTGGAGCCGCCGGGAGGGCCCGTTCCTGCGGGGCGGCGGGTTCCGGATCCGTGTCGTCCACTGCTTCTGGACGTTCGACACGCTCGAAGACGCCGCCTCGCTCCTGGGCGACGCCTTCGGCGAC
>MGOE01000083.1:59830-78795 GCA_001797035.1 Chloroflexi bacterium RBG_16_72_14
ACCGCGGTCGCGAGCCGGCTCAAGCGGCCGCGCCTCAGCTGGAACGTGGCGGTCTACCACCGGCCGCGCGGCGGCGCACCCGCAGGCGCCCCGGGATCGGCCGGTGCGGACGGGTGGGGCAGGCTCCCGGCGCGCAGCCCGGCCCCGTCCGCCTGAGGCCGGTGCCCGCGCCGGGGCCACCTTCGGCGGCGCCTGCTACGCTCGGTGCGATGAGCGGCAGAAACTCCACCGGGGACAACCGCCGGGTCCCCGTACGTGACGCACGCGCGCACCGGCCGCGCTCGGGACCTCACCTCGGGCCGTTCCGGATCACCCCGGCCAGGGTCGTGCTCATGGTCGCCTTCGCCGGCGGCCTCGGCTTCCTGGCGTACTCGATCATCGTCCGCGACCAGCTCCAGATCCCGCTGATGGCCTCCGGGTTCGCCATCGTCGGGCTGGTGTTCGTGGCGGCCGCGGTGATGGCGGCGGCGAACGTCATCCGCGCCGGGCGGGACGGCCGTGACGGCACCGCGGTGATGACCTCGCTGCTGGGCGGGCTTCTGGCGATCGCCGCGTTCCTGTCGTTCGCGGCGGCGATGATCATGGGCCTCATTTGGGGCGGCACGGCCACCCCCTGACGGGTCGCTGACCGGGGGTCCGGAACGGGCCCTCTGCTACACTCGGCCGACCCTCCCGACCCGTGCCCCCATCGTCTAGAGGCCTAGGACGCCACCCTTTCAAGGTGGAGATCACCGGTTCGAATCCGGTTGGGGGTACCACCTCGTCCGGCGGCGCCCAGGTCCCCGGCCCCGTCCCGGCACGCGCAGGTCATGACCCGCCCGCACGCCTCCGATGTCACAATCCTCGCGCTCCAGCCGGCGCACGCCGCCGCGGCCGCATCGCTCGTCGCCGCGCGCGTCCGGGCGCTGCGCGACACGGTCGCGGAGCTGCCCGGGGCGTGGACGGACGAGGCCACGCTGGCGAGGCTGATCGCGGAGATCGCCGTGCGGGGAACGGGCATGGCCGCCGTCTCGGGCGGGCGGCTGGTCGGCTTCCAGGCCGCGACGCTGATCGACGGGCACGGCGGGCGATGGGCCTACACGCCGGACTTCGCACATGCCGCGACCGGGGACCGGGCCGGCCGCATCGTGGAGTCGCTGTACGCGCAGCTTGCCGAGGCCTGGGCACAGGAGGCCTGCCTCGAGCACGTCGTGACGACGATCGTCGGCGACGACGAAGCCATCGGGACGCTCGTCCGGCTCGGGTTCGGCCAGACCGTGATCGACCTCGTCCGCGACCTCGCGCCCGTGCCGGGCCTGCGCCGGATGCCGGGCCTCGTGGTCCGCCGGGCGGGTCCCGGGGACGTGGACGCGATCGTGGACCTCGACCTCGGGCTCCGGCGCCACCTGGCGGCCTCCCCGATCTTCCTGCGCATGGGGCCGGCCTCGCCGCCGGAGCTGCACCGGCGCGCCGTCTCGGATCCCGCCCAGGCGACGTTCCTCGCCGAGGCGGGCGGCCGGGCGATCGCGATGCTCCGGATCGGGCCGCCCGCGACCGACGTGGCGACCATCGTCCGCGATCCCGGCACGGCCAGCATCACCTCGGCGTTCACGGCGGTGGACCGGCGCGGCGACGGGGTGGCGACCCACCTGCTGGACGCCGCCCTGGGGTGGGCGCGCGACGGCGGCTACGCTCGCGCCGCGGTGGACCACGAGTCCGCCAACGGCGAGGCGTTCCGGTTCTGGGGCCGGCACTTCACGCCGGTCGCGATCTCGCTCGCGCGCCGGCTGCCGGCGCGGGTGGCGCCGTAGGGTATCGGGGGCCGTGACGGCCCGCCCGCCCTGCTATCCTCGGCGGCGATGGAGCTCATGGGCGTCACGATCCGCACGATCGTCCACGACAACGTCTCGACCCGCTGCGACGGGTGCCGCGAGGTCGTCCCCGGCACGCCCTGGCGGGTGAACCTCCTCGACATCGTCGCCCCCGAGGTCGCCGTGGGCTGGACGGAGACCACGCCGATCAACCCCGGCCCCCACCAGTTCCACTCCGATGCCGCCTGCGTGCGTCGCTGGATGGCGGAGAAGGGCTATTACCTGTGCCGTCGCGGCGAAGTGCGCGAGATCATGCGGCCCGTGCCGCTGCCGCTCGATCCTCCCGCGTGGGGCCTGTGCGACGGCATCCACCGCGACGATCACGAGTTCGTTCCCGCCTGAGCAGCGCCTCTCCGCCGCCGCCCCTCCCCGGGCGCCCGGGCCGCCCGGGGAGACCCGGGACGGGGCGTTTGACGCCCCTCCTCGGCCACCCTACACTCGCGCCGACGGGTGAGGCGGAGTACCCAGGTTTACGGAGATTTTCGAGCGCGCCGCGACCCTGGTCCGGAGGAACCGTGATCGACGACCGGTCGCCGAGCGACCGCAAGCTTCCCGAGCGCCTCGCGCTCGGCGCGGCGAGCCGCCTGCTGGGGGTCGACCCCGACACGCTCCGCCGCTGGGCGGACGAGGGCCGCGTGCCGGCGTTCACGACGCCCGGCGGCCATCGCCGGTTCGAGCGCCGGGCGCTGGAGCGGATGATCGCTTCGCGACGGACCGGGCCCGCCGGCGGCCTGGCCGCGTTCGGCGCGACCCAGGACCGCCTGAGCGCCGCGTACCGCCGTCGCTACGGGGAGCTCCACGGCGGCTCGGTGCCCGATCCCCGGACCACCGTGCCCGAGACGGACCGGGATTCGTTCCGCGACACCGGGCGCCGGCTCGTGGACGCGCTCGTCCGGCACCTGGACGAGACCGGGTCGGCCCGCGCCACCGCGGCCCGCGACGCCGTCGACCTCGCCGCCGACCTGGGTGACCGCCTCGCCCGGCACGGCGTGCCCCTGCCCGACGCGGTCGCGATGTTCCTGTCCGCCCGCCGGCCGTTTCTCGCCGAGCTCAACGTGATGGCCCGCCGGCGCGGCGTGGACGGCGGCCGGTTCGGCGCCCTGTTCGACACGACCACGAGCCTGCTCGACCGCCTCCTGCTCGCCTTCGTGGCCGCCCACGCAGCCGTCACGGCGCCGGGCGTGCCCGACGTCGCGGCGTCGCCCGCGTCGCCCGCGTCGCCCGCCGACGACCCGCCACCCGCCGACGACCCGCCACCCGCCGACGACCCGTCACCAGCCGACGACCCGCCACCCGCCGATGACCCGTCGGAAGCGGCGTCGCCCGCGTCGCCCGCGTTGACCGGGCTCGCCGGGCCGGGGGTCACCCGCCGCCCCCAGGCTCGACGGTGACGGCCCTGCTGCCCGCGCTGACCGCGCTCCTCGCGCTGGCCTTCGCGGTGATGCTGGTTGACCAGTGGCGGGAGCGACGCCGAGGGTTCCAGCTCGTCTGGGCGTTCGGGATGCTCGCCTACGCGATCGGGGCCGGCGCCGAAGCGCTGGCGGCGATCGGGGGCTGGAACGAGGCGCTGTACCGCTCGTGGTACCTGACGGGCGCAGTGTGGACGGCCGCGTGGCTGGGCCTCGGCACGGCCTTCCTGCTGGGACGGACACGGTTCGGCTACACGTACGCCTTCCTGCTTCTGCTGTCGGGCCTCATCGCGCTGATGATCCGCAATGACCCCAGGTATGACGGCGCCGGGCCGCTGCCGCTCCTGTACCTGATCGGGGCCGTGATCCTCGCCCTGGCCATCGGCGTCGAGACGTACTTCGGCAACGAGCGCTGGCCGCGGTTCGCGGCCGGGGCGATCGTGGCCACGACGATCCTGTCCGTCGTGCTGATGCTGGCGACCCCGGCGCTGCCGGCTCCCGGGTACGCGCTGAGCCCCGCGACCGGCCAGCCGGTGGGCGACGCGATGCCGGGCCACCTGCGCCTGCTGACGCCGGTGATGAACGTGCCGGGCGCGCTGTCGCTGCTGCTGGGGGCCGCGTTCTCGGCCTACGTGTTCATGCCCAAGAGGCGGGTGCTCCCGTATTCGCTGGACGCGGACCAGCCGGGTGACCAGTTCCTGTTCAACCTGTGCATCGCGCCGTTCGCGATCCTCGTGAACCTCGCAGCGTCGCTGCCGGGCGCGCTGCGGGACCTGGCCGCCGGGCGGCTCCATTCGCGGGTGCCCGCGACGATGCTGATCGCGATCGGCGCCTTCTTCCCGACCATCACCGACAGCCTCTCCCGGCTCGGGTCCACGGAGCTGTTCCAGCTGGGCAAGTTCCTCGGCGTGGTGTTCCTGTTCGCGGGGTTCCTGGTGTCGGTGGAGGTGTTCCGCGAGATCCGGATCCCGTTCACGGGCATCCGTCTCGGGGTCGCCCGTCGGGAGGCCGCCCGGCGCCGGGACGCCGCGGCCGCGGCGATCCACGAGGCGACGGGTGAGCGGTCGGCGGCCGGCCCTGCGGGCATCGCGGATCCCGCCGGCACGACGCCGCCGACCCGCGATCCGGGTCGCGCCTGACGCGGTGCTATCCCCGGGCCGTCCTGCCGGCGCCGCGCGGCGGCTATCCTCTGGGTCATGGATGGGGCGCCCGCGCGACCGGCCGAGGGTCCGGACGGCTCCGCGAAGATCAGGGTCCTGCTGGTGGACGACCACGCCGTCGTCCGCCGGGGGCTGCGTGGCTTCTTCGAGCTGCTCGACGACATCGAGATCGTCGGCGAGGCCGAGGACGGTCGGCGGGCCGTGGAGCTGGTCGAATCGCTCCGGCCGGACGTCGTGCTGATGGACCTGCTGATGCCGGTCATGGACGGCATCGCCGCCACGGCCGAGATCAAGGAGCGGTTCGCCGACGTCGAGGTCGTGGCCCTCACCAGCTTCATCGAGGAAGAGCGCGTCACCGCGGCGCTCGAGGCCGGTGCGACCGGCTACCTGCTCAAGGACGCCGATGCGGACGACGTGGCCGTGGCCGTCCGCCGGGCGCACGCCGGCGAGGTCCACCTCGACCCCCAGGTCGCCCGTCTGCTCGCCCGGCGGATCCGCACCCGCCGCGACGACGCCCCGCAGCACGAGCCGCTGACCGACCGCGAGCGCGAGGTGCTGGCCCTGGTCGCCAAGGGCCACGCGAACAAGGAGATCGCGGCGCTGCTGGACATCACGGAGCGGACCGCGCGCACGCACGTCTCGAACATCCTGGGCAAGCTCGACCTCGCCAGCCGGACGCAGGCGGCGCTCTGGGCGATCGAGCACCGGCTCGCCTGACACCGACGATGGCGAGCGCGACGGCCCCGGTTGGTCCCCCCCGGCCCTGGACCGCCACGGGACCCGAGCACGCCCCGGCGCTGGTGTTCGTCCACGGGACGCGCCTCTCGCGCGGGTACTGGTCGCCCCAGGTCCGGCGGCTGTCCGAGACGTACCGGTGCGTGGCGGTGGACCTGCCGGGCCACGGCGTCCGGGCGGCCGAGCGGTTCACGCTCGAGGCTGCCGCAACGGGGGTCGCGGAGGCGATCGAGGAGGCGGTGCCCGGGGGCCGGGCGATCGTGGTGGGCATGTCCCTGGGCGGCTACGTCGCGATCGAGGCGGCGGACCGGTATCCCGACCGGGTCGCGGGGCTCGTGCTCGCGGGCTGCTCCGCCGAGCCGACCGGGCCGGCGGCGGCCACGTTCCGGGCGCTCGCGTGGGCGCAGGAGCGCGCGCCGCGAAGCGTCCTGCGTGCCGTCAACCTGGCGTTCTTCCGGGTCCGGTACCGGGGCTCCATCGCCGACTCGATCATCGCCGGTGGCTTCTGGTGGGACGGCGGGGCGCAGGCGCTCCGGTCGCTGCTCCCCCGCCGGTTCCTCGAGCGCCTGGGGCGACTGTGGACGCCGGTCCTGATCCTCAACGGCGCGTTCGACCCGATGTTCGGGCCCGGCGGGGAGCCTTGGGCCGCGGCCTGCCGCGACGGCCGTTCGGAGGTGATCGCATGGGCCGGCCACCTGTCCAGCATCGACCGGCCCGGCACCTTCTCGGCGCGCGTCGCGGCCTTCGCCCGGTCCGTGATGGCCTCGTCCTGACCGCCCGCCGCGGGGGACGCCGGGGGGCCGCGGGTATACTGGCGGCCTCCAGTCCTGACCGAGAGGTTCGATGCGCGTCCGCAAAGCTGTCTTCCCCGCCGCCGGCTGGGGCACCCGCTTCCTGCCCGTCACGAAGGCGCAGCCGAAGGAGATGCTCCCCCTCGTCGACAAGCCGGTCATCCAGTACGCGGTCGAGGAAGCGGTGGCGGCGGGCATCGAGCAGGTCATCATCGTCACCTCGTCCCAGAAGCGGGCGATCGAGGACCACTTCGACCTCAACTACGAGCTGGAGCACCTGCTCGAGGAGAAGGGGGAGATCGAGAAGCTCCGCCAGGTCCGCCACATCAGCGACCTCGCGCAGATCGCGTACGTGCGGCAGAAGGAGCAGCTCGGCCTCGGGCACGCGGTGCTGATGGCCAAGGACCTGATCGGCCACGAGCCGTTCGCCGTGATCCTGCCCGACGACGTGGTCATCAGCGACCGGCCGTGCATCGGACAGCTGATCCACGTGTACCACCAGTTCCACGGCTCCGTGGTCGCGGTGACGGAGGTCCTGCCCGAGGAGACGCAGCGCTACGGCGTCATCGGCGGGGAGCCGATCGGGGACGGCCCGGAGCGCGACCGGACGTACCGCGTGTCGGCGATCGTGGAGAAGCCGCTGCCTGACACCGCGCCGTCGAACCTCGCGGTCATCGGCCGCTACGTCCTGACCCCCAAGATCTTCGACAAGCTGGAGCAGACGCAACGCGGCGCCGGCGGCGAGATCCAGCTCACGGACGCGATCCAGGCGCTGATGGAGGAGCAGGGCGTCTACGGCTACGCGTTCGAGGGGACCCGCTACGACGCCGGCACCACGATGGGCTGGCTCCAGGCGTCTGTTGAGCTGGCGCTCGCCCGGCAGGACATCGGGATCCCGTTCCGCGAGTACCTGCGCAGCCTCGACATCTGAGGCCCCGGCCCGGCCCGGACCGTGCGCTAGCATTCGGCTGATCGCGGCACCGATCGGACGCCGCAGAGGGGAGACGAGCACACCGTGACCGAGATCGGGAGCACGCTGGGGGGCCGGTACCGCCTCGTGGAGCTCCTCGGGCAGGGCGGGATGGCGACCATCTACCGCGCCCGCGACGCGCAGCTGGAGCGGGACGTCGCCGTCAAGCTCCTGCGGCCGGAGTTCGGCCGGGACCCGGACTTCCTGAGCCGCTTCCGCGACGAGGCGCGTGCCGCGGCCTCGCTCAGCCACCCCAACATCGTCGCCGTCCACGACTTCGGGCAGGACGATTCCGGTCCGTACATCGTGATGGAGCTCGTCGAGGGACAGGACCTCGCGTCGATCATCCGGGACAACGGTCCGCTGGCCCCGCGCCAGGCCGCGCGCGTGTGCGCCGACGTCGCCAAGGCCCTCCACGCGGCGCACGTCCGCGGCATCGTCCACCGGGACGTGAAGCCGTCGAACGTGCTCGTCGGGCGCGACGGGCGGGTCAAGGTGGCGGACTTCGGGATCGCCCGGGCCCTCACCGAGTCGCAGCTCACGCTGCCGGGCACGACGATGGGCTCGGTCCACTACTTCAGCCCCGAGCAGGCTCGGGGCGAGGTGGCCACGGTCGCATCGGACGTCTACTCGCTGGGCATCGTCCTGTACGAGTCGCTCACCGGCCAGCGGCCGTTCTCGGGCGACGGCGCCGCCGCCGTGGCCCTCGCCCGGCTGACCACCACGCCGCCGCGCCCATCCACCCTGCGCTCGACCGTCCCCTCGCACCTGGATGCGATCGTCCTGCGGGCGATGGCGCTCGACCCCGCCCTGCGGTTCGCCACCGCGGCCGCCATGGCGAGCGCGCTCGAGGGCTTCCTCGCGGAGCCCGGCGACCGGCCCGCGAACGCCGCGGCCGCGGCCGGCGCGGCCGCGGCCGGCGCTGCCGCTGCCGGCGCGACCGTCGCCTCCGCCACGGCGCGCCCCAACGCACCTGTCCCGTACCCGCCCGACGCCTACGCGCGCTCCGCGCCGGCGCCGGCCCGCGTGACGACGCGCAGCGCCCCGCCACCCCCACCCGGTGGCGAGGGCACCGGCGGCCACGCGACCGGGGAGCCGGAGGAGGAGCCGGGCGGGACGGGGCCGTGGGCCTGGGTCGCCGGCCTGCTCGGGCTCGCGATCCTCGCGATCGTCGGGTTCCTCGTGTTCCGCCTGATGACCGGTGGCGGCACGCCCGCGGGCAGCCAGGCGCCCGACGAGGTCACCCTGCCCAGCTTCGTGGGCCTCACCTCCACCGAAGCCCAGGAGCAGGCCACCGAGCTCGGCGTGACGATCGTCGTGACCGGCAGCGAGGAGCGCACGGACGTCGAGCCGGACATCGTGCTCTCGCAGGATCCGGCAGAAGGTGCGACGGTCGCTGTCGGCTCCGAGGTCCGGGTGGTCGTGTCGCGCGGCCAGACCGCGGTCACGGTGCCGGACCTGCGCGGCAAGACCGAGGCGGAGGCGCTCCAGCTGATCGTGAGCTCGGGCCTGACCGTCGGACCCCGCACCGAGGCCAGCGACGAGTTCATGCCGCTCGGCGCGGTCGTGGACCAGCAGCCGGGCCCGGGGATCATCGTGGCGCCCGGGACGCCCGTGAGCTATGTCGTGTCGACCGGCCCTACGCCCACGCCGTCGCCCACGCCATCGCCCTCGCCCACCCCCGCACCGACGCCCACCCCGACTCCCGCGCCCACGCCGACCCCCACCCCCGCGCCCACGCCGACGCCCACGCCGGTGCCCAACGCGACGGTCGGCGACTACGTGTGCATGACGCTTGGCGACGCGCGGAGCCAGGTGGAGACCGACGGGTTCAGCGTCGGGGTCGTGCTGCCGGCGGCGGCGCCGGACGGCTGGTTCGTGGCCACGCAGGACCCGGACCCGGGCACCAGCAGGCCGGTCGGGTCCAACGTCAATCTCGGCGTCACGGAGACGAAGCCGGCGTCCTGCCCCTGAAGTTGGGCGCCGGGGATCGTGACGCCCGGCCGTGACGCCCAGGCCGTGACGGCCGACCGTCAGGGGTCGGTGTCACCCCACAGCGACCAGCCGGCGGGCTCGGCGACCGGGCGCGGCCGGGCGGAGGGCACCGGCGCCTCGCCGGGCTGCCGCGGCCGGTCCGGCTCGTCGACCGGAACGAACGTTCGGGTGCGCGACGGCTCGGGGTCGTCGGAGGACGGGCTCGCCGCGGGTGCGCCGGCCCGGGTGCCAGGTGCGCCGGCCCGGGTGTCGAGGGCACCGGTCTCGGACGGCGTGTCGCGCGCGACCCAGCAGGCGCGCATCTCCGTGCCGTCAAGGGCGAGGCGCCGGGGATCGAGCCCGCACAGGCCGAGGCCGCCCGCGATGCCCCGTCGGAAGTGGCGGCACGTCCCGCACGACGTCGTCGAGCGATTGCAGACCCAGCAGCGCGAGGACTCCGCCTGCGGTGTGCCGCAATGGGGGCAGCGCCAGACCGGCATGGGCGCATCGTAGCTGCGCGAGACCGGGCTGTCGAGCGGCTCCCGGCCGAGAGCGAACGCCTATTCGACGGTCAGCACCTGCCGGTCGGTCCCGGCGCCGTAGTCGTCGGTCGTGACCAGGACGGAGGCGAGGCCGGAGCCGGCCAGCGCGCCGCTGGGGATCCGGGTGCCGAAGCTGGCCGTGCCGTCGGCACGCGTCTGCAGCTCGCCGGACACGATCGCCTCGAGGCCCGGGATCGTAACGGTGAACAGCACGGTCGCGCCCTTGACCGGCTTGCCGTCCGGGCCGGTGACCGACACGGTGAACGTCACGTTCCTGGGCAGCTTCGACGCCTTGAACCGGTAGGTGGTCCCGGTCAGCTTGACCAGCAGCTTGCCCGAGCCCTTGACGATGTTGACGACCTTGCTGTTGGCGTTGCCGGCAAGGTCGGTCGCCGTGACCGTGATCGGGTTGGTCCCCGTCCCGACGGCCACGGTCACCTCGAACAGCCCGTCCTGGTCCGCCTCCGTGCTGGCGGTGGCCCCGTTGCGGTCGTTCCGGACGAGGACCGTGCTCCGCGCCTGGGTCTTGCCCCGGATCTTCACCGAGTTCTTGGCCACGGAGGCCCCGTCCTTGGGCGAGATGATCGTGACCTTCGGGGGCACGGTGTCGAGGACCCACGTAACCACGGTCGACAGCTCGCTCTCGCCGCCGGGGCCCACGATCGAGGCCTGGAGGTCGTTCCGGCCGGCGGTCAGGGTGATGCCCGGGATGACCAGCACGGACGTGGGTCCGACGGCCACCTCGGCCACGATCGTGCGGGGGGCGTCCTTGGGCGTGGCCCACAGCCGTACCGAGTAGCCGTCCTGGCCGACGACCGCCGTGGGCACGGTGACCGTGACGTCGAGCAGCTCGTCGCTCGTGTACGGCTCTTCCGGCGGGGGGATGGTCGGGACGTCGGTGACGAGGGGGGCCGGCGTGGGCGACTGGCTGGCCACGGCGTCGCCGATCCGGTCCACGATCCCGCCGAAGCTGCCCGCGATCCCCGAGACCACCGGCCCGATGCCCCCGCTGCCGATCCAGGCGATGGACGCGGCGAGCGCGACGATGGCGAGCGCGAGGAACGCCTTGGCGACGAGCGGGAGATCGCGGCGGCGGTCGATCTGCCGGTGTCGCGACAGGCGGGTGGGCGATGGCGCGAGCGGGCGCGTCCTGACCGGGGCCGGGCGGCTGCCGGACGGAGGACGGGGGCGGACCTGCGACGGCCGCCCCGCTCGACTGGAGTCCATCGGGCGGATTGTCGCACGAAGCGACGGCGCACCCCGCGCGCGGCAGGCAGCGGTGCGTCGTCGCGCCTGCGTCGTCGCGCCTGCGTCGTGTCGGCGTACGTCGTCGTGTCGGCGTACGTCGTCGCGTCTCGCGGCGCGGGGGGCGGCGCGCGGACGGGGGGTCCTGCCCCGGTGGTACCCTGCGCTGCGTCGAGGCACCGCACGTCTCCAGCGGGGATCGACCTCACGAGGGAGGCCAGGGGAGGCTTTGGAATCCCGCGACCGGCGGCCGATGCGGCCGTCCCCCGGGGACCGCGGCTCGTGGAGCCACGGACCGATCGCCCGCGTCCAGCCGCGCGCCGGGGCCGCCCGCACGGAGGCGGCCGTCGAGGTGCCGGCGCCCGCGCCCCCGTACTCCCCGGGGCGCCGCCAGGTCCAGCCGCCCGCGGGGATGCGACCCATGGGCCCCGGCGGCCGTCCGCTGCTGCCACCCGCCCGCGCAGGGTTCGGGCTGCCCAGCCTGCGGCGCAATGTCTGCCCCCACTTCTACATGACCGGTTCACGCGGCGCGATCCCGATCCAGGCGCCGCACCTGCTCAAGGGCCTGCTCCGCCAGCCGAACAACGTTTCGCGCTGCCAGCTGCGGGGCGGGGTGCACCTGGACGAGGGCTACGTCAACGACGTGTGCCTCACGCCACGCTTCAACCAGTGCGTGTTCTACGAGGACGAGCTGACGAAGGGGTGAACGACCACCGCCCGGAGCCGTCGCCGTCCGCCGCCGGCCTGACCTACGCCGAGGCGCTCCGGGCGATCGAGGCCCGCGGCCGCTACGGCATCCGCCTGGGGCTGGGGCGCGTCCGGGCGCTGCTCCGGGCCATGGGCGACCCGCAGCGCTCGGTGCGCGGCGCGCTCGTCGGTGGCACCAACGGCAAGGGCAGCGTGATCGCCCTGGCCTCCTCCGCGCTGCGGGCGGCCGGGTATCGCGTGGGCGAGACGCCCAAGCCGCACCTCGTCACGTACCGGGAGCGCATCGTGGTCGATGGGCACCCGATCGCCGCGGGCGCCTTTGCGCGCCTGGTCGCCGAGGCGCTGCCGCTGGCGGACCGGATCGAGCCCCGCCTCGGGCCGCCGACCGAGTTCGAGCTGCTGACAGCCGTGATGTTCCGCCACTTCGCGGCGTCGGAGCTCGACGTCGCGCTGGTCGAGGTGGGGCTGGGCGGCCGGCTGGACGCGACGCACGCATGGGACGGCGGCGTGGCCGTGGTGACGAACGTGGACCTGGACCACATGGACCGGCTGGGCTCCACGATCCCGGCGATCGCGCGCGAGAAGGCCGCGATCGTCGAGCGCGGAGACGTCGCGGTCACCGGCGCGACCGGCGAGGCGCTGGCGATCATCCGGCGCCGCTGCGCCCGCCTCGGCGTGCCGCTCACGGAGGTCCCGCCACCGCCGCTCCTCGGCTGGACCCGCGACGGGCTGCACGTGGAGCTGCCTCGGCTCGGGCCGGTGGACGTGGGTCTGCGGGGCCGCCACCAGGCGGTCAACGTCGCGGTGGCGGACGCGCTGCTGGACGGCCTCGAGGCCTCCGGTGTCGCACGCGTCCCGGACGATGCCCGTCGGCAGGGATACGCGACGGCTCGCTGGCCCGGCCGCCTGGAGCTGCTCGAGGTCACGGCGGCGGACGGATCGACCCGGGAGGTGCTGCTCGACGGCGCCCACAACCCGTCGGGGGCCGCCGCCCTGGCGCAGGCGCTCGACGACCTTCGCCCGCTCCTCGCTGGTGGCATGGCCCGGCCGCCGGCCGCGCTGACGCTGGTCTGGGGGACGATGGCGGACAAGGACGTGGCCGGGGTGATTGCCGCGGCCGCCGGGGCCCGCGTGCTCGAGGGCGCCACGATCGTGTGCACCTCGGTGGACCTGCCGCGCGCGATGCCGGCCGATGCGCTTGCCGAGGCGTGGCGCACCGCCCTGCCGGGCGCGCGGGTCGAAGCGGTTCCCGACCCGGCCGCCGCCCTGGACCTCGCGCTGGCGGCGGCACGCGGGCCCGTCGTCGTCGCCGGCTCGCTGTACCTGGTCGGGGCCTCGCGTGCCCGCCTCGTCGACGACCCGACGCTCCGGGACCCGGTGGCGGCATGACCGACCGGCAGCTTCCCGAAGAGCGCGGCGTGGTCCGCGAGCGCCCGGAGCTGGGCGGCGGGGCGGCGACGCCCTCGTTCGCGCTGCCCGGCGGCGCGCCGGACGGGCTGCCCGGGGCGCCGGCGCCGCTCGCGATCGGGCCACGGACGTTCGAGTGGGGCCGCCGGACGTACGTGATGGGCGTCCTCAACGTGACGCCGGACTCGTTCTCCGGCGACGGCCTGCTGGCCGCCGCGGCCGCGGCGCCGGACGCGGCCGCGGAGCGGGACGCGGCCCCCGGGACCCGCGGGGTCACGGCCCCGGTCGCCCTGGCCGTCGAGCGGGCGGGCCGGATGGTCGCCGACGGCGCGGACATCCTGGACGTCGGCGGCGCCTCGAGCCGTCCCGGTCACGCCCCGGTCCCGGCGGACGAGGAGACCGCGCGGGTCGTGCCGGTCATCGCCGCGCTCGCGGCCGCCCTGCCGGACGTCCCGATCTCGGTGGACACGACCAGCCCGGCGGTGGCCGCGGCCGCCCTGGCTGCCGGCGCCCATCTCCTCAACGACGTCTGGGGGGTGGCGCCGGACGACGCGCTGATCCGCCTGGCGGCCGAGCGTCGGGTGCCGATCGTGCTCATGCACAACCGCGCCGAGGCGCGCTACCGCAACGTCGTCGCGGAGGTGGTCGCGGACCTCCAGCGCGCGCTGGACCGGGCGCTGGGCGCCGGGGTCCCCTGGGACGACCTGATCGTCGATCCGGGGTTCGGCTTCGGCAAGACGCCGGACCACAACCTGGCCCTGCTGACGGAGCTCGAGGCGCTGCTGGTGCTGGGGCGTCCCGTCCTGCTGGGGACCTCGCGCAAGAGCACCCTGGGCAGGCTGCTGGACCTGCCGCCGGACCGGCGCGTGGAGGCGACGCTGGCCACGACGGTGCTGGGCGTCGCGGCGGGCGTGGACATCGTCCGCGTCCACGACGTCGCCGAGAACGTGCGGGCCGCCCGCGTGGCGGACGCGATCCTCCGCGGCTGGCGCCCGGACGGTTGGGCCGGAGGTGCAACGCGATGAGCGACCGGATCGTCCTCGACGGGATGGTGTTCCAGGGCACGCACGGCGTCTACCCCGAGGAGCAGGTCACGCCGCAGCCGTTCGAGGTGGACGTGGAGCTGGGGCTCAACCTCCAGCCGGCGGGCCTGTCCGACGACCTCGCGCAGACCGTGGACTACGCCCGGGTCTACGAGACCTGCCGCGTCATCGTGGAATCGACGCGGTTCAACCTCGTCGAGGCGATCGCCGAGGCGATCGCGCACGAACTGCTGGCGGACTTCCCGGTGAGCGAGGTCACGGTCCGCGTTCGCAAGCCGCAGGTCAGGCTCGGCGGGCCGCTCCGCGCGGCCGGCGTGGAGATCCGGCGGCGCCGCCCGGCCTGAGGGGGCTGCCCCGAGGCCGAGCCGCGCGCCGCCGGCCCGTCAGAGGTTCCCGGGGCGCGTCCCCAGCGTCACGTCCAGGCTGATCGAGGTCCCGTCGCGGAGCACGTCGAGCGTGATCGTGTCGCCGGGCGTGAACTGGACCAGCAGGGCATCGAGCGGATGCTCGGTGTCGACCTGGCGGCCGTTGAGGGACAGGATGATGTCACCCTCCAGGAGCCCCGCCTTTGCGGCCGGGCTGTCGGCGACGACCGCCGGCTCGGTGCTGTTGGTGGTCACCAGGGCGCCGTTGTCCACCGGCAGGTCCCTGTCCTCCTTGAGCTGGAGGTTGATGGACTCGAACCGGATGCCGATCCACGGGCGCGACAGCTGCCTGCCCGCGACGGCCTGGTCCATGATCGGGCGGGCAATGTCGATCGGGATGGCGAACCCGATGCCACTGGAGTCGGTGGCGACCGCCGTGTTGATGCCCACCACGGCGCCGCTCGCGTCGGCCAGCGGACCGCCGGAGTTGCCGGGGTTGATCGCGGCGTCCGTCTGGATCAGGTTGTTGATCCGCGAGCCGTCGTCCACCTGGATGTCGCGGCCCTTGCCGGACACGATGCCGCTGGTGACCGAGAACGAGTACGTGCCCAGCGGGCTGCCGATGGCGACCACGAGCTGGCCGATCTTGAGGCCGTCGGACCGCCCGATCGGCGCCGTGGGCAGACCGGTCTGGTCCACCTTGACGATCGCGAGGTCGGTGAGGGTGTCGATGCCGTACACGCGACCCTCGAACCGCCGGCCGTCCCTGAGCTCGACCGTGAGGGTCGTCGCGTCCGAGACGACGTGCCGGTTGGTCAGGATCCAGCCGTTCGAGTCGTAGATGAACCCCGAGCCCACGCCCGACGTGGGCACGTTGCCGAACGGGTCGGTCGCCTGGCCGGTGACGTCGATCTTGACCACCGCCGGCCCGACCTTGGCCGCGACATCGATCACGGCCGACGACTCGTCGATGGTCACCGGCTGCTGGTTGCCCGTGACGGTCGCGGAGCCCGTCGCGGCCGGGGCGACCGTGCGATCCAGCGCGCCCACGCGGTCCAGGACCGCGACCGTGCCGCCGGACGCGATGACCGCCGACAGCAGTGAGGCCGCCACCACCGTCCCCACGCCGGCCCCGCCTCGCTGCCGGTGCACGGGTGCCGGGGCGGCCGCGTACGCGAGGGGCGGCGGCGTCACCGCGCCGGTCGCGGGCTGGCCCCAGCCGGACATGGCCCCGTAGCCGGGGGTCGTTGAGGGCCCGGCGGCCGCCGGCTCGTACCAGCGCTCGCCGGAGCCCTGACTGCCGGGCGACGCCCAGGCCCATCGGTCGTCGGGACGGGGGTCGGGGGTCGGGGCGTAGCGTGGGACGTCGAGCCGCTGCGTGTCGTCCAGCGGGTCGGCGCCGCCGGCGCCCTGGGGGGCGCTGGGGTTCGGCTCGTCGTTCATCGTGGGGGCGGTCTTCTCTCTGGCTGACGGTGGCCGGATGGCCCAGGGCCGATCCGGGGATCGCGTCTAGGGTGCCTGATGGTGATTCACGGGCGACGCCGCGATCGGTGAAGAATCATGCACGTTCGAGGCCCCGCCGGCATCCGGCGGGGTGTCCGGCTCCGGCGGCGGCACCGTCGGCACCCCGCGCGGGTCCCTGGGCAGCGTGACGACGAAGCGCGAACCGCGCCTGACCCGGCTCTCGACGGCGATCGTGCCGCGGTGCATGTCCACGATCGACTTCACGATCGCGAGGCCGAGGCCCGACCCGGTGCTCCGGGCCTCCATCGCCTCCGACCCGCGGTAGAAGCGGTCGAACACCCTCGGCAGCTCGGCGCCATCGATCCCGACCCCGGTGTCGAGGACCTCGATCCGGGCGCCGCCGTCGCCGTCGGGGCGGGCCAGCACGCTGACCTCGCCGCCGTGGTTGGTGAACTTGATGGCGTTTCCCACGAGGTTGGTCACCACCTGGCCGATCCGGGGCGGGTCGTGGCGGATCCGGAGCGGCCGGTCGGGGAGGGTCAGCGTCAGCCGGATCCCCTTGCGCTCCGCCGCCGCGAGCTGATGCTCCACGGCCGATTCGATCGTGCCCCGGATGTCGTCCGGGCGCAGGTCCAGCAGGACGAGCCCGGAGTCCAGCTTCGAGAGCTCGAGCAGGTTCTGGGCCAGCCAGTCCAGGCGGTCCAGCTGGACCGCGGAGGAGTCCAGGAACTCGGCGCGGGCGGCCGGGTCGGTGCCCGCCGGGCCCTGCAGCAGCTCGATGAACGTGCGCATGGCCGCGATCGGCGTGCGCAGCTCGTGGCTGACGTCGGCCAGGAAGTCGCGGCTCCGGTCGCGGTCGCGGCGGATGATCTCGACGCTCTCCTCGAGCCGATCGGCCATCGTGTTGAACTGGGACGACAGCGCCCGGAGCTCGAGCGTGCCGGACCAGACCTCGTCGGCGGGCACGCGCGAGGTCAGGTCGCCCTCGGCCAGCCGGCGCGACGCCTCGGTGAGGCGGGTGAGCGGCGTCGTGAAGCGGTGGGCGATGAACGCCGCCACGAGCACCGCCACGAGGAACGCGATCGAGGCCATCACGATCAGCAGCCCGGTGATGGCGGCGATGGTGCTGGCCCGGCTGGTGTACGGGTTCGACAGCGTGACGACCATGCCCCAGTCCTGGACCGGGTTGGTGGTCGCGAACCCCTGGCGGACCGGCGGGATCGCCGGGTCGCGCGCCTGTCCCCGTCCCGGCTCGCTGCTCAGGCGGGCGTCGAAGCCGAGCGACGGCACGGGATCCGCGATCATGCTGCCGTCGGTGTCCATCCTGGCCAGGCCGAAGCGGATGCTGACGTCGGCCTGGGCGACGTTGTCGGCCACGAACGTCAGGATCCCGCCGTCCACGAGCAGGGTCTGGACCACGGGGTTCAGGCGCGTCTCCCCTTCGATCACGGCGACCACCGCGTTGCCGCCCAGCTCGTTCTCGATGAACCGGTCGAGGATGGCGGCCGTGGCGGCGGCCCGGGCGCGCAGGCTCTGCTCCTCCTGCGCCCGGAAGTAGTCATCGAGGCGGTTGACGACCACCGGCGCGACCAGGAACAGCGTCAGCGCGACGACGCCCATGAACGCGATCGTGAGCCGCGTCTGGAACGACTGGGGCACGCTGGGGCGCCGCGACCGCGTCTCCCACGGCTGCGTCTCGCCCGCACGCCCCCCGGCCGCCTGCGCGTCCGGCGGGCGGACGTCGGTCACGTCAGCGCTCGGCGAACTGGTAGCCGGCGCCGCGGACGGTGAGGACGAACTGCGGCAGCGACGGGTCGTCCTCGATCTTGTCCCGCAGGTGGCTCACGTGGACGTTGATGGTCTTCTCGTCCTGGTCGAGTGCCTCGTAGTCACGCAGCAGCTCCAGGAGCTCGCGGCGGCTGAACACGCGGCCGGGCCGGCTGGCGAGATGGCGCAGGATCTCGAACTCCGTGGCCGTCAGCGCGATGCGCCGGTTGCCCCGCTGGACCCGGCGACGCTCGAGGTCGATGACGAGGTCCCGGTGGCGGATCACGCGGCCGCCCGCGGCGTTGGACAGGTCGCCGTAGGCGCGCCGCAGCAACGCCCGGATGCGGCTCATCAGCTCGCGGAGGGCGAACGGCTTGGTCACGTAGTCGTCGGCACCCAGCTCCAGGCCCACGACCTTGTCGAACTCGTCGCCGCGCGCGGTGAGGAACAGGACGGGCGCCTTGGACCCAACGGCCCGGAGCCGGCGCAGGACCTCGAACCCATCCATGCCGGGCAGTCGCACGTCGAGGACGATGAGGTCGGGGGCCTGGTTGGTGGCGAACTCGAGGCCCTCCTCGCCCGTCCGGGCGACGGTCACCTCGTACCCCTCCTGCTGGAGGGCGTACTGGATGCCTCGCGCAACGGCGAACTCGTCTTCGACGATCAGGATGGTGGCTGCCACGGCGCGCCGATCCTACACCGGGGCGGGCCCGCGGGCGGGTCGCGGGGTGGGTCCGGGTGCCGCCTGTGGTAGCCTCGGGCTCACGAATGCGGCGGGCGGCAGGCCCGTCGCCGGCGGCGCCGCCCCCCAGCCCCGGGCAGGAGCGCCGCCCCACCAGAGAGGGTTCACCACGATGTCCGACCGCCCCCGCCTCGCGGCCGCCAGCCGGTCCGTGACCGGCAAGGCCGTCGCCCACCTGCGCCGCGAGGGCCAGCTCCCCGCCGTCGTCTACGGCCACGGGACCGCGAGCGAGCCCGTGTCGCTCGATGCCCACGAGTTCGACCTGCTCCGCCGCCGCACCGGCGCGTCCACCCTGATCGATCTCGCCGTGGACGGCGGCAAGACGCGCCCCGTGCTCGTGCACGGCGTCCAGTTCCACCCGGTCAACCGGCGGCCGCTCCACGTCGACCTGTTCGCCGTGCGGATGACCGAGGAGCTCACCGTGGAGGTGTCGCTCGTCGGCACCGGCGTCGCCCCCGCCGCGGAGACCGGTGGGACGCTCGTCCACCCGGTCTCTTCGATCAAGGTCCGGGCGCTGCCGGGCAACCTGCCCGAGGTCATCCACTACGACCTCTCGTCGCTGGACAGCTACGACGCCACGATCACCGTCGCGGACCTCGTCGCACCCAGGGACGTGACCATCCAGGCCGACCCGGCCGACGTCATCGCGCGCGTGCTGCCGCCGCGCGTCGAAGAGGAGGTCGCACCGGTGGCCGAGGTCGCCGAGGCCGAGGGCGAGGGCGAGGCGGCAGCCGAGGGCGGCGAGCCGGCGGAGGCACCGGCCGAGGGCTGACCCTCAGCCGGCGCCGGCCGG
>MGOE01000083.1:78822-79025 GCA_001797035.1 Chloroflexi bacterium RBG_16_72_14
CGCGGTCGACGCCTCGGCCGGGATGCTCGCCGTCGCGGAGCGGGAGCGCGCGGCGCTGGACGTCCGGGCGGGCGGGCGCATCCGGCTCCGGCATGGGTACGCGGATGGCCTGCCGTTCGAGGACGCCACGTTCGACGTGGTGGTGAGCGCGTTCGTGCTCCAGCTCGTCCCGTCACGGATCCGGGCCCTGCGAGAGATGCGGC
>MGOE01000083.1:79067-79418 GCA_001797035.1 Chloroflexi bacterium RBG_16_72_14
TGCGGGGCGGCCCCCCATTCGGCGCTGACGACGCCTTCGACGATGCGCTCGTCGCCGCGGGCCTGGAACCCCGCGAACGCGGCGGCGGAGGCGAGGATGACCCGGCGTCGCCGGCCGCGGCGGCCGCGCAGCTGCGCCGGGCGGGGTTCGGAGGGGTGCGCGCGCGCGCGGGCACGCTCGCGCACGCGTTCACCGTGGACGGCTTCATCGGGTTTCTCGCCCAGTTCGACGAGGAGGACCGGTTCGCGACGCTCGCCCCGGACGTCCGGGCGCGCCTCGACGCCCAGCTGCGCGCGCGACTGCGCGCGCTCCCGCCCGACGGCCTGCGGCTCGTCCTCCCGATCGTGTACG
>MGOE01000084.1:0-1268 GCA_001797035.1 Chloroflexi bacterium RBG_16_72_14
CGTGGACGAACCAGGCCATCCCGCCGCACAACCCGGCGGACGCGTCACCGATGCCGATCCAGCGCGGGTCGAGCGGGCCGAACCGCACCGTCGGTCCGGGCGGGAAGCGGTTGGCGAAATGGAGCCCGTGGGTGCTCGGCAGGAAGCCCGGGACCGCGTTCGAATCGACCATCGCCAAAGGATATCCCTTGACGCATCATGATAGCCGACTATCATGATCGACTATGAGAACCGTGTCGGCGATGGACATGCGCAGACGCCTCGGCGAGATCCTGGATGCCGCCTCCGCGGGTGAGCGGATCCTCATCGAGCGCGACCACCGGCCGCTGGCGTACCTGGTCTCGGTGGAAGATGGCGACCGGCTGGACCCGGACCGCGCTGAGCTCCTTGCACAGAGGATAGCGGCGATGGATTCCTTGATGGCCCACGGGGCCGAGATGCGCAAGCTGTATCCGGACCCGGACGATGGACTCACCACCGCCGAGTGGCTGCGCGAGGAGCACGATCGGCGCGCCGAGCAGATCAGTCGCGCCGCGGCCTCGCGTTGGGACGAGGAATGACCGAGCCTCGCCCCGTCGTCGTGGACGCTTCGGTGGCGATCTCGATCGTACGGGAAGAGCCCGAGGGACCGGCCGCGGTTGCCGCTCTATCGCAATGGACTCGAAACGGCGCCCGTATCGTGGTGCCTTCGCACTTCTGGCTGGAAGTCGTGAACACCCTCGTCAGGCGATACCGTTGGCGTGGTGACGCGGTCTTCCAGGCGATCCACGACCTTGATCGGCTCCGTTTCGAAACCGTCGACCTCGATCGGGCCGCCGTCATCCTCGTCATCGACATGAGCGAACGCCACAGGCTGACCGCCTATGACGCTGCGTACCTCGCGCTCGCCACCGCCCTCGATGGGTCGCTGATGACGCTTGACGCACGTCTTCGGACGGCGGCCGGCTCTCGAGCGCTCCACTTCGGACCAGCCAGGCTGTCCGAGATGGCTGCGGTCTATGAGCACCCCGTGACCTGGCCGAACTACAGAAACGCCTCGGCCTATCTCGCGAAGTTGCGCGTGGAGGCGGCCCGCCCGGGATAGCGGCCCGGGCTCTACCATCGGGTCCACGATGGGCGATCGGATGAGTGCTGGAATCCTGCTGTACCGACGGACCGGCGCGGTCGATCCAACCGGTGGCGGGCTCGAGGTGCTGCTCGCGCACCCGGGCGGGCCGTACTTCGCGAACCGCGATGTCGGCGACTGGACGATCCCGAAGGGCGAGCCG
>MGOE01000084.1:1295-1697 GCA_001797035.1 Chloroflexi bacterium RBG_16_72_14
GTCGCCCGACGGGAGTTCGAGGAGGAAACGGGAACGGCGCTCGACGCCGCGGCGCCGACCATCGAGCTCGGGACGATCGTCCAGAAGGGCGGCAAGGTCGTGTACGCCTGGGCTCTGGAGGGCGACCTGGATCCGGCCACGGCCCACTCCAACGAGTTCGAGGCGGAGTGGCCGCCGCGCTCGGGCCACTGGGAGCTGTTCCCGGAGATCGATCGGGTCGCCTGGTTCGAACCTGACGAGGCGCGACGCCGCATCAAGCCGACGCAGATGCCGTTCATCGACCGGCTGGAGGAGGTCCTTCGCGGCTGAGGGGTCCGCCCGGCCCCGCCGCCTCGTGGCCAGAGCGTTACGGTGCGACGACGACCGTGACGCGTACCAGCGTCGGTTCCGCCCCCGAGGCGA
>MGOE01000084.1:1719-2047 GCA_001797035.1 Chloroflexi bacterium RBG_16_72_14
GACGACGTCGAGGACGAGCAGGTAATCGCCCGCGACATCCGGGGCGGTCAGCCCGAGGACGGCGTCGAGCGAGACACCCGGTTCGAGCCCGAGCGGCAGCTTGGTCGTCGCGCTGTGCCTCGTCTCGTCGAGGGGCAGCTTCGCCCCCGCCGACAGCGGGAGCCAGCGTCCGACGACGGTCGCCGCTTCGGCCGCGACATTGGCTTTGCGGGCCAGGCCCGCCGGGTTCTCCACCGCTTCGTGGCCCCACGCCGCCTTGCCGAGGTTCACGACGCGCAGTCCGAGCAGGGCCTCGCGGCCTGCGGTCAGCTCGACCGTCGGTGCGGCC
>MGOE01000084.1:2123-4655 GCA_001797035.1 Chloroflexi bacterium RBG_16_72_14
CCACACCGTCCGAGTCGTGCAGGGTGATCGTCAGCCGGTATCGACCGGGAGCCGACGGCAGATCGACGGGAACCTGCAGCGAGGTCTTCCCGACCTTGACCGCGACCGGGGAGACGACATCGCCGACCCGCTCCGGGACGACGAGGTCGATATCGTCGGCGGGAGGCTCGATCCATTCCTTGTCGATCGGCCCCGGGTTGGGCGCCGCGGCGGGCGATGGGATGGGCGTCGGGATGGTCGCGGGCGCTGTCGCGTCCGGCCCGGCGGGCGCTGCCGGATCCGTCCCAGCGGGCGCTGTCGCCGGCTGGGCCGGCACGATCGACACCGCGATCGGATCCCAGCGCACGCTCGCCTGGAGGCCCTTCGGGAGGGCCTTGCGATCCTTGATCGTGAACGGCACGTCGATGTTCGTCCTCGTTCCGGCTGCCGGCACCGTGGTGATGTCCGGCGCGGCGAGCTTGATGCCGGTCCCGCTCAATGTCGGCGCCAAGGGGCCGGAGGGCCAGGCGGCGAAGGCAGATCCTCGGGCCCCGGCCAGCACGTCCGCCGGTGCCAGGCCGGCCTTCATGACGATCGACCGGGTGAAGCCCGACGTCGCGGTCTCCGGGTCCATCTGGGCCACGTAGCCCGGGCTGCGGAGACTCTCGAATGCGATCCGGTTGCCGTTCGCGCTCGGGCTCGTCAGCCAGGCCGTCTGGATGGACCGGCCGCTGCCAAGGATGGCGCGCACGAAGTACGACGGGCTCGACCGCGCCTCGGCGATGACAGCCGCAGCGCCGGCGCGGATGAACCCGGCGGCGAAGTTGTCAACGCGCTGCTGCGCCTGGTCGAGTGTCCCCTCCGGCAGGCCGGGCTCCGACAGTCCGCTGGCGTAGCACAGGTGGTTCAGCAGCACGACCGCGTTCTTCGCCAGCTTCAGCTGCGAGCCGACCGCCGCCTCGCCGAAGTACTGGTGGGTGGAATCCCCGCCGCCGGCGGACGGGTTGAGGCCGAAGCCGTTCTGGGTTGCGGGGAACAGCGCGTCGCGGTAGCGGCTTGGCCAGCCGTTCCCGTGGCCCATGTAGACGACGAGCGAGGCACCGGTCGTGGCCTGCTTGACAGCCGTCCAGGTCGCGTCCGGTGAGTAGATCTCGACGACGTCAGGTGTATACCGCCGGGCGATCGCGGCTGCCGCGCGGGCCTGGCTGCGGTACCCGTTCGTGGCGGCGCCGGAGGGTCCGACGATGAAGACCACGCGCGGTACCGCCGCAGTAGTGGCGGTCGGCGCCGCGGCGAACGCGGCCGGCACACACAGGCCGACCACCAGCAAGGCCGCGATGATGGCAGCGCCGATACGTCGCACGACGATGCAAACCCTCCGCGTGGATGGATAAGGCTACTGCGGGTCGGTCGTGTGCACCATACCCATTGGTCATCATCTGGCGGTTATCTCGACTCTCGTGGTGCCTCGGTGCACCATCTGCGGCGTACCATCGAGGCATGCCCAACCGCCTGGCCGGGGAAACCAGCCCGTATCTCCTGCAGCACGCCGACAACCCGGTGGACTGGTACCCGTGGGGGTCGGACGCGCTCGCCCGGGCGAAGCTCCTCGATCGACCGATCTTCCTGAGCATCGGGTATGCGGCCTGCCACTGGTGTCACGTGATGGAGCGCGAGTCGTTCGAGCACGAGTCGACGGCGCGGTATCTCAACGACCGGTTCGTCTCGATCAAGGTGGACCGTGAAGAGCGACCGGACCTCGACCAGGTCTACATGGCCGCGGTCCAGGCGATGACCGGTGGCGGTGGCTGGCCGATGTCGGTCTTCCTGACCCCGGACGGACGGCCGTTCTACGGGGGGACGTACTACCCGGACGATCCGCGCCACGGGATGCCGTCGTTCCACCAGGTGCTCGAAGGGGTCGATCGCGCGTGGCGCGAAGGGCGTGCGGAGGTCGAGGCGGCCGGCGCCCGTCTCGTCCAGGGCCTGATCGAGGGGGCCCGCCTGGAGGCCGGGACGGACGACCCGAGGCCGGAGCTGCTCGAGGTCGCAACGATGGCGATCGAGGCCTCATTCGACTGGGCGAGCGGCGGCTGGGGCAGCGCCCCGAAGTTCCCGCAGGCGATGACGATCGAGTACCTCCTGCGTCGCGTCGCCGCGACCGGCGATCCCCGGCCACTGCTGGTCGCCCGGCGCTCGCTCGACGCGATGGCTGACGGCGGCCTCCGCGACCAGCTCGGCGGCGGCTTCCACCGCTACGCGACCGACGCACACTGGCTCGTGCCGCACTTCGAGCAGATGCTCTACGACAACGCCCAGCTCGCGCGGGTCTACGTGCACGCCTGGGCGCTCACCGGCGATGCCGGCTACGGCACGGTCGCGACCGGCACGCTCGACTTCATGATCCGGGAGTTGACGACCGACGACGGCGCCTTCGCCGCGAGCCAGGACGCGGACACCGATGGCATCGAGGGCCTGACGTTCACCTGGCGTGCCCCGGAGATCCGGGACGTGCTGGACGAGGCGGCCGGGCTCTTCGACGAGGCGTACGGC
>MGOE01000084.1:4664-4779 GCA_001797035.1 Chloroflexi bacterium RBG_16_72_14
GAGGGCAACTGGGAGGGGGTCACGATCCTGTCGCGGGTCACCCCGGACGGGGAGCTCGCCGAACGCCACGGTCTCGCCGAGGCGGAGGTCGCCGCCCGACTCGCGGACGCCCGCA
>MGOE01000084.1:4807-5998 GCA_001797035.1 Chloroflexi bacterium RBG_16_72_14
GCGAACGGCCGCAGCCGGCCCGCGACGACAAGGCCCTGGCCGCGTGGAACGGGCTCGCCATCGCGGCGTTCGCCGATGCGTCCGTCGCCCTCGCTGCGACCGATTCGGCGGCCGCCGAGCGCTACCGCGCGGCTGGGGTTCGGGCGGCGACGGCGATCGTCGGCGGGTTGCTGGGGCCGGACGGCGCCCGACACGGGCTCGGGCGGTCGTGGAAGGACGGCCGGGCGGTCGGGGCAGGCGTGCTCGAGGACTACGCGAACCTCGCCGATGGGCTGCTCGCGCTTTACGAGGCCACGTTCGACGAGCGCTGGTTCGCGATCGCACGGGGGCTCATGGATCGGGTGCTGGCCCGCTTCGCGGACGCGGCCGGCGGCTTCTTCGACACGGCGGACGACCACGAGCGACTCGTGACGCGACCGAAGGGCGTCCAGGACAACGCGGTCCCGTCGGGCAACGCGATGGCCGCCCGCGTCCTGCTCCGCCTCGCTGCCTGGACCGGCGAGGGTGCCTATCGGGACGCGGCGGAGCGGGCGATGCGCCTGGTCGTGCCGTACGTCGCGCGCTACCCGACCGGGTTCGCCCAGTGGCTGAGCGCGATGGACCTGGCGCTTTCCACCGTCGTCGAGATCGCCATCGTGGGCGAGCCGGACGACCCGGCGACCGGCACGCTCCTCGCCGAGGTCCGGACCGGCTTCCGGCCGAACCAGGTCACCTCCGTCGCCAGCGACGCCGCGGCGAGCGCGGTCCCGTTGCTCCATGATCGGGTCGCCGTCGGCGGCCGTGCCACGGCGTACGTCTGTCGTGGCTTCGTGTGCCTGCTGCCGGTCACGGATCCCGCGGGACTTCGTGCCCAGCTCGCCGCCGCGGCGGCCGATGGCTGACGCCGGGTGAGCCGAGGACCCGTCGAGGCGCGCCCGGCCGCGACCGTGGTCATGTTGCGCCCGGGACCGGCCGGGCTGGAGGCGCTCCTGACCCACCGGCCCGCGACGATGGCGTTCGCGCCGGACGCGCACGTCTTCCCGGGTGGCCGGGTGGACGCGACCGACGCCGATGACTCGCTCGTCGCCCGGTCGGTGATCACGCCGGGTGAGGCGGCTGCGGCGCTGGGCGGTGACCTCGCACCGGAGGTGGCGCTGGCGACCCACCTGGCCGCGCTCCGCGAGCTGTTCGAGGAAGCCGGGGTGTTGCTGG
>MGOE01000084.1:6051-7268 GCA_001797035.1 Chloroflexi bacterium RBG_16_72_14
CGACGACCTTGGCGGCCATCGCCGAAGACCTCGACCTTCGCCTGCGGACCGATCTGCTCGTCCCGCTGTCGCGGTGGGTGACACCGCCGACCCTCCCGCGCCGGTTCGACGCCCGGTTCTTCGCCGCCGCGCTGCCCGAGGGAGTGGAGGCGGCATTCGAAGGCGACGAGGTGGCGGCCCACACCTGGCTCCGACCGACCGACGCACTCGCGGCGATGGCCGAGGGCCGCCTTGCGATGTGGCTGCCGACGAGCGCGACGCTCCAGCAACTGGAGCACGCCAGATCGATCGAGGAGATCCGCGAGCGGCTTGCGCCGGGGGTGCTCGGGCGGATCGACGTCGCGGAGGTGTCGCCGGAAGTGACCCGCATCGTGATGCCGGCCGGCGGCGGCGTCGCCGGCCAGCCGGTCTGCGCCTACCTCGTCGGGCGCCGCCGGTCCGTGCTCGTCGACCCGGGCGATCCGACCGGCCTGGCGCTGGACCGCGTCGTGGAGTTGGCGGCTTCGCGCGGCAGCGCGATCGAGGCCGTGGCGCTGACCAACGTCGACCCTGATCACGCGGCCGGCGCCGAGGCCGTGGCGGAGATCTTCGGCGTGCCGGTGTTCGCGGGTCCGGGTGGGGGGCGGTCAGTCCCGTACGCCGTCCGTGAGCTGGCCGACCTCGAGATGCTGGCTGCCGGCGACGTGCCGCTCCGGGTCGTTCACACGCCGGGACCGCGACCCGACCACGTCGCGTTCATCGGGCCCGCCGGCGGGTTCGTCATCGCCGGTGATCTCGACGGGGTGCGCGGCGCCCGCTCGCTCCCGGGCCCGACGGACGCTGACGCGCTCGCGGCCTCGCAGGAGCGAGTCCGCGACCTCGCGCCGGGTGCCCCGTGGTTGACCGGCCATCCAGGCTCCGCGCCAGACCCGTAATCTGACGATCATCGGGGCCTATGCCGGAGGATTCTGCTGGGGGCAGCATATCGGGCAGTAAGCGGGCCATAAGCACGACCCGGACTCGGTTGGGAGCGTGTTGAGGGGCCTTCCGAGCGTGGGACCCGGGCTGACCGGGCCCGTATCCTCTACCCAACCCCGGTTTTACTGCTGGGGCCAGGATCGGACGGGATAAGGGGGTCCCCCGGGCTCCGCGCCGCATCGGAGCAGCCGGCCCGGTTTGACGTGACACCTCGTGACGGCGAGGCTTGCCCGGTGCACGACGCCGAGATCGACCCGGCC
>MGOE01000084.1:7322-9506 GCA_001797035.1 Chloroflexi bacterium RBG_16_72_14
GGCGGGATCCCCTGGCTCGCCTGGATCTTCGTCCTCCTCGCCGTTGGCGATCTCGTGTGGTTCCTCCGCAGTCCGGACGTGGTGCCGAACCCATCGGCCGCGGAAATCGTGGTCTACGTCCTTCGGATCACCCCGGCCATCGTCTCGATCCTGCTGCCGGCCGCGCTGCTCGCGCGCCACCCCGATGCCCCGAGTCGCCTGCAAACCGTCCTGTTCGGGACGATCCTGTTGGCCGCGGTCCAGGGGTTGCTCGTCCTTGGCGACCCGCTCCAGCCGATCTTCGAGAGCCTGACGCCGGCCAGCGAAGAGCTGCCGTTCCTGGTGCCCCTGGCGGCGATGTACAGCGCCCTCATCGGCCTGGTCGCGGCGTTCGGGCTCGTCTACATCGGACTCGGCTTGTCGCAGGCGCGCCGCTTCGAGGACACCACCGGGATCCTGCCCTCGCTGTTCGTACTGGTGGCGGCCGTCCTCGCGACCGTCGCCGGCGTGATCGCGGTCGCCCGGATCGACCTCGGCGACATGGCGATGTCGCCGCCGCTCGCCATCTTCCTCGGGTCCTCGGTCATCCTCGGGATCCTGCGAGTGGCCGTCTGGGCCTACCTCGCGGCTGTCGCCACGCGCGGCTGGCGTGCAGGCGAGGAACCGTCCGCCGGGTGGTGGCTGGCCGTCCTGTCCGCCGGTCTGGTCCTGCTGGCGCTTGCGCTCGTCAACCTGAACGGGCTCCTCGATGTCCAGGATCCGGCGATCATCACGCTCTACGGCTACGTCCTGTCGACGGCCTACGCGCTCGGCCACGTATGCCTGCTGGCGGCTTTCGCGGTCGGCCTGCCGGCGCTCGATGAGACCGACGAGGTCGAAGACGAGGACTTCGACGAGGACTTCGACGACGAGGCGATCGAGGACGAGGGCGGCTGGCCGGTCGTCGCCGACCCGGGTCGCTAGGCTCGGTCTGCCGGGAGGGCGGCGGCCAGGTTGCGCAGGAAGTTGAGACCCTCGTCGACCTGCTCCAGGGGGGCGTAGGGCCCCGGCATCAGGAAGCAGGGTCGCCCGGCCAGCGCGACGCCGGGCAGCTGGCCCCACGATTCGGTCAGCGCGCGACCGGCCGAGATCGACGCTCCCCGCTTGTAGATGAAGACGACGGCGGCCGGACGCCAGATCGCGATCTTCTGCCAGAGCGGTCCGACGCCGGCCCCCAGCGCGAGGTCGGTCGCCTCGTCGCGGGCGGTCGGGATCTTCAGCAGGTCCGTGATGCCGTGGCCGGCGACCATCAGTGCGTCATCGGCGGTCTCGATCGGCGTCGTTGACGGGAGCACCCCGGCCGTCATCAGGCGCCGCCAGAACGATCGGCCGAGCCTGCCCTGGTGGTAGTGACCGGCGGCGACGCTGATCGGCGACGGGTTCAACCCGACGAACAGGAGGCGATCGCGCAGCGGCGGCAGGTCGGCCAGCGTTTCGACGGTCACGCCCTCGACCGTGATCGTCGCGCGATGCGGCCCGGGCGCGGGTCGGTACATCAGCGCGGTGAGCTCGTCGGGGGTCATCGGAGGTGGGGGCGCCGTGCCTCGGCGCGGGGCGCGATCGGGCGGCTCAGGTCGGTCGGTCGCCGTTGGCGTCGGTCGGAGTGCTGTCATCCGACGCGCGCGCCTGGATCTCGGCCTGCGCCTTCGTGGCCTCGGTCTTCGCCTCCTTGACGCCGCGGCCCAGCGCCTCGCCGAGCTTGGGGAGTGTCTTCGGCCCGCGCCACAGGACGACGAGCACGAGGATGACGATGAGGATGAGCAGGAGGTCCGGCATCCGCGGATGGTACAGCGCGTGACCGGTCGGCGCGGCCGGCGCGCGGCACCGACGACGTCCATGTCACACGGCCGGTATCGTGCCACTGATGCTGCTGGTGTTCGGACCGCGCTCCACGTCGTACGACTTCGGTCCGGGGCATCCGCTCACGCCCCGGCGGTTCGGACCGGGCATGGACCTGCTCCGGGCCGTCGGCGCAGAGCCGGGCCTGGCACCCGAGCCGGCGACCGACGAGGAGCTCCTGTGGTGCCACACGCGGCGCTACATCGAGGTCGTGAAGCGTTTCTCGGCGGACCCGTTCGGGGACGGTGCGGGGGGGATCGGCGAGGGTGGCGACGATCCGCCGTTCGCCGGCATGCACGAGGCGGGTGCGATGGTCGCGGGCGGTTC
>MGOE01000084.1:9599-9974 GCA_001797035.1 Chloroflexi bacterium RBG_16_72_14
GCGTCCGGGTTCTGCATCTACGACGACCCGGCGCTGGCCATCGCCCGGGCGCGACGCGACGGGCTGCGGGTCCTGTACGTGGACCTCGACGTCCATCACGGCGACGGTGTCCAGGCGATCCACTGGTCTGATCCGGGCGTCCTGACGCTGTCGTTCCACGAGTCCGGCCGGTACCTGTTTCCGGGCACGGGCGGGGTGGGGGAGCTGGGCGAGGGTGTCGCCGCGGGGACGTCCGTCAACGTGCCGCTGGAGCCCGGGACCGGGGAAGGGGCCTGGCTCGCGGCGGTCCGCGGGCTGCTCCCCGAACTGGCCGCCACGTTCGCGCCGGACCTCATCGTGTCGCAGCACGGGGCGGACTCGCACGCGTGGGACCCG
>MGOE01000084.1:10011-11956 GCA_001797035.1 Chloroflexi bacterium RBG_16_72_14
AGGCGGCGCGGCTCGTGGATCTCGTCGCGCACCGGTACGCCGGGGGCCGTTGGCTGGCGACCGGTGGTGGCGGTTATGACGCGTACCGGGTCGTGCCGCGGACGTGGAGCCTCGTCTGGCTGGCGGGTGCCCATCGCGAGGTCCCGGACGGGACGCCGGCCGCGTGGCGCTCGCGGTGGGAGGCGGAAGCAGCGCGATACGGGCAGGCGCCGCTGCCGGCCGCGTTCACCGATCCGCCCAACGCCGGTTCGCCGATCGATGGCGCGCAGGAGGCGGCCGAGGTGCGGTCAACGGCCACCGCGGCGCTCGTCCGCCGGCTGGTCGTGCCGCGGCTGTTGCAGGTCGCGCGTGATCACGGCTGGTGGGATCCACTTGCGGCGGGACCGGGCTCGGGTGCCGCGGTCGCAGCGGGGGCGACGCTGGGTGCGGGCACCCCGGCCGTCCTCGGCGCGATCGATGCCGCGTCCTGGGAGCGGCTGACGCTCGCGGTGCGCGTCGTCCCGCCGGCAGACCCCGTCGTCGGGCACGCCCTGGTCCTGGCAGCGATCCGCGGTGGTGCCGTCGTCTCGGCGGCCGTGGAGGGCTCGACGGTCGTCGGACTCGCCATGGTCGGACCGCCCGACGAGCGTGCCCGGCGGGAGTTGCTGGGGCTCGGTGTCGCTCCGCCGTTCCGGGAGCGGGGTCTCGCCCTCGCACTGCTCGGAGCCTGCGTTGGCGCCGGCCGGCGGGGAGGCGTCGAATGCACGGCCGAGATCACGCTGGCCGAGCGCGACCCCTTCGAGCCGCACGATCGGACGCTGCGGGCGTCGATCGCCGAAGGGCTCCTCGCGCGCGCCGGCTTCGTTCTCGCGCCCGTCGAGGGTGCGCTGCGCGCCGCCGATCCGTCCGCGATCCGGGCCGTCCGCTCGCCGATCCCGAGCGCTGGTCGCTAGCGGCCGGCCGGCACCCTGCGCGGCGGGCTCTCGAGGATGAGGGCCGCGTCACCCTCGACACGTGCCCAGAGGATCGACGAACCGGGCCATGGGACGTCCGGCGTCGTGAGTGCCCGGTATGCGTCGATCGGGCTTGCCGGGAAGGCGACTGCGAGCGTCTCCGCGAAGCGTTCAGCCAGTTGGCGGTTGGCGCGCGTCGAGCGCAGCACGAGGAGTTGGTCGATGGTCGCGTCCTCTTCGACGAAGCGCCAGAAGTCGGCCGAGGGCAGTGACCCTGCCTTCTCGTTCGACCAGCGGAGTTGCTGCTCGAGCCGGCGGAGCTCGGACTGGACCTCTGTCGCGATGACGATGCCGGCGGCGCGATCGTGCGCGACGAGGTCGATGACGCCGCGGGCCGGGCGGTGCACCGGGACCTCGACCAGGCGCGTCCAGCGGGGATCGAGGATGCGAACGAGCGCCTCCGTGATCCGAGCCTGGATCGGGTCCCTCAGACGAGGGCCCGTGCCCGGGAAGAGTCGGACGCTCACGTCCCCGCCGAGCGCGGTCGCGATGGCGACGAGGACGGCGAGGCTCGGCTCGCGAAGACCGCGCTCGATCAGCGACAGGAAGCCGTGGTCGATCGACGCCATCTCTGCCAGCCGCCGCTGGGAGAGTCCTGCATCGAGGCGCATCCGACGGATCTCCGCGCCGATGGCGACGCGCATCTCTCGGCACGTACGGCCGGTCGTCGTTCGTGGCGCTTTACGGGCCGTGGAGAGGCGTCGCTCGGTCATGGGAGGAGGATGTCACGCGGCACTTGGCTGGCGATCATCCGCGGGTGCACAGCGTGCGCGCCCTGGCCGCGGTGGTGGCCCGGAGTCAACGATTTCTGCCGGAACGGTCGCCGCCCGCCTCGGAGCCGGCGCCACGTTGACCCGCGGTCAACGTTTACGGGTCAAGGACGCCTGACGCGGGTCCGTCCCGCCTCCGTGTTGACCGCGGGTCACCACGCGACCGGCTGCGACCGCCCGCAC
>MGOE01000084.1:12020-13722 GCA_001797035.1 Chloroflexi bacterium RBG_16_72_14
GCCCAACCCCGTCCCGCCGCCGAGATCGTTGACCGCCGGTCACCACCCGGCCCCGTGGCGGCCGCACCACGCGCCCCCGTGGCGGCGCCCAGACCGCACCGCCCCCGCGCCGCCCACGGAGTCCGGCACGCCCCGGAATCGAGCGCCCCCGGGTCGTCCTGGGGTCGACCCGGGGGCTGAGGTTCGCTCGGCGCGGGAGCCTCCCCGCGCGTGTCCAGCCGGGAGTTCAGCCGGCTGGTCGAGTGTCCGTTCCGGCGATCGCGCCGGGCCGCCAGGGCGTCCCGAGGAGCGGGAGCACGTAGCGGTCGACGCCGTAGTAACCGGCGACCTTCCAGGCCAGTATGAGCCCGATCGCCAGCGTGAACAGGACCGGGTTGGTGGACGCGGACCCGGCCAGCAGGAACGACATGTTCATGAAGGCTCCGAAGAAGGCCGCGAACCCGGTGAGAAGTCCGATGAGGAGCCCGATGCCGACGGCCATCTCACCGACGGTGATGAGCCACGCGAACCAGCTCTCGGCGCCGTTGTCGAGCAGGGTCTGGATGAAGCTGCGATACCAGTCGTACGAGATCGGCGGGCGGCCCTGCTCCGGGACGGCCACGGCGCGCTCCCAGTAGCCCTTCAGGGCGCTGCCGCCGTCGACCCAACCCTTGCCCGTGAACTTGCCCCACCCGGATTCGAGCCAGGAGAAGCCGAGATACAGGCGGATCGGCAGCCAGAACAGGCCAGCCTGCGAGTTGCCGAACAGGAACCGCGTGAACGCGGGGCCCTCGATGTCGATGGTCTCGCCACCCGGCCGCTTGCGCTCCTGGAAGAGGAGCACGAGGAGGACGATGAACGAGATCCAGAAGCCGACGGTGACGATCTGGCTGATCGTGCCCTTCGGCGGCTCGACCCACGGGTTGACCAGGTAGAGCAGGAGAAGTGCGGCGACCGCACCGACGACCTTCGCGATGTTGCGCGTGCCTGCCATTTCGTTTCCCTTCCCTTCCGTGCGCCACGACTGACTCGCCGCGGCATCAGACCCGACCCCATTCAACCCCGGGCCGAACGACACGATAACGGCCAGGCGGCCCACTGCGCAGTCCGACCGGCCCATCTGGCCCGGGCCGTCCGGCCTTCAGCGGTGTGAACATCTGGTCGAAACCGACCCAGCGGCCTATACTCGACGCCCGTGGCCCGAACCGCTCGCGCCGCTTCGACGGCGGCCCCGACCGACGCCCTGTCTGCCTTCTCGCCGGCCGTCCGGGACTGGTTCCGGGCCAGTTTCGAGGCGCCGACCGACGCGCAGGCGCGCGGCTGGGCCGCGATCGCGAGCGGCAGGCACACGCTCATCCACGCCCCGACGGGGAGCGGCAAGACGCTGGCGGCATTCCTGTGGTGTCTCGACCGGCTGGCGACGCACCCGAGCCCGACCCCGACGCGTGAGACTCCGGGCACGGTCCGCGTCCTGTATGTGTCGCCACTCAAGGCGCTGACATACGACATCGAACGGAACCTGCGGGCCCCACTCACCGGCATCGCCCTCGCCGCCGCCCGGCTGGGCTCCGAACCGCCGCACATCTCGGTCGCCATCCGGACCGGCGATACACCGGCGGAGGACCGGCGCCAGATCGCGCGCCACCCGCCGGACATCCTGATCACGACCCCGGAATCGCTCTACCTCATGCTCACCAGCGCCGCTCGCGAGGTCCTCCGCGGC
>MGOE01000084.1:13891-14012 GCA_001797035.1 Chloroflexi bacterium RBG_16_72_14
TCGGACCGGACCGCGAGGTCACCATCGTCGACGCGGGCGCGCGCAAGCCACTCGAGCTCCAGGTCGTCGTCCCCGTCGACGACATGGCCGCGATCGGCGAACTCCTCCCGCCCGACGAGCA
>MGOE01000084.1:14032-16642 GCA_001797035.1 Chloroflexi bacterium RBG_16_72_14
GCCCGGACCTCCGGACGAGCATCTGGCCGGCGATCCACCCGCGGATCCTCGAGCTCATCCGCAGCCATCACAGCACGATCGTCTTCACCAACAGCCGGCGCCTGTCCGAGCGCCTCGCCCAGCGGTTGAACGAGCTTGCCGGCGAGGAACTCGTGCGGGCGCACCACGGCAGCATCGCCCGCGAGCAGCGCGTCGCCATCGAGGAGGAGCTGAAGGCGGGCAGGCTCCCCGCGCTGGTCGCGACGTCCAGCCTCGAACTCGGCATCGACATGGGCGCGGTCGACCTCGTCATCCAGGTCGAGAGCCCGACGAGCGTCGCGCGCGGCCTCCAGCGCATCGGGCGAGCGGGGCACCAGGTCGGGGCCCCCTCCAAGGGCGTCATCTTCCCGAAGTACCGGGGCGACCTGCTCGAGTGCGCGGTCGTCACGCGGCGGATGCACGAGGGCGCGATCGAGACGACCGTCGTCCCGCGCAACCCGCTCGACGTCCTCGCCCAGCAGGTCGTGGCGATGACCGTGATGGACCGCTGGACCGTGGACGACCTGCTCGCCGCCACGACCCGCGCCGCCCCGTACGAGACGCTGAGCCGCGAGGTCCTCGAAGGCGTCCTCGGGATGCTCGCCGGCGCCTACCCGTCCGACGAGTTCGCCGAACTCAAGCCACGGGTCGTCTGGGACCGCGTGACCGACACGGTCGAGGGCCGCCGGGATGCCCGCGTCGTGGCCGTGACGAGCGGCGGCACCATCCCGGACCGCGGGTCGTTCGGGGTGTTCATGGCCGGTGAGGCCGGGACCCCCGGCCGGCGGGTCGGCGAGCTCGACGAGGAGATGGTCTACGAGCTGCGGGCCGGGATGCACGGCGACGTCATCATCCTCGGCGCCAGCAGCTGGCGGGTCGACGAGATCGGGCGGGACCGGGTGACCGTGACGCCGGCGCCGGGCGTCCCCGGCAAGCTGCCGTTCTGGAAGGGCGACGCGATCGGCCGGCCGGTCGAACTGGGTCGGGCGATGGGCGCGTTCGTCCGCGAGCTGGAGGCCGACCTTGCCCGCGGCGAACGGGGACGGGCCGCGGCGACCGCGCTCCTGCGCGAGACCCACGATCTTGACGAACGCGCGGCGGACAACCTGCTCGCGTACCTCGACGACGAGCGCGAGGCCGTGGGCGCTCTCCCGACCGACCGACGGATCGTCGTCGAGCGCTTCCGCGATGAACTCGGTGATTGGCGGCTGTGCCTGTTGACGCCGTTCGGTGGTCGCGTCCATGCCCCGTGGTCGCTCGCGCTCGAGGCGCGCATCGGGGAGCGGCTCGGGATGGAGGTCCAGACCATCTGGTCGGACGACGGGATCGCCATCCGGCTGCCGGAGGGAGACGCCCCGCTCGACGGGATCGAAGCCCTGCTGTTTCCCGAGCCCGACGACGTGGAGGACCTCGTCGTCGGCCAGCTGGCAACCTCCGCCATGTTCGCCAGCCGGTTCCGCGAGAACGCGGCACGAGCCCTGCTCCTCCCGCGTCGGCGACCGGGGACGCGGACGCCGCTCTGGCAGCAACGCCAACGGGCCGCCGACCTGCTCGCGGTCGCCTCGCGCTACGGCAGCTTCCCGATCCTCGTCGAGACGTATCGCGAGTGCCTCTCGGACGTCTTCGACCTGCCCGCCCTGCGCGAGATCCTGTCCGGCGTCGCTCGCCGCGAGATATCCGTTCACGGCGTCGAGACACCGCGCGCCTCGCCGTTCGCGGGCAGCCTCATGTTCGACTACGTCGCCGCCTACATGTACGACGGCGACACGCCGATCGCCGAACGCCGGGCCGGCGCGCTCACGCTCGATCGAGACCTGCTGCGCGAGCTGCTCGGCCAGGAGGAGCTGCGCGAGCTGCTCGACCCCGATGCCCTGGCCGACCTCGAGCTCAGCCTCCAGGCGCTGACCGACGACCGGCGGGCGACGACGCTCGACGGCGTCCACGACCTGCTCCGCCGTCTCGGCGACCTGTCCGCGGCCGAGGTGGCGGCACGGACCGACGGCGGAGCGGCCGTCGCCGGTCCGTGGCTGGAAGACCTGGCCGCGGCCCGCCGGGCCATCCGGACGCGGATCGCCGGCGACGAGCGTTGGCTGGCGATCGAGGACGTGGCGCGATACCGCGATGGCGTCGGCATCGCCCCGCCGGTCGGCGTGCCCGCGGCATTCCTCGGTCCGGCGGCGGGGGCCCTCGACGGTCTGCTGGCGCGGTATGCGCGGACCCACGGTCCGTTCCTGACCCCGGATCCCGCTCGCCGTTGGGGGCTGCCGGCGGGGGTGGTCGACGACGCCCTGGGACGCCTGCTGGCCGCCGGGTCCATGCTTCGCGGCGAATTCCGTCCCGGTGGCGCCGAGCGCGAATGGTGCGACCCCGAAGTCCTGCGCCTCCTGCGCCGCCGCTCTCTCGCGCGCCTCCGGCGAGAGGTCGAACCGGTCGATCCGACCGCGCTCGCGCGCTTCCTGCCCGAGTGGCAGGGGGTCACGGCGGTCGGGGTGGCCCGGCCGCCGCTGCGCGGGACGGCGGCGCTGGAGCGGCTGGCCGACGTGGTCGAGCAGCTCACCGGGCTGCCGATCCCGGCGTCGGTGCTGGAGCGGG
>MGOE01000084.1:16724-17060 GCA_001797035.1 Chloroflexi bacterium RBG_16_72_14
GGGGAGTCTCGGCCGGGATGACGGCCGGATCGCACTCGTCCGGCCCGGGCGGGAGGTCCTTCGACCGGTCGGTCCGCCCGACGGGGTCGAGCCGCCGAGCGAGCCGCGCCATGTTGCGATCCGGGATCACCTTGCCGGGCGCGGCGCGTCGTTCTACCGCGAACTGTTCGCCGCCGCGCGCGGCACGTCCGACCGCGAGGTGCTCGATGCGCTGTGGGACCTCGTGTGGGCCGGTGAGGTGACCAACGACACGTTCGCGCCGTTGCGTGCGCTGCGCTGGAAGCGGACCGGGAGCGGCGGACGGCGGGCAGGTGGTCGGCCGGGCCGGCTGACGGC
>MGOE01000085.1:0-719 GCA_001797035.1 Chloroflexi bacterium RBG_16_72_14
CACGCAGGCACTGACCTTGCGACGATCCTGCGCGCCGATCACGTCCGTCGACGCGTACTCTGGCAGCCGACAGCCGCGCAGAGGGAATCACGTGAGCGAGACCGCGCTGGCCGCAGCGAGGACCGCGTTCGATCGCATCATGGTCGAACCCGCGCCGGCGGATCTGTGGCAGCTCCAGAAGGCGCTCCTCGTCATCGGCGGCGAGCCCGCAGCGCGAGCGCGCGTGGTTGCACGCGCCTTCCACGCCTGCCTTCGGGGCCTCGAGAGCAAGTCCGGGTCGCGCTCGGCCAGCCGCTGGGGTGCCGTGCTCGGCACCGCGGCCGTCGCCGGCGTCAGCGTCGGCGAGATGGCCGACACGCGCGAGTCCGCATTGCAGCGCCTGCTGCAGAGCGGGGTGCCGGCGATGCTCGAGATCGGCTCCGCGGTGAAGTCGGCCCAGGCGTGGGAAGTCGAGGCCGGGCTGATCTATGACGAGCTGGCCTGGTTCCTGTACGACGAGCTCTGGGATGTCTCCGCGACCGCGCGGCCCGAGCTCTCCCCTCTCGAGCGCCGCGACCAGATCGACGTGCTCCTCGACCCGCTGCTCGACTCCGCCGTGTCGGACGGCGACCGGGCGGGTCTGGTGGTCAATGTCTTCCGGGCGGTGCTCGCCGCACGGGCGGTCCCGCTGTTCGACGGGCTGCCGCGCGACCCGCGGCCGGCGGCCGCCGACTGACCGG
>MGOE01000085.1:745-2716 GCA_001797035.1 Chloroflexi bacterium RBG_16_72_14
TCGAGCGTGCCGCCAACGCATCCCGCGGTCCAGCGGGCCCGTTGTCTGGGGAGGGCAGCACGGTCTCCGGTACCGATGACCACATTCTGGTCCTCGCCGGACGCAGCGGGGTCCTGCGGCTGGTTCACAGGTGTGAGACAGCGACCACTGCGACTCCGATGATCTGATCCTGGGTCAGGCTCTCGGTACCAAGGAACACGAGGTCCCACGAGCCGTGTCGGACATGCAGCAGCCCGCCGCCGCCGTCGAAGCAGGCCTCATCGCCCACGCCGGACACCGGTTGAACGGGGGGCAGACACCCAAAGCCGGACGACCCAATGTCGTCGATGCTGAGGCTCAGCGTCGCGGTGTACCCGCCCACCTTCGCCCATTGACACTGGACGGTCGGGGCAGACGTCGACCCCACGAGGACCCCGGCCTGGAAGGGCACGCCGAGCTGCGCCTTGAGGTCGTCGGGCGTGAGAAGGGTGCATGGATCGGGCTTCGCGCCGCCGACCGATCCGCCAGCGGAGCCGATGCTCACAGTTGGCGTCCCGCCTCCGTTCGCCGGCAGCGACGCGCCGCCGGCAGCCGGCTGCCCGGCGCCCGTGCATCCCGACGCCAAGAGGCCAATTGCTGCGAGGCACGCGATCGCCGTTCGCTTCACGATGACTCCTTTCGGTACGATTCGGTCAGATCGACTTCGACGATCCGGTCGGCGAGCAGACGTGCCTGTCGATCGATCGACTGGTTTGCGATCCCGGGCAGGTACCGCGCGACCAGGAAGCTGCGCGGGCACTTGGTGGCCACGTGCGGACCTTAGCGCCGAGGGCTGGCCGCGTCATCCGTAGCCCGGTGACGGCGGCCGGGAGCTGATCCACCCCCCGGTCGATGACTCCCGGCACCCGTGTGCGCGAGCTGGACCGAGGTCGCCGGGTCGCGCCTCAGCTATCGGGCCGAGGTCTACGAGTGGCAGGTCGCGGCGCTGCTCGCCACCGCGAAGCTCGACGAGCGAGCCAAGCGGCGGATCGTGGCCGCGCTCACGGGCATGGCGGCCCGGGTGCAATGGTCGGGGCGAGACGACTCGACCCCGCAAGGGACGAGCTCGTACGAGGGTCTCGAAGCCTGCGGTCGTGGCGGTCGTGCTCCAGCTCGGCGCGCCGGAAACCGAACCGACGATCGTCCAGGACGGCGCACCGAGTGCCGAACTCGTAACCCGGTCAGCCAAGCACGAAGTACGCGAAGGGCACCTTCCGTGCTGCAGGCGCGGTGTGGACGACCGTGAACGCCCGGTGCGACTCGTGGATCTCGTCGTGGCTGAGCGAGTAGCGGCGACGTGTGCGCGTTCCCTCGACGAACGGTCAAGCGTTGCCGCCCCGTCGCTGACCTCGGGCAGGATCGCTATTCAGGCTCAGGCAGCGGCGAGGACGCCCTCGGGCAGCTCGATACGGCGCCGGTCGTGGAAGCCGGCCGAGATCGCGAGCCGGAGCCCGCTCTTGGAGCGGAGGCTCTCGCACTCGACCCACATCTCCGCGCCCCGAACCTCGACCCTCATCCATCCGCCGCACAGGGCGCAGTACGTCAGTTCATGCAGCGCCGCCTCGATCCGCTCGCGCGCGAGATCCTCGGCGGTGGTCATCGGCAGTCCGTTCATCATTGGCTCCTGTTCCCGGCCGGCCTCCGTGCGTATCATGGTTCTGGACCGGTTAAGAACACCGTCAGGATAGCGCACCTGTCTTGACCGGTCAAGACGCCCGACAGACCGGCCGACCGCCGGTCGGCGAGGACCGCCATGGACGAGCCGACCACACCCCGCCAACGCCTCACGCTGCGCGATCTCGCCGCCTCGCTGGGCGTCTCCAAGACGACGGTCTCGAACGCGTTCAGCCGGCCTGACCAGCTTTCTCCGCAGCTCCGCACCCGGGTGCTCGAGGCCGCGCGGGCGGCCGGCTACGCCGGGCCTGATCCGCTGGCCCGGATGCTCATGACGCG
>MGOE01000085.1:2779-4349 GCA_001797035.1 Chloroflexi bacterium RBG_16_72_14
ATCCGGTCGCGAGCGAGCTCATCCGCGGCATCGCCGACGCCTGCGAGGAGCGTCGCCTCGGACTGCTCGTCGTGCCGGGCGGGCTCCACGCAGCCGACCCGCGGGTGATCACCGACGTCGCGGTCGACGGCTTCGTCGCCTACTCGCTCCCGCGCGGTGCGAGCGGCCTCCAGGCGGCGCTCGGGCGCAGCGTGCCGCTCGTTGTCGTCGACCAGCCCCGGCTGGCCGGCGTGGCGACCGTCGTCCTGGACGACGCGGGGGCCGCGCGAGAGGCCGCGCGCCACCTGCTCGCCCTGGGCCACCGCCGGTTCGGCATCGTGGCCCTGCCGTGCCACCCCGACGGCTACACGGGCCCGGGCGACCCGGCGCGACTCGCGTCGAGCGCGTTCGACGTCACGGCGGCGCGGTTCGCGGGGTACGCGGACGCCCTCGTCGAGGCCGGCGTCGCCATCGAGGGTGTCCCGTTCTTCGAGTGCGCCCACGGCGACGAGGCGCTCGGGGCGGCCGCCGCCGGCCACCTGTTCGCGCTCGAGCACCGCCCGACCGCCGTCCTGGCGATGAGCGACCGCCTGGCGATCGGCGTCATGGCGGCGGCCCGCGCGGCGGGACTCGCCGTCCCCGGCGACGTCTCGGTGACGGGCTTCGACGACATCGCCGCCGCCGCCCGTGCGCGGCCCGCGCTGACCACGGTGCGCCAGGAGCTCCGCCTCAAGGGCTACGCGGCGGCACGCCTCCTCCTCGACGCCCCGGCCAGGGCGACGACGACCGAAGGGACGCCCGGGGGGGACGAGGACCTCGGCCTCCCGTTCGAGCTGGTGGTGCGCCGCTCGACCGCGGCCCCGTCGAACCAAGGGGAGTCGGCAGCCCGGTCCTGATCGCACGGGCCCCGCGGCGGAGTCTCGCGCACCGCTCGTGCTGGAGCCTCGCCACCACCCTGGCCGCTGCCGTGCCGCGTGACCCGGCCCGGGATGTCTACCCAGCCGCCCGTCGCAGGCTGATCAGGAACGTGGTTCGCCGAGCAACGCGAGGAACTCGGCCGGGGTACGACGGGCAGGCGGTCCGCCAGGACGGTGAGGTGGCGATCAAGCATCACAATGCGACAGCGTTCGCGTCGCTCTTGTCGTCGGTCCGGTATTGTCCCGATCCTGCGGTCGCGCCGCGTCCGCCGTCCACGGTGTGGTGTGCGCATCTCTCCCAGCGCCCTCTCTCTTCGCGGGACGTGCACCTGAACTTGACGGGTCAGGAGGCGAACCATGGCGATGGTCGGAGGAACCTCGGTCGTTGACGACCTCCCGGAGGTCGCGAAGCGATACCTCGCTCACGCGATCGCTCCATCGGTCGCCCTCGCCGACACCGTCGACCTCGAGATCAAGGGCGCGACCATGCAGCAGGGACGCTGGTTCTCATTCGCCGCCCACGAACGTCTCGAGGCGGGCATCGGCTTCCACTGGGCGGCGCGGCTGCGCTACGGGCCCCTCGTGCTCACCGGCGTGGATCAGCTCCGCTCCGGGCAGGCGAGCCTCAACTTCCGCCTGTTCGGAGTGGTGCCCTTCCTGCGCGCGTCCGGGCC
>MGOE01000085.1:4408-4472 GCA_001797035.1 Chloroflexi bacterium RBG_16_72_14
CGGCCAGCTTCAGCGTGAACGCGAGAAGGAAGCTCCGGTGATCTCGAACCGGAACGACTCACGA
>MGOE01000085.1:4518-7005 GCA_001797035.1 Chloroflexi bacterium RBG_16_72_14
GTGGCCTCAGACGGTCGCCTCGAATCAGCCCGGGTACTGCGCTGGGGCGACCCGAGGGAGTCCGGCACCTACGGCCTGCACCCCTTCGGCGGCGTCCTCGACGGGGAGGCCAGCTTCGGCGGCTACACGATCCCGGCCAGGCTCCGGGCAGGCTGGGGCTTCGGAACGCCTGCCTATCGTGAGTCGTTCCGGTTCGAGATTACCGGAGCTTCCTTCTCGCGTTCACGCTGAAGCTGGCCGACGAGGCGGCCGCACGAGGGGCCGGCCCGTGACCCGGCGCCAGATGGACGTCCTCGCTGCCTGCGTCGCCGGCGGCGGGTCGGGTCCTGGACGCCGCCGAGCCCGTGGTCATCCGGCCGGGCACCACGAAGCGTCACGTGGCCGGCCTGCGTGCGCGGTCGGGTCGGTCCACCGAGCAGCTGGTCTACGCGGGACGGGCATCCGGTCGGCTCGTCGTCCCGGGTCTCGAGCCCAACTGACACGGCCGAGGCCGTGGGCGTCCAGCCGAGCACGGCCAAGCGGCACCTCGCTGGCCTGCGAGCCCCCTCTTGACTGACCACCGAGCAGCTGGTCTATCGGGGGCGAGCGGGAGGGTGGCTGGTCGTGCCAAGCATGAGCCAGCGGCCTCTGCGGAGATGCCGCCTCCCAGATCGACCTCACCTCGGCACTGGTCGAGCTAGCTCCCGTGACAACCGGTCCGGGCTTGGAGCCGGAGCGGTCTCGGCGTCGTTTGTCGTCTTCCCGTACTCAGGAACTCGACCGTACAGTCGGCCGGAGGTCAGGTTGCGACCCGTGGATGATCGGCGACAAGAGCACAGGCTCCCCGCCAAGCGGATCCACGAAGGCCAGTTGCAGGTCATCGGTCGTGAAGTTCGCCGCGTGCGACACCGCGACGGCGCACACGATCCGCGTGCCGTCGGGCGACCACCGCGGCTGGACGATGCGCATGTTGCCGTCGACCGAGGAATAGGTGAGCTGGCGCAAGTCGGTTCCGTCGGGCTTGATCAGGTAGAGGTTCGACGCGTGGGGCGTCGTGTGCTGGTTCCCCATGTCGTACGAGAAGGTCGCCAGTTCGGTCCCGTCGGGGCTCCAGTCGGGATCCGACATGTTTGTATCGAACGTGGTGAGACGCTGCTCCTTGCCGCCGGCGACAGGAACCACGGCGATGAGTGACCCGGTGAGGAACTGGTCCGTCGCATCCCAATGGAGGATCGAGAACGCGAGCGACCGGCCGTCGGGCGACCAGGTGGGTGCGCCGTCGAGGTGTTCGGGCCAGTCGACGGTCACGAGGCGCGTGACAGACTTCGTGGCGGGATCGAAGGTCGCGACCGACCCCTGCTTGCCGCCGGGGTCCGGATAACAGATGAAGGCGAGCTTCGACCCGTCGGGCGACCAGGTGGGATGGGCCACGCCGTCCGGGCACGCCCCACCTCCGTCGGCGAGCATCACGGGCCCAGTGCCGTCCGCGTTCGCCGTCCAGATCGACCCGTTCGGGGTTCTAGCGTCGGCGACCGCGAAGACGATCGCGCTGCCGTCTGGGTACCACGATGGCGAGGCATGCGCGCCGGGAACGTCACCGAGAATGGCATGGTCATCGGTTCCGTCCTGTCGCACGAGGAAGATGTCCTTCTCGGTCTTGCCGGGCGCGTACCACGAGTAGACAAGCCACGGTTCGTCGTCGCGCAACCCGGTGGCGTGGGCATCAGCTGGAGTCGGCGCGAGCGAAGCCGTACGGCTGGGCGCCGGACTTGAGCTCGTCGCTGACGGCCCTGCAGTCGTCGGCGTTGATTGCGTGGAGGAGCATCCAGCGGCGACAAGCACTGCGGCGATGACTGAGACCGCGATGCGTCCGCCGGCGCGGGGCTGTGCCCATTGAAACCGAAGACCGATCATGAAGTCCCTCCGCGGCCCGACGTGGTTCCTCCCCCTTGGTGGTCAGCGCCCGCCGAATCTTTCGAACTTGAGTGGTCCGGGCACCACGTCGCCCTCCATCCCCCGGACCTCCAGCTCGCTGCGGATCGGCTTCCGGTTCTGGCGCGACGAAAGGCGCGACGACGCCTCCGCTCCGACGGCCACAGCGGTCGCCAACCGTGCCTCGAGCTGGCGCCGATCACCAGCGCGACGCCGACAGCTATGAGGCGGTCAAGGGTGCTGGCCGCAGCTGGTAACTGCTGAGGCCAAGATTGAAAGCTCAGTCGTCGTTCGCCCACGGATAGTGTGAGCGTCCCAACCGGGACAGCACGGGAGCGGACCCGCGGGCATGAGCACGGCATTGGTCGAGCGAGCGCAGAGAGGCGATCGCGACGCGTACGAGCAGCTGGCTCGGCGCGCGGCGCGCCGTCTCTTCCTCGTCGCCAGCCGGATCCTCCGCGACACCGATGCCGCCGAGGACGCCGTCCAGCAGACGCTCGTCGCGATCTGGCAGGACCTGCCCAGCCTCCGCGATCCGGAGCGGTTCGACGCATGGACATACCGCCTCGTCGTCCG
>MGOE01000085.1:7100-11042 GCA_001797035.1 Chloroflexi bacterium RBG_16_72_14
AGATCGCCCGGCGCGACCAGCTCGACCGCGCCTTCGACCAGCTGAGCCGCGATCAACGGACCGTCGTCGTCCTCCATCACCTCATGGGGCTCGCCCTCGGTGAGGTTGCTGAGATCCTCGACGTCCCCTACGGGACCGTGGGCTCGCGCCTTCATCACGCGATGCGCGCCATGCGCGCCGCCATCGAAGCGTCCGAGCGGGCGGGCGCCCGCGGAAGGCAGCCGGCATGACCTCCTCGACCGACTTCGATCGCCTCGTCACCTCCTGGCTCGAGGCGGCGGGCCCCGCAGATCTCGACCACGAGACCATCGAAGCCGCCCTCAAGACGGCCCAACGGCGTCGGCAGCGGCGCGGTCTACTGGCGTGGCTCGTCGGCCCGAGCAGCTGGCCTGCGTTCGGACCGCGTCGAGGCTTCACGGCCTTGCCTGCGACCCTTCGGATCGCGCTCCTTGTCGGGCTCGTCCTGGCCTTGCTCGGCGGGACCCTGTACGTCGGCGGCCGACTTCTCCGGCCGATCGGCGGCGTGCCAGTGGGAGCGTGGGTCGCCGTCAAGCCGGACAACCTGTCGTTCGGGACGCCGTCGGGCCCCGCCACGATGACCCTCGAGGTCGGGGCAACGACCCGCGTCCGGCTGTCTCTTGCCCCGGTTGCCGTGTTCGAGTCGACGGCGACCACCGTCGCGGACCACGAGCTCCAGCTTGTGATCACGTCCGTCACGCCCCTCGGTGGCCGAGGGTTCGAGTCCGGGACACCGGTTGCGATCGATAGTGTCGAGCTTGCGGGCTGCGGCCTCGGAGACGTGGGGCTCTACACGTGGTCGATCTCGGCGGACGGCACCCTGCTGACCCTGGCGAGTGTCGGAGACGCATGTCCGTCCCGCGAGGCTGTGCTGGCCCGAACGTGGAACGCGCACGAAGTCCCATTCGGATCGTGGGTCGCGGACAAGCCCGACAACCTGTCCTTCGGGACGCCGTCCGCCCCCGAAACCATGAGCCTCGACTTAGGGTTGACGGCCGAGGTCCGCCTGTCGGTGTCTGCGCCCGAGTTTGGCCTCTTCAAGTCGACGATGACCGCCGCCACCGATCACGTGGAATTCGTGATCACGTCGCGCCCAGGGTTCCCGGCCGGGACGCAGGTGTCCCTCGACAACCGCCTCCTTGCAGGTTGCAGGGTCGGAGACGTCGGCCGCTATGTCTCGTCGCTCTCGGACGACGGAAGCCAGTTGACCTTGACGAGTCTGGGAGACGCCTGCCCGTCCCGCGATGCCGTGCTCGCCCGAACGTGGACTCTTGTTCCCTAGCTGGGTGAAGCCCGCGGTCAGCCTGCGCGTGTTTCCGTATCTCGATGGAGGGCGGTTCCCAAAGGATGACGCCCGGGGCGATTCGATCGACGATGCGACGCAAGACCGCTCGTTGCGGCACGTCCCCATCCGAGCGCAGCCGTCATGCCCGTCGTCGTTGCGACCTGGGAGGTCGAAGACGAGCGCGATCGATCGGTCATGAAGTACGAGCTCCGGCACGCCACGGCGATCCTCAACGGCAGATGCTCTCGACTCGCAGACGTAGCACCGCAGGCGAAAAGACCCAGACGCTCCCGCGATCCACGCTCATCGCGATGTCGATGGGCCTGCATGCAAGCGTCACCAGCGTCCGACACGGCACGGATGCGGGCGGGGCGAGCAGTGAAGCTCTGCACGTTCTGTGGTGTCGCCACCAGCCGCGCTGGGAGCCGCTGGACCGAGCACGCCCGGCAGTCCAACCGCAGCCGGCACAACGCCCTCTACAGCACGCCGGGTTGGCAGCGGCTCAGCACTCGCGTGCTCCGCGCTTGGCGCGGCGAGCACGGGGACTGGTGTCCTGGCTACGGGCGTCCCGCCCACCCCGCCGCCGACCTGACCGTCGATCACGTCGTGCCGCTCGCGGCAGGCGGTGCGCCGTTCGACATCGGCAACTGCGCGGTGCTGTGCAGCTCCTGCAACTCGACGAAGGGTGCGTGGACCGGGTGCCGGTGCCCGCGGCAGCGGAGAGGCATCACCGGGCGGAATCCGAAAGCACGAACCGACTGTGCTGGAGGGATCTGGTCGGGGCGAGAGGAGTTGACCCCGCGAAACCTACCTCATCCGGCGAAGCCCCCCAACCTGCATCGTCGTGTCGGTAGCCGGCCATCCGGCGTCGGTGGTGAGAACACGGGCAGCGCCGAGCACCCTCTCAGTCGCGACCACCAATCTCTGGAGCAACCGCCTTATCTCCGACGCCTCCACGAGGCGACGTCCGTCGTCAGATCGCGCGCATGCGGGCCGGACGCCGGGTCATGGGGCCTCGAATCGCAGCGTGTCCACGATCGCAGCAAGCTCCTCCTGGACGGCCGCGGGGGCATCCGGCCCGTAGGACGCGTCGATGACGACGGCCTGGCCGTCAACATCGAGTATCCACAGCCGGTCCACCTGACCCGGCACCTGCTGGTAGCGGGTCCCGCCGGTGCGGCCGTTCCAACTGAGGTAGTTCTGGTCGTCGCAGCCCACGGCGTGGTACTCGTCGCCGCCCGTGAACTGCACGTCGGCAGGGACCGTCCACTCCAGGTACGTGCCGCGGAACCCCGCGAGCGACACGTCCACGGGTTCGGTGGCGTCTCTGCCCTCCTGGGCGAGGATCGCCTGGACCAGGCCGTCCACCCCCTCTTCCGGCGTGGCGAGCGTAGACCGGTTCCGGCACGGATCGGTGGGAACCTGGCCCACGATCCACGCGCTCAGGCCCGCTACGAATCCTTCGCCGTCCCGAACGACGAACCCGCACTCGCCCTGGTAGCCGGACCAGCCGTCGGGCACAGTCACGGTGTAGCGGGGAATCGGCGCGCCGAGCGGCTCGCACCTGAGCGTCTCCGCCGCGGCCGGCCGGGTCGATGCGACCGCGGAAGCGGCCGGGCTCGCGTGGGTCGTGGCGGACGCACCTGGGTTGGCCGGGCCCGGCGTGGGCTCAGGCATCGAAGTGGTGGCACAGCCGGCGAGGGCGATGCCAGCCAGCGCCACGACGGCGACGCGGCGGATTCGCGAGGGGACGTGCAGGGCGGGCATGGCGGACTCCGGCAGGTGGGGGACGCGTGGGCCCGGGTCGGACCGCATCAGTGAGTCAGATGCCGGCCGACGGCTCATGGTTTGCGCCTGCCGTGGCCTGCCTCGTGGCTCGTACCCAACCTGCAGGCGCGGCGCGGCATCAGGAAGGCATCGGGCAGCGACGGCACGGACGTGTACGATCGCCGCCCCGGGTGACGGTGGAGCAGATGACACAGGGCGAGCGTTCCCGCGCCGTGACGGACGATGCCCTCGTCCGGCGTGCCGCGATGGGCGACCTGGGCGCGTTCGACGCCCTCGTCGCAGACCGGCTCGACCGGTCCTTCCGCCTCGCGTGGTCGATCCTGGGCAACGAGGCCGACGCTGCCGATGCCACCCAGGAGGCCTTCGTGGCAGCGTGGCGAATGCTGCCGAGGCTGCGCGACACGGCGGCGTTCGACGGGTGGCTCAACCGGATCGTCGTGAACCGTGCCCGCATGGTGCGGCGCAGCCGGTCGCGGCGGCGCGAGGTCCAGGTGACGGCCGTGGCCACGGGTGAGCGGGAGACCGTCGAGTGGGCCGCGGCCGAGGGTCCCGCGCAGCCATCCGAGAGCGACGCGGTCGTGGAGCGCGACGGGATCAGCCGGGCATTCGGCCGGCTCCGGCCAGCGGAGCGCTTGATGCTCGTCCTCCACCACGTGGAACAGCGGCCAGTCCAGGAGATCGCCCGGACGCTGGGAATCCCTCTGGGGACCGCCAAGTGGCGGCTCCACGCGGCACGCAAAGCGCTGGAGCGCGCCATGGAGGCCGAGGCATGACCGAGCGACTGCTCACCGACGCCCGCCTGGCGGACGGCCTGCGCCGAATCGTCCCGGCGAGCGCACCCGCCGGCCTCT
>MGOE01000085.1:11055-14604 GCA_001797035.1 Chloroflexi bacterium RBG_16_72_14
GGATCCTCGAGGGAGCGGAGGCGACGCCGCAGCAACGGCCGCTGCCCGCACCCCTCGATCTCCTCACCGACGCGGACCCGGGCGCGAGGCGCTGGGCGATCCTGGTGGCCGCCGCCCTGCTCGTGCTGATGGCGCTGGCCGGGGCGAGCATCGCCGGCGCGCTCCTGGACGACGGCGACGTGCCGCTGCCCCTCGACATCTCAATTGAGCCGCCCGCTGACCTGCCGGCATTCGTACGCGGGGCCTACGACGCCATGCCCGGGCTGGGCCCGGTGACGATCGCCGTCGCCACGGACGGCCGGCCCAGCCACCGCGTCTCCGTGGACGGGTCGGGCGCGACCCGCATCGACACGCTCAAGATCGGTGGCGGCGAGGTCGAGGGCTACACGATCTACGCCGGCACGCGCATAGGACAGCTGCTGCTCGTGGACGGCCGGCCGTCCTGGTACGAGCAGGCGGGTGCGATCATGGAGGACCCGCGAGTGTTCGTCTACGCGACGCTGGGGGCGGCGCGAAGCGACCAATCCCCGGGATGTGAGGTTGCCGTGAGCCCTGGCGAGCAGTACGCCGGCACGCCTGCGCGCGGCTGGCGCCACGTGGGGGTCGAGATCGTCGCTGGCCGGCCGGCCCATCACGTCGCTTGCGGGACCGACGAACTGTGGATCGACGCGGAGACAAACCTCGCGCTGCGTAGCAGGGGCCGCGCGCGGGACGAGCGGGGCCAGCCCGTGCCGGGGGTGACCCGGACCGTCGAGGTGACGAGCATCGAGGAGGGGTACCCACCGGCCGAGCTGTTCGCGCTGGAGCCACCCGTTGGCGCCACGCTCCTCGACGAGACTGCCTACAACTGCGCCCAGGACCCGTACTGCGGCATGCCGTCGGCACCCGTCGTCACCCCGCCGCCGGCGAGAGAAGCGCCGGGGCGTCCCGAGGATCTCGAGGCGCTCGTGGCCGTGGCGGCCGCCGCACCCCAGGCCCTGGGGGCATTCCAGGTCGACGTAGAGAGCCAGTACGCCGGCGCCCCGCAATCCAGCGTGACGCACCGCGTCCTGTCCAACGGTGCGGGGAGCTACCGCCGCGAGCAGGCCTTCACGAGCCACCCCGAGTCGGTGGGTGTCATGCTCGTTCGGCCCGACGGTGGCTACACGCTGGAGCAGACGACGGACGGCGTGCCGTACTGGCAGCGGATCCCGGAGAGCCGCGACCCCAGCCGAGGTTCGGCGTACCCGCTGATCCTTCCTCAAGAGTGCCCTGACGGCTGGCGCTGGGCAGGCGTGGACCTCGTCCTCGACCAGCCGGCGGACCGCCTCGAGTGCGGGTCCGCAGACCTCACCGATGCCTACTGGGTGGACCGCGCGACGCGGCTCGTTGTGCGGACCCAGGTGTCGAACGGGTCGTCGGGCGTGGACGTCGAGCAGGTCGTGGATCTGCGGTTCGAGGCGCCACCGGCTGACTCCTTCGAGCTGCCGGCAGGCGCTGAGGTGCGTGAAACTGAGTGAGCCGCCTGAGCATCATCACCTGAACTGGCCCAGTTTCGGCCAGCTCGATCGGAAGTCGATGGCCCCTGGTCCGGCTAGAAGCACCAGCGAGGTCGCCGGGGCACGGAGGATGGGTGTGGGCGGGCGCCATCGGAGCAGAAGCTCGACGATGAGGTAGGTTTGGTCGGGGCGAGAGGAGTCAAGCCTCCGGCACCGACCTCCTTGTCCCGGTGACGTGGCAACTGCCGTGTCGTGTCGGAGGCCCGGCTCGATCAGGCGCCGAGCAGGGCGAGCGGGATCACGCCGATCCCGTCCTCGCGCCGATAGGCCACCGGGCCGGCCGAGAGCACGATGGCGTCGAGCATCGCGTCGCCGCTGTCCACGCGTAGCCGCCGGAGGTGGCGTGCATCGTCGTCGGCCACCGCGCGGGCCGACTTCACCTCGATGGCGACAAACCGATGGTCGTCTCGCTCGACGATGAGGTCCACCTCCCGCTCCCCCCGGTGGGTTCGGTAGTGGAAGACCCGAGCCTCGGCCGCCTGGGCGAAGACCCGCACGCAGAGCGTCGCGAGCGACTCGAACAGGGCGCCGAGCAGGAGGTCGGGGTGCCGGACTCCCGGCGGCTGGGCGTCGGCACCAACGAGCGCACCAGCGCCGACGCCGAGCAGGCGTGCGGCGAATGCCGGGTCGGCGAGCTGGTGCTTGGGCGCTGCGGTCAGGCGGGCGAGCGCGGGACGGGCGGGCATCCAGCCGGGCACGGGCTCGATGAGCCAGAGGCGCTCGAGGACGTCGAGGTAGCGCTGCACGGTCGACTTGCCCGGGATCTCGCCCGCCGCCCCAGCCGCGGCGTCGCGGATGGTCTCGAGCGACGCCGTCGACGAGAGCGCAGCGGCATAGGAGGCAAGCCAGCGGCGGAGCGCGACCGGGTTCCGGAGCCGCTCCCCGCCCAGCTCCGTGTAGTCGCGGTCGATGATCCGGTCGAGATGGGAGTCGAGCTGGGCACGGACCGTTCTGGCCGGGAGTCCACGAAGACCGGGGAGCCCGGAAGCGAGGGTCTCCGCGGCGTAGTCGGCCGCCCGCACGGCCGTCTCGCCGGTCAGGGGAGGGCGCGAGCCCGACAGCAGTGCACGCAGACTGACCGACGGGAGCGCGATCCCCCGCTCGTGGAGCGTCATCGGTCGCATTCGAACCGCCAGGATCCTCCCCGTCCCGGGATGCGCCGGCTGCGCCTTGGGGACGGCCGACCCGGCGAGCAGGAAGCTCCCGGGTGCGGCTCCGCGGTCCACGGCCGTGCGGATGGCATCCCAGGTGTCGGGCACCAGCTGCCACTCGTCGACGAGCACCGGATGCGAGCCGGCCAGCACGATCGCCGGATCCGCCTCGACCGCGACGCGAGTCGCCCGGTCGGTGAGGTCCAGCACGGTGGCTGCTCGTTCGGTCGCCGTCCTGGTCTTGCCGGTGCCGCGGGGACCCTCGAGCGCGATAGCGGCAGCGCCCGCCATCAACTCATCGAGCTCGTCATCGACAACTCGCCGCACGTACGGCTGCATGGGCCCAGTTCGCTCCTCGTCGATCTGCGGCCGCACTGTACCAGATCCCGGGTTCAATCGGGACTGATTCGTGAGCAATCACAGGACCAGATCGTGAGCCGTTGCGGGACCGTTCCGTGACTCGAGCCCGGGGCCGCGGGGTAGGCCGTCGGACCACGCTCCGGATCCCAACAGCGCCGAGCCGGACCGCATGGGTCGGGCCGTCAATGGGGCATGCGTTCCGGTCGGGGGAGATCCCAACCCTCCGGGACCGACCTCCTTCCGGCGGTGTGGCATCTGCAGTGCCGCGGGACCGGAAAGCCCCTTGCGACGGATGCCCGTTCACGCGGCCCGACGGCGTGCTCCGGGTGGCGATCGGCGCGCTGGCCGCCTGGAGGCGTGGGCAGGCGGACAGGGCGAGCAGTCACCACCGCGTCGCGTCGAGGAGCTTCGTGAAGTTGCGCTTGCGGCCGTGGGCGGCCCGAACCGTCGCCAGGTAGGGCGGGAAGGCGGCCTCGTCGCCGAGCCTGGCCATGAGGCCT
>MGOE01000085.1:14616-15468 GCA_001797035.1 Chloroflexi bacterium RBG_16_72_14
GTTCGGTTGCCGCCGCGTAGCCCTCGTTGCGCATGGTGCCGAGGAGCGCCTCGACCTCGCGCTGGAAGATCGGGATGGCGTCGGCCGGATGCTCGGCCTCCCGCCGGGCCGCCAGCTCCAGCCAAGTCGATTCGGCACACCCGAGCGCCATCGCCTCGCCCCAGGCGGCCTCGACGTCAGCATCCGCGAGGTGCATCCGCACGAGGTCCGAACCATCGACCGGGCGCTCCCAAGCGGTGACGACGCGGCGGCGCCTCCGCCATCGCATGAACGATCCATTCGCGTGCCGTGTCCAGCGCACGTGCTCGCAACGAAGGCCAGGCCTCGGCCCGTTCAGCGTGGGAACGCAGGAGGCGGAAGCCCTCGACCGTCGGACGGTGCGCAAAGGCCGCCCAGACCAGCGCGATCGCATCGTCATGGCGCGAGCGGCGGTGATACAGGTCGGCCAGGAACTCGAGCAGGCGCCCGTCGAGGGTGTCCGGATACGCCTGCGCGCCGCGCGCCGCCCAGTCGAGTGCCTGGTCGTCGCGGCCGGCCTCCAGGCAAACCGTGGCGATCTCCAGGAACGCGTACGGACTCGAGAGGTCCCGGCTCATGACCGCCACGAGCTCGTCCACGTCATCCGCAGCCCGGGCCAGCGCCTTCATCATCGAGGTCACCCGGAACCGTCGCCCGGCGAACGAACGGCCCACGTCCGCTCCGGGCGCGAGCTGCGGGACCCTGGCCCATTCCGCCTCGGCGAGGCGCCGGTACTCGGCCAGACCGCCCGGGCCGAGCACGTCGGCGTAGGTCAGGGCCGCACCCGAGAAGACGTCCCACTCGTCCGCGATCTCCCACGCGAACAGGCGACCG
>MGOE01000085.1:15541-15792 GCA_001797035.1 Chloroflexi bacterium RBG_16_72_14
CAATCTCGCCATCGGAGTCGTCGACCTCGCCCATCACGCGCTCCACGCGGCGGAGTGCGTGCTCGCACAGCTCGACGGCATCGACCGCCGACCCTTGGTTCAGGATGTCCTCGACGAGATCGATGGCGTCGTGGATGCCCCGTGCGTAGCCCCACGCCTCCGCGTAGGGCACGAACCCTCGGGTGCGGACGGCCTGGTCGATCGCCCTCCGGACGAGCGCTGCCCCGGCGCCGGCTGCCCGCCGCATCGCC
>MGOE01000085.1:15938-16201 GCA_001797035.1 Chloroflexi bacterium RBG_16_72_14
GCTGGCGCATCCGTGGACGTCGAAACCGGGGCATCAGCCGGGCGGTCGAGCCAGACCAGCGCGAGCGCGACCTCGTGCTTGCAGAAGCGCCCCTGCTCGCCCATGGCGCAATCGCAGGATGCGGCGAGCTCGCCGGCCTCGACCCACAGACGAACATCGTAGTCGTCAGCGCCGGCGACGATGCCCGACACGGCCGCCTCGTCTCCGTCCAGCACGTTGACGCGACCATCGGAGGCGTAGCGCACGCCGCGCGCGAAGACGCG
>MGOE01000086.1 GCA_001797035.1 Chloroflexi bacterium RBG_16_72_14
TCGGCCTCCCCCGCCGGCCGGATCTCGCGCGCCAGCAGCCGCGACCCAGGGACGCGGCCGAGGCGCCGCATCTCGTGCGAGAACGCAATCAGGCGGTCGGCGTGGCGGTGCGACGGCGGCACCAGCACGAACGTCCCGCGTCCGGGGACACGCTGCACCAGGCCGTCCTCGGCCAGGCGCTGCATCGCGTTGCGGGCGGTCATCCGGCTGACCCCGAACTCGTCGCACAGCTCGGCGTCGGAGGGCAGCCGCTCGCCCGGCCGCATCGCCGCCAGCCGGGCGCGAAGGGCCTGCTCGATCTGCCGGTACTGGGGCAGCCAGGAGGACTCCGGGATCACGCGCGGCCCCGTCGCTCAGGACTCCGCGGTGATCCGGGTGTAGGCCGCCGCCACGGTCACGATGATGGCGCCGAACAGCACCTGCCGCACCGCCTCCGGGTACCCCAGCGAGGACAGCAGCGAGATGATCACCGTCAGGATGAGCGCACCCACGATCGTCCCGCCGTAGCCGCCGCGGCCGCCCATGATCGACGTGCCGCCGATCACCGCCGCGGCCACCGAGGGCAGGACGTACGAGTCGGCCAGGGTCACGCTCGCGACGTTGGTCAGGCCTGACACCAGGAACCCGGCGATCGCCGCCATCACCGCGGAGATGACGTACAGCAACACGATCACCTGCCAGGCCCGGGCGCCCGACAGGCGCGCCGCGACCGGGTTGTCGCCGATCGCGTACAGCAGCCGGCCGTACCCCGTCCGGCGCAGGCCCACGAGGATCACCAGCGCCAGCGGCACGAACACCAGCAGGCTGTGGGGCACGATCCCCATGAACGACCCGGACCCGATCCAGCGGAGCTCGTCCGGCGTGCCGCCACCGGTCTGGACCATCACCAGCTGCCACCAGTTGGCCAGCCCGAAGACCACCAGCCCCATGCCCAGGGTCATGATCAGCGGGTGGACCCGGAACACGCCGACGCCGATGCCGGTGAGCAGCCCGGCCAGCGACGCGACGACGACGGCCGCGAGGATGGCAACCGCGAGCCCCTGGTCCCCGACCAGCGTCGCGACGAGGAACCCCGACCCGGACGCGACCGCGCCGACGGACAGGTCGATGCCCCCGGTGAGCATGGTCAGGGTCTGGCAGCCGGCGAGGATCGCGAGCGGCACCGCCGTGCGCAGGATGAAGCCGGCCCAGTTGGGGTTCACGATGCCCGGTCGCACCAGCTCGGACAGCGCGACGAGCAGCGCGAGCAGCGCGAGCAGCGGCAGGATCGGGCGGTCGCGGAACAGGCGGCGCCAGGCCGTGGCGGTGAGCCACGGGTTGCGGGCGCTGGGTGCGGACGGGGCGCTGGCGACGCCGCTCATGCGCGAGCCCTCCGCATCTGGATCAGGCTGCCGAACATGACGACGCCGATGAGGATGACCCCGTTGGCGACGGTCGCCAGGTTGGTGTTGACGTTGAGGAACGTCATGTCGCTCCGGAGCAGCTGGAGGATGACGACGGCCACGATGGGCCCGGCCACGCCGCCCCGGCCGCCGGCGAGGCTCACGCCGCCGAGCACGACGGCGGCCACGCTGGTCAGCGTGTACGGGCCCGGGACCGGCGTCCCGATCCCGGTGTTGGCCGTGAGGCTCAGGCCCGCCAGGGCCGCGAACAGCCCGGTGAGCATGTAGGACGCGAGCTTGGTGCGGCCCACGGACACGCCGCTCCGGAACGCCGCCAGCTGGTTGCTGCCGATCGCGTACAGGGACAGGCCAAGGCGCGATCGCTGCACCGGCAGCCAGATGACGGCGACGATGATGACCAGGGCGATCGCGGCCTTCGGGACCCACTCGTTGACCAGGGAGCCCTTGACGAGCTCCTTGAGCCAGACCGCGGCGCCGCCGCCCGGCGTCTTGAGCACGAGCAGCGCGCAGCCGGCCCACACGAAGGACATGGCGAGCGTGACCACGATGTCGGGCACGCGGGTGAGGACGACCAGGCTCCCGTTGATCGCGCCGAGCAGCAGACCGAGCGCCAGCACGGCGATCACGATGCCGACCCCGAACTCCTCGCCCTGGCCCTTCATCTGCGACGCAGCCACGACGCTCGTGAGCGCCATCATCGAGCCAATCGACAGGTCGATCCCGCCCGAGATCACCACGATCGCCTGCCCGACGCTGGCCAGTGCGAGGGGCAGCACGGAGATCGCGAGCCCCTGGATGCCCGTCACCCCGTAGGTCGGCTGGATGGCGCGCGTGTACACCAGGAGCACGGCGAGGAACGCGAGCAGCCCCAGCGTCCAGCCGTTGCGCCGGACGAAGGCCATCGCCGCATCGGCCGGGCGGGCGCGGGCGTCGTCCACCGCAGCGGCCGCGGCGCTCATCGATCGGCCTCGGCAGCGGCCTCGGCAGCGGCATCCGCCTCGGCGACGGCCTCGGCCGCGAGGTGCTCGGGCATCCGGGCATCGGACCGCAGGTTGTACGCGGCGCGGAGCAGGGCGGGCTCGTCCGCGTCCTCGACCGCGATCTCCGCGACGACCCGGCCGCCGAAGATCACGATCGCTCGGTCGCAGGCCAGCTGGACCTCCTTGAGCTCGGACGTGTACAGCAGCACCGCGGCACCGGACGCCGCGAGGTCCCGCAGCAGCACGTAGATCTGGCTCTTGGTGCGGATGTCGATGCCCCGCGTCGGGTCGAAGCACAGCATCGTCCGGACACCCCCGGCGACCCAGCGGGCGATCGTCACCTTCTGCTGGTTGCCGCCCGAGAGCCGCCGCACCTCGCCCCTGGCCCGGGTGTCGATCTGCAGCGTCGCGATGGCGGTGTCGACCCGCTTCCGCTCGCCGGACAGGTCGATCGGGCCCCAGCTCCGGATGCGCGTCGTGAACGGGAGGGCGATGTTCTCGCGGACCGACCGCTGCATCAGCAGCGCCTCTGCACGGTCGGCCGCGACGTAGACGAGCCCCGCCCGGATCGCGTCCGCCGGGTGGCGGAACGAGACCGGTGAGCCGTCCACGAGCAGCTCGCCTTCGCTTGGGCGCTCGGAGCCGGCGAGGATGTTGAACAGCTCGTCCTGGCCCTGGCCCTCCAGGGCCACCACACCCAGCACCTCACCGGGGTACAGCTCGAACGACGCGTCGTGGAGCTTCGTACCGTGGCTGAGCCCGCGGACCGTGAGGCGCGGCGTCGCGCCGGCCGGGATCTGCCGCCCGGCCGCGCCTTCGGGCTGGGCCGACAACGCCTCGACCGCCTGGCCCAGCATCAGCTCCACGATGCGCTCCTCGGAGCCCTCGGTCACGTCCACGACGCCGACGGTCTCGCCCTCGCGCAGCACCGTTGCCCGGTCGCAGACGGCGGCGATCTCGATCAGTCGGTGCGAGATGAAGATCACCGACCGGTCGCCGCCGCGCAGTCGCCCGACGACCTCGAGGACCTTCTCGGTCAGGTTCGCCGGCAGCGCCGCCGTCATCTCGTCGAGCATCAGCACGTCGGGCTCGATCGCGAGCGCGCGGGCGAGGTCGATGATCCGGAGCGAGGCGAGCGGCACGCGCCGCGCCATGCTCGACAGGTCGAGGTCGACGAGCCCCAGCTCGCGGAGCCAGTGCCGGAACGGCTCGATCGGCGTCTCGGTGAGCCGGAGGTTGGAGCGGATGTCCAGGTCCGGGATCAGGGCCGGCTCCTGGTACACGGAGACCAGGCCCCCGCGGCGGGCCTCGGCGGGCGAGTGCACGACCCGCTCCCGGCCGCGCACGGCGATCGTGCCGGTGTCCGGGTGGACCGCGCCGGTCAGGATCTTGACCAGCGTGCTCTTGCCGGCACCGTTGGCGCCCATGAGCGCATGGACCTCGCCGGGGCGCACGGCAAGGGAGGCCGACTTGAGCGCGACGACGGCGCCGTATGTCTTGGAGACCCCCGTGGCCTCGAGCAGCAGGTCGGTGCCGGTGACGGTCATGGTGTCCCGAGGTGGGATGGAGGGATGAGCCAGGGGGCGCCGGCGTTGCCGGCGCCCCCTGGTGGGACTATCCGCGAGGGTTAGTCGTTCGGGCCCTTGCAGGTGATCGCCTGCTCGGGGGTATAGGTGGTCCAGCCGCCGATCTGGAGGCCGAGCGGCCAGTTCGGGTCGAGCCCCGGGACCGACTGCCACGAGGCCAGGAGGGTCTTGCCCGCGTCGGTCACGTTCTCGGCCACGACGGGCACGAGCAGGACCGTGTTCGGCTGGCTGGCGGACGGATCGGTCTGGACCGCCTCACCGTTGAGGAGCTTGAGCGCCAGGTTGACGCCCGCGCCGCCGACGGCGGCGGTGTTGGTCACGGCCGCGCCCTCGAGGCCCGGGAAGCCCGTGGGATCGAGGAGCTGCGTGACGAATGCGCCAAGGTCGGCGCCCACGATCGGCACGAACTCCTTGCCGGCCGACTTGATGGCGTCAACGACCTGGGAGTCCATGCCCGAGGTCCAGATGCCCTGGGTGTTGTCGTACTGGCCGCTGGACAGCCAGTCGCTGATCAGCTGCGTGGTGGTCGCCGGGTCCCAGCCGGTGTGGACGCCGTCGATCGTCGGCAGCACGGTGATGTTCGGGTACTCGCCGAGCGCCCGCTGGAAGCCGATATGGCGGTCGCTGTCGGCCGGGTGGCCGGCAAAGCCGCGCATGTAGTAGACGTTGCCGGTGCCGCCCATCTGCTCGAACAGCCACTTGGCGCCGAGGTAGGCGTACTCGACCTGGTTGTTGTACAGGTTGTATGTGTCGGGGTTGGTGACGTAGGCATCGACCGACACGGTGATGATGCCGGCTGCCTTGGCCTCCTCGAGGGCCTGGTTGAGGGCCGCAGGGTCGTTGGGGTTGAACACGATCGCGTCGACGTCCTTCGCGATCAGGTCACGGATCTGCTGGAGCTGGCCGGCGGCGTCAGCATTCTGGTGGATGACGGTGAGCTCGGAGACCTGGCCCGATGCGAGGGCCTCCGCCTTGGCGGTGCAGACCTGCTCCTCGCGGAAGCCGTTGCCGACTCCTCCCGCGTTCGAGTAGCCGATCTTCCACGTCGTCGCCGGGGGTTGCGTCTCCGGGGCGGTCGACTCCGGTGCGGTCGACTCCGGGGCCGTGGTCGGCGCCGTCGTGGCACCGCCGCCCCCGCATGCCCCGGCGATGACCGCAACCGCGGCCAGCGCAACGAAGCTGCGCACCAATCCGTTTCGCTTCATCAACGAGTCTCCTCCTGGCGGCGGCCGGGCGCCCCATCTTGGGGCAAGGTCCGCCGTGTTCCTCGTGGCTGCGTCAAGCCCGTTCGGTGCGTCACTCACCTCCTTGCTTGTCGATCGCACGGGCGAGCCGCCGCGCATGCTCTCGATAGGCCTGGTCGAACAGCGTCCGCGACCGCTCGGTCCCCACGGCGCTCGCGCGCGTGATGACCGGTGGCATCGCCCCGCGCTCCACGAGAAGCTCGGCGGTCCGGACCTTGATGGCGTTGACGATGGCGACGGCGCCGATGGTGGACCCGGGGCCGACCGGGCTGTCCAGGCCGCCGATCGTCACCATCGCGTCGGCGTGCGGGGTGCAGACGTCGAGCACGAGGTCGGCCTCCTCCAGCAGCCGGGCTCCCGCGGCGGGTTCCGGCTCCCCCGACATCGACTGCGCAACCGAGGTGACGGCGATGACGCGCAACCCCCGGGACCTGGCACCCCGGGCCATCTCCACGGGGACGGCGGTCAGGCCGCTCGCGGAGAACACCATCATGACGTCCAGCGGTCCGAAGTGGAAGTTGGACAGGATGACCTCGGCCAGCCCTGGAACCCGCTCGATGAACATCGCCTGCCGCTGGCCGTTGGCACCCACGACCTGGGTGTGGAACGTCATCGACAGCTCGACGATCGGGTTGAACCCGGGATACGAGCCGTAGCGCGGGAACATCTCCTCCACCGGGATGCGCGAGTGCCCCGTCCCGAACAGGTGGACGAGGCCGTCCGCCGCGATCGCGTCCGCGCACCAGCGGCTGGCCGTCTCGATGCCCTCCGCCTGCGTCTCGGTGACGCGCCCGAGCACGGCCGCCGCCTCGCGGAGCCAGGTTGCGGCGGCGCCCACGGCGGGGCTCACGCGGCGGCCGCCAGCAGGGCGTGGTCGGTGATCACGGGCTCCCAGCAGCCGCTGCGCATCGAGCGGTAGGCGGCGTCCAGCGCGGCATTGACGACGTACCCGTCGCGGAACGTCTCGCGGGGCGATGTGCCGGCGCGGAAGGCACCGATCACGTCCGCCATCATCAGGTCGTGTCCGTGGACGCGGACCTCGTCCGGCACCGGGAACACCCAGCCCGTCTCAGCGTCCGCCTTCTCGCCGAGGTACCCCGCCGGCCGCTCGATGAATGCCCGGATCGCGCCCGCGCCCATGTCCTGGACCATGCGGCCGGCGTCCCCGTAGACCTCGAACCGGCCCTCGAGCCCGCCCCGCGACGACCACGACACGTCGCAGGTGGCGGCGCGGCCGTCCTCGAAGCGCAGGACCATGACCGCGTTGTCCTCGCCGCTCGTCCGGTCGCCGTGGACGAGCGTGGCGCCCCAGGCGAACACCTCGCGCACGGCGAGGTCCTTGCCGAACAGGTAGCGGGCGCACTCGGTGCCATGGGACGCCATGTCCAGCAGCGCGCCCCCGCCGGCCAGCTCGGCGTCCCAGAAGTGGGCCGCGTGCGGACCGCTGTGGCCCTCGCGGGCCCGGAACGTGGTGAGCCGACCGATCGCGCCCGCCTGGATCATGTCGTGCATGCGCATCATGTCGATGTTGAATACGACGTTTTCGAGGTACGCGTTGAACAGGCCGGCCCCGGTGACCGCGCGGAGCATGTCCGCGGCCTCCGCGGCGTTGCGGGCCAGCGGCTTGGTGCAGGCCACCGCCTTGCCCGCCGTCACGGCCGCCAGGACCGCCTCGCGGTGGAGCTGGTTGGGCAGCGACACGACGACGAGGTCGACCTCGGGATCCGCGCACAGCGCCTCGATCGAGTCGAACGGCCGGCTGCCGAACCGGGCCGCGAACGCCTCGCGCCGCTCGGGCCCGGCCCCGTAGTTGGCGACGACGCGGGAGCCGGGCACATAGCGCAGGCCGAGCGCGTGGAACTCGCCGATGAACCCCGAGCCGAGCATGCCCACGCCGACCGGACGCATCAGTAGCCGCCCTCCGCGGACGACGGCGCCGCGACGGGGCCCTCGCCCGCCTTGCGCGCCCGGAAGTCGAGGATGATCTTCTCGGTGGCCGTCGCGCCGATCCGGGTCACGCCGAGGGCCATGACCGCGAGCAGGGCGTCCAGCGTGCGTACCCCACCTGCCGCCTTGACGCGGACATGGGGCGACGTGCTGGCCCGCATCAGGCGCAGGTCGTCATGGGTGGCGCCCGACGGGGCGAACCCGGTGCTGGTCTTGACGAAGTCCGCCCCGGCGGCCTCCGACAGGCGGCAGGCGCGGACCTTCTCGTCGTCGGTCAGGTAGGCGTTCTCGAAGATCACCTTGACCAGGGCCCCGGCCGCGTGGGCGACCTCCACCACGGCCGCGATATCGGCCTGCACGTCCGCGTCGCGGCGAGACTTGAGCGCGCCGATCTGGATCACCATGTCCAGCTCGGTCGCGCCGTCGGCCAGCGCGCGATGCGCCTCGGCCACCTTGATCTCGGTGGCGTGGTTGCCGTGCGGAAAGCCGATCGTGGTGCCGACCGCCACGTCGGTCCCGTCGAGGATCGCCTTCGCCCGCTTCACGTCGGTCGGGCGCACGCAGACGGATGCCACGTCGTACTTCGCGGCCAGCCGGCAACCGGCATCCACGAACGCGTCGTCCAGCTCCGGCCGCAGCAGGCTGTGGTCGATCGTCTTCGCGATGTCCCGCTCGGTCAGGGTCTCGATCGTGAGCGGCATCGGGGTCACTTGCAGTAGGGGCGGAGGATGTCGCGGGCGATGAGGAACCCCTGCTTGACCTTCTCGTCCGTCCCTTCGAAGCGGCGGTCCTCGTGCTCGATGATGCAGTCGCCCGCGAAGCCCTGGCGGTAGAGCTCGGAGAACACGACGCTCCAGTCGACCTCGCCCAGGCCGGGGATGCGCGGGATCTGCCAGCCCATGCCCAGCGAGAACACGCCGCGCTCGTACAGGCCATCGCGGTCGATCATCAGGTCCTTGGCCTGGAAGTGGAGGACGTGGGCGCCGAACTCCTTGAGGAAGCGGCGGATGTCGATCATCTGGAGGATCAGGTGGCTCGGATCGAAGTTGAGCCCGATCGTGTCGCCCCACTGCTCCAGGATCCGGCGCCACATCCGCGGTGTGGTCGCGATGTTGTGCCCGCCCGGCCACTCGTCGTAGCTGAAGATCATCGGGCAGTTCTCGAGCGTGATCTTTCGCCCGTGGTCCTGGGCGAACCTCACGATGTCCGGCCAGACGCGGAGCGCCTCCTCCCAGTTCTGGTCCTGGTGCTTCGCCGCGTCGCCGCCCATGAACGTGTTCACGAGCGGGACGTCCATCTTCTCGGCCGCCGTGATCACGTGCCTGAGGTGGCCGATGACCCGCTCGCGGTGCTCGGGATCGGGGTGGAGCGGGTTGGGGTAGAAGCCGAGGCCGGAGATGGCGAGGCCACTGCCCTCGAGCTCGCCGCGGATCTCAGTGGCCTGGGCGGCGGACAGGTTGGCCACGTCGATGTGGCTGGTACCGGCGTAGCGCCGGGTGGGGCCCGTGGACTGCGGCCAGCAGGCGATCTCGAGCACCTCGAAGCCGGTGGCGGCGGCCCAGTCGGCGACCCCCATGAGCGGCGTGTTCGGGAACGGGGCGGTCAGGAAGCCGAGCTTCATCGCGCATGCTCCTTCGGGGCGCAGGGGGTGGCGGGGCTGGGGCGTCGGCCCGGGGGGAACGCCATGGCCCGGCTCAGCCGCCGCCCGCCGCTGCCGGGGTCCGGACGACGTCGACCCAGCGACCGGTCCGCGCGCTGTCGCCGACGGCGTCGCCGACCAACATCTCGTCGTGGCCGTCGGCGAACGTCGGGTAGGTGGGGGCCGCGGCCGGCCGGCCCGCGGCGACGTCCGCGTAGATCGCGGTGAACAGGGCGCCGAACGTGTCGGCGAATCCCTCCACGTGCCCGGCGGGCAGCCGGGCCGCGGCACGGCCAAGCGGACCCATCAGGGCGGGGTTTCGGAGCAGCACCTCGTTGGGCCGGTCCCGGTGACCGACCCACAGGTGATCGGGCTGCTCCGAATCCCACGCGACGGCGGAGGAGGAGCCGTCGATCTCGTACTGGAGGCTGTTCTTGCGGCCGGGGCTGATCTGCGAGATGGCCACGGAGCCGCGGGCGCCGCCTTCGTAGCGCAGCAGGATCATCGCGCTGTCCTCGGTCCGGATAGCCACGGGCACCGTCTCGGCCGCGCGTTCGGTGGAGAACGTCTCGACCGGGCCGGCTGGCCGGTGCCGGACCGGGATGAAGGTGGTGAGGTCCGCCATCACGGCCTCGACCCGGCGACCAGTCAGGAACGTCGTGAGGTCCAGCCAGTGCGAGCCGATGTCGCCGACGGCGCGAAGCGCCCCACCGCGCTCCGGCTCGAGCCGCCAGTTCCAGTCCGTGTCGTGGAGCAGCCAGTCCTGGAAGTAGCGACCGGTGACCAGGCGGACGTCGCCCACGCCGCCGTCCCGCACGAGCCCCGCCACGTGCTGGTTGAGCGGGTAGAACCGGATGTTGAAGTTGACCGCGTTGACCAGCCCCGACGCGGCCGCCAGGCGGACGAGGTCGCCCGACTCCCCCGAGGTCATGGCCAGCGGCTTCTCGCACACGACGTGGCGGCCCGCGGCGAGGATCGCCTTCGCCTGCGGGTAATGCAGCTCGTTGGGCGACGTGACGTGGACGACGCGGACGCGGTCGTCGGCGAGGAGCTCGTCGAGGTCCGCGTAGGCGTGCGCCACGCCGATCCGGTCCGCACTGGCCGTTGCGCGCTGGGTGGAGGACCCCAGCAGCCCGAGGACGTCGACGCCGATGCGGCGCAGGGCCTCGATGTGGACCGTGCCGATGAAGCCGCTGCCGATGACGGCGGCTCCGATCCCCGAGAGGCTGCTCATCTCCGGGTCGCTCTCCATGCGGGATGTCGTGGTCATGGTGCGAGGCGTCGGCCGGTCCCGGACGTCGCGACCCCTCGTGCGGGGCATCCGTCTATACCGTCTAGAGGCCCGATCATACGGGTCGAAACGCGCGATCGTCAATAATCGATGATCTGCGATCCCCCGCTCCGGACGAGGCTCGGCGTCCCGTGCCAGCGCACGGTGCTCGACCGGCCCGCTGCCCTGCCCTGCGCCCTCTCGGGCCGGGGCAACCGCGCAGCGGCCGTACCAGCGCACGGTGCTCGATCTCGTTCGCCCAGCGGCGCATCCGTGGGCTGCAAGAGCCCCGCATGCGCCAAGCCAGCCGCTGGGCGGCTGGAATCGCACGTCGTGTGCCCGTTCGACCGCTCGGCGGCGCACGGGCGCCCGGCCGGCGGCCGGGGCCCGCGGCCGGGCGGGTGGTGGGCGCGATCGTGGCCCCGAAGCGCGCCCCGGCCGTCTCGCGGCTCGACGCCGCCAGGCCCACGAGACGGGTCGGGTGCCGCGACGCGGGCCACGTACACCGGCCCCGGCGTGTCCCCGGTGGGCAGGCACAGGTGCGCGTCCGGCCGCTCGCGCAGGCGGGCAGCAAGCTCCGCGGCGACGGCTGCCGGCCCGGGCGGACCCCGGCAGGACCTCCAGGCGGAGCGCGCCGGCGGTCAGACGCCGGACACGACGCGGTCGACGAAGTCGCCCGTCGCCGGGTCCTTGAGGATCAGCTTCTCGCGGCCGTCGGGCAGCACCTCGCGCTTGATCACGACGAGGCCCTCGTACGTCTCGGGCTGCTTCGCGATCCGCGGCGTGGCGCCGCCGCGCCACTCGAACAGCCCGACGGGCTCCCAGGCGCCGGACCTCGCCGAGCGGTAGGCGGCGTCCATGACGGCGTTGACCACGTAGCCGTCGTAGAACGTCTCGCGCGGCGTGCCGCCGGTGTCGAGCGCGTTGAACATGTCCGTGAACATGTCCACGTAGCCCAGCTCCGAGACCTCGTCGCCCACCGGGAACAGCCAGCCGGCCGCCGTCTCGGCCTTCTCGGCGACGTACCCGCCGCTGCCACCGGCCGTGAACATCTCGTAGCCGGTGCGCAGGAAGTGGTTGAGCCAGATCGTGCCGTGGGTCCCGGCCACCTCGTCCCGCAGGTCCATGCCGCCGCGGAACGTCCAGCTGACCTCGAACTGGCCGATCGCGCCCGACTCGAACCGGATGAGCGCGATCGCGTTGTCCTCGTCGTCGATCGGGTGGACGATCGTGTCCGTGTGGCACATGACGTCGACCGGCCGGTTCCCCTTGCCCACGAAGCTCCGGATGATCTCGATGCAGTGGCAGCCGAGGTCGATGATCGCGCCGCCACCGGTCAGGCGCCCGTCCCAGAACCAGGCGCTGTGCGGCCCCGGGTGCGTCTCGCGGGAACGGACCCAGGTCACGTCGCCCAGCGCGCCGTCCTGCACGGACCTGACCGCCTTGAGGGTCTTGGGCGTGTAGCACAGGTCCTCGAGGTAGCCGCCGAACACCCCGGCGGCCTCGACGGCCTCGAGCATCCGCTTCGCCTCGTCGGCGTTGCGCCCCAGCGGCTTCGTGCACAGCACGGCCTTGCCCGCGGCCGCCACGGCCTTGACGGCCGCCTCGTGGAGGTGGTTCGGCAGCGCGACCACGACGACGTCCGTCTCCGGGTGCCGGATCGCGGCCTCCATGTCCGTCGTGGGCTCCGGGATGGCCCAGCGCTCGCTGAACGCCTTGCCCCGCGCCTCGCTGCGCGAGTACACGACCCGGACGCGGTCGCGGCCGCGCTGGCCGTGGAGGGTCATCGTGTAGAAGTCGCCGATGAGGCCGGTGCCGAGCATCGTGACGGCGTGCGACTGCATTGCGCGGGCTCCTCTGCGTGGTGCCCGCGATTCTAGGGCGTGAGGCTGGGACGGCGAGGCGCCCGGCCGCGACGATCCTCGATCATCGATCGCCCCTGCGTCGATCGCGGACCCGGTCAGCCATCGAGGGTGGCCACCGCGAACAGGTGCGAGAACTGCTTGCACCAGATGAGGACGCTGCGCACGCCCGAGACGTCGGTGCCCGGCGGGACCGGCGTGTTGTAGCTGCCCCGGTCGGCCCGCAGCCGGGCGACCTCGATGGCCCGATCGGTGTAGCCGTCGGGATCGGGCGACAGGTAGACGAAGAGGTCGGGCCCGTTGCGGACGGCGAAGTCGTCGAACCGCACGACCCACTCGCCCGGCGCGACCTCGCTCAGCGTGGCCGTGCCGCGGCCGAAGTGGAAGTCGTCGGTGCCGGCGAACTCGCCCCGCCGGGGCGGCGCGGGCGTCCACGGCTCCGGCGTGGGCGGCGGCGACGCGGTCGCCTCCGGTGTCGCTGACGCACCGGGGCGCTGGGTCGCGGCGGGCGGCGACGATGGCTCCGCGGTTGTCGCCGGTGACGGGTCCGCGGCGACGACGACCGGCGCCTCCTGGAGCTCGGTCGACAGGAACGCCGGCGACACGAGATACCAGGTGACCGGCACCCCGACGAGGAGCGCGATCGCGAGCAGCCCGGCCGAGGCGCGCGGGTGGTGGCGTGCAACGGCGGCCCAGCCGCGCCGCCGGGCGACCACGGCCAGGACGACGAGGGCCACGATCCCGGCGATCGCCAGCGGGACGCGCAGCGCGTAGGCGGTGCCGAGGATGAGGCTGCCGAGGTCGCCGATGAGGGACATGAGGTCTCCGTGATGCCGTGGTCCGGCCGATCGTGCCCGAGGTCCGTGACGCCACGATGACGTCAGGCCGGCAGGGTCACCAGGAACGTCGTCCAGCCGCCCTCGCTCGTTACGCCGACCCGTCCTCCCGCCGCCTCCACCAGCTGGCGCACGATCGCGAGGCCGATGCCGGCCCCGCCCCGCTCGCGGTCGCGCGACTTCTCCACCCGGTAGAAGCGCTCCCAGATCCGCGGCAGGTCCTCCTCCGGGATACCGGGGCCCGTGTTGGCGACACGGATGTCGATGCCGTCCGCCGCGCGGGTGGCCGAGATGCGCACCTCGCCGCCTTGGGGCGTGTAGCGGACGGCGTTCTGGAGCAGGTTGGCCAGCACCTGGGTGAGCTCGTCGGCGCGGACACTGGCCCGGATCCCCGGTGCCACGTCCATCGACAGCTCGATCGACCGGCGCGCCAGCGCCGGGGCCACGAGGTCCGCGGCGCCGCGCACGAGCGAGGCGACGTCCACCTCGCGTGGCATGCCCGGCCGCTCCTCCGCCCCGGCGAGGACGTCCAGCGACGCCGCCAGCCGGGTCAGGCGGTCCACCTCCTCGCGCAGCGAGTCGAACGTCGCGGGGTCCGGCGGCAGGACGCCGTCCCGGAGCGCCTCGAGATAGCCCTGCAGGTTCGTCAGCGGCGTCCGCAGCTCGTGCGAGGCATTGACGATGAACTCGCGCCGGATCGCCTCCTGCTCCGCGAG
>MGOE01000087.1:0-621 GCA_001797035.1 Chloroflexi bacterium RBG_16_72_14
CCGTCTCCGCGAACGCCGCCACCACCCCGTCCAGCTCCGCGACCCAGGTCTCGTGGCGCTCGATCCGGAGGTCCACCCGGTCCTCGGAGTACGCGCGCTCGAGGAACCACTCGATCGTCTCGTCGCGCAGCAGGTCGCGGTACGTGTCGCGCCACGCCGCGTGGGCGATGTCGCGGATCGCCGGCGCGTGCGAGGGCGTCGCGCGGCGCACGCGGATCCGGGCGCGGGGGTCGCGGGCCGGGTCGCTCCTCGGTGCGCGGGCTCGCCCGGGCACGCGCGCTCGTCCGGGCGGGGGCGCCCGTGCGGTTGGCCCTCGGCGTCGAGGCGGTTCGGCGGCTTGCGTCCGGGCTCCATCGCGCCGGAGTGTACGAGACACGACCGCCCGGACGTGACTCTCGGCTGTGGCCACTGGTACCAACATCGGCCGCGGGGCCGTCGATGTCCGGCGCTCCGGGGGCTATCGTCACGGGTGGCCACCAGACCCAGGGAGCGACAGGCAGTTGGGCCTCACGATCAGGGTCGTCGGCCAGGCGGCGCGGCGCGGCCTGATCCCACGGGTCCCGGCGCCCGATCACCTCCTGACCGACGTCCAGCGCTGGATCACGGCCGAGTACGGCGGCG
>MGOE01000087.1:669-1067 GCA_001797035.1 Chloroflexi bacterium RBG_16_72_14
CTGCTGCTCGATCTCCCCCCCGCCGCCGACACCGTCTCGCTGGTGTTCGGCGAGTCCGGCCGGGTCGTCGCGCACGCCGACACCTCGCCGGTGGGCCCCGGCTACCACACGTTCGTCGCCCGGGTGCTCGAGCGGCTGGGGGCGGAGCTCGCGATCGCCTGGTCGGGCGACGCCTCGCAGGCCGCCCCCGCAGCGGAGGGTGGCCCGACGGGTGCCCGGCCCGGACCCGAGGCGGCACGCGCGCCACTCGCCGAGCGGGCGGGGGTCGAGCGGGCGCATCTGGCGCTGCTCGGACGGGCGCTCGGGCGGGCCCTCGAGCTCCGGCGCCAGGGCGTGACCGGGATCCAGCTCGGCACGCGTCCGGGGACCAGGTTCTCGTTCGAGGGTGCGATCGCCAC
>MGOE01000087.1:1098-1490 GCA_001797035.1 Chloroflexi bacterium RBG_16_72_14
AGGCGGTCCTCGACGGCCGCGTCGCCGCCGACATCCGCCCGTGGTGGGCCGACGCGACCGACGCCCGCTACCTGCTCAATCGCGCGCTGTGCCTGATGTGGACCGAGGTCCGCTGGCGGACGCCGGCCGAGGACGACGAGCGCGCCGTGATGGACGAGGCGCTCGGGCTCCTCCGCCGCGCGCTGCCCACCGACCCGTCGCTCCCCTACCCCTGGCGCGAGTGGCACGAGCTGATGACGCTGCGCGAGGTCGACGACCCGATCGCCCACCGCGTGTCTCCGCGCGCCGAGCGCACCGATCCCTCCAGGCCCCCGATCGGGTACCGCCGCCGGCCCGTCACGATCGTCCACGAGGGCTGGGCGCTGGAGGTCCCCGGGTCCTTCGCGGAGCAC
>MGOE01000087.1:1511-1843 GCA_001797035.1 Chloroflexi bacterium RBG_16_72_14
GCGGCCACAGCGTCACGCTGGCGGGCGTCCCGACCGGCACGGACGCGGGTCCGATGCGGCCCGAGGCGTTCCTCGCGCGCGTGGCGGGGAGCCTCGGCGACGACGTCCTCCACCACCAGGACGGCGACCTGGTCGGCAAGGCGCGCCTGGGGACGGACACGAGCTCGGGGGTGGAGGTCGCGGTCCTCGAGGGCTTCTCGGCCGTCCCGGGGCGCGGGGCGGCGATCCGGATCGTGTTCGAGGACGCCGACGACTGGCGCTGGGCGATGGACCTGTGGCGGGCGTTGCGACCGGCCTGACCCCGGTCTTGACCCTGGGCGTGAGCGGGCGCG
>MGOE01000087.1:1852-5233 GCA_001797035.1 Chloroflexi bacterium RBG_16_72_14
GCGGCCCTCTCCCGAGGCCGACTCGTCATGACAGGCGAGCTGGCACGGCGCCACCGTACGATTGCCGTGCATGCAGCTGATCGACGGCCGACCCGTATACGCCGCCACGGATCTCGTGGGGTTCCTCGCCTGTGGTCACCGGTTCGCGCTCGAACGGGCAGCGATGTACGAGCTCGTCACGAAGCCGGTCCGCAACGACCCCTCGATCGAGCTCATCGCGAAGCGCGGGCTCGAGCACGAGCGGCGGTACCTGGCGGACCTCCGGGCGGCGGGCAGGCGCGTCATCGAGATCACGAAGGACGGCTCGCGGGTCGAGCCACTCGCCGGGAACCCGGGCGACGCCATCGCCCGCGACCCCGGCGCGGAGCTTCGCGAGGCGGCGGCCGAGACGATCGCGGCCATGCAGGGCGGCACCGACGTCGTCTACCAGGCCACCTTTTTCGACGGCACGTGGCGAGGCCACGCCGACTTCCTGCTGCGCCGCGAGCACCGGCCGGGCGAGGCGCCGAGCGCGTTCGGCGACTGGCATTACGAGGTCGCCGACACGAAGCTCGCCCGTCATGTCAAGGCGTCGGCCGTCCTGCAGATCTGCTCGTACGTCGAACAGCTGACGGACGTCCAGGGCGTCCAGCCGGAGTACCTGTACGTCGTTCTCGGCGGCAGTGCGCGACCCACGGACCGGCTCCGCGTGGATGACTACATGGCGTACTACCGCCGGGTGAAGTCGGAGTTCGAGGCGGCGGCAGGGCTGCGCGGGGCGCCCGCGCCGGAGCCGCGCTACCCGCCCGAGGACTCGTACCCGGAGCCGGTCGAGCACTGCGACGTCTGCCGCTGGAACCCGGTCTGCCGCGCGCGGCGCCGCGCGGACGACGACCTGAGCCTGGTGGCGGGCGCCACGTCACGGCAACGGCGCGCCCTCAAGGAGCGCGCGGTGAGCACGCGGCGCGGCCTGGCCGGGCTGGAGCTGCCCATGGCCCCGCCCCTCGATGGCGTCGGTGCGGGCGCGCTGGAGCGCGTCCGAGAGCAGGCCCGCATCCAGGTCGAGGGCGAGGATGGTGGTCGTGTCCTGTGGGAGCTGCTGCCCCTCGAGCGCCAGCCGGACGGGTCGCCGGTCCCGGACCGCGGCCTGCTGATCCTTCCCGAACCGAGCCCTGCCGACCTGTTCCTGGACCTCGAGGGGGATCCGTTCGCGCTCGATGACGGCGTGGACTACCTGTTCGGGATCCTGGAGCCCGCCGTCACGGAGGACGGCCGCTGGGCATCGGGGTCGGACGGTGCGCCGATCCCCAAGTTCCATGCGATCTGGAGCCTCGACGCCGAGGGGCGAGTGACGTGGGCCGCAGAGAAGGCAGCGTTCGAGCAGACGATCGACCTGATCATGGACCGCTGGGAGCGGGAGCCGACGCTCCACGTCTACCACTACGCCGCCTACGAGAAGACGGCCCTCGGGCGCCTGGCCCAGCGGCACGGCACGCGCGAGGAGGAGGTGGACCGGCTCCTCCGCGGCGGCGTCCTCGTGGACCTGTTCCGGGCGGTCAGGCAGGGGATCCGTGCGAGTGTCGAGAGCTATTCGATCAAGCGGATCGAGCCCCTGTACTCGCTCGAGCGCGAGATCGACCTCAAGGACGCTGGCAGCAGCATCGTGGCCTTCGAGACCTGGCTGGAGCTGGGACCGGACGCACCCGTCGACGACGGTCCCGACATCCTGGCCGGGATCGAGGACTACAACCGCGATGACGTGCTCTCGAACTGGCGGCTCCGCGACTGGCTCGAGGCGCGTCGCCGCGACCTCGAAGGGCACGAGGGCCAGGCATTCGGTCGACCGGTCGCCACGGACGGCGCGGCGACCGCCGAGCTCTCCGATCACCAGCAGCTCGTCGCGGACGTCGCTGCGGACCTGACCTCGGACGACCCCGGCGACCCGGTCGAACGAGCCCTCCGGCCCGAGGTCGCGGCCCGCTGGCTCCTCGCCCAGCTGCTGTCGTGGCACCGGCGCGAGGACAAGTCCGCCTGGTGGCGCTTCTTCGACCTCATGGGACGCAACGAGGAGGAGCTGATCGACCAGCGCGAGCCGTTGGCCGGCCTCGAACTCGTCGACTCCTGGCCGGACAAGCAGTCGACCGTCTACCGGTTCAGGTTCCCGCCCCAGGATCACCGGATCAGCGAGGACAGCGACGTCTCGGATCCGCGGACGAGGCGGTCGGCCGGCGAGGTGGTCGCCGTGGACGACGTTGCGCGCACCGTCGACATCAAGCGGGGGTGGAGCTTCGAGGGGGTAGCCCTTCCCCGCGCGATCGTCCCGACCGGCATCGTCCCCAGCAAGGAGCTCGCGGAGAGCCTGCTGCGGACCGGCCGGGCCGTCGCCGATCGCGGCCTCCGGGCCGACCCGGGTGACGGCGACCCGGCACTCGCCGTCGTCCGCGCGCTTCTGCTGCGCACGCCGCCCGACACCGGGCAAACCGCAGGTACGCCGCTGCGCGGGGCCGGCGAGGACGCCCTCGACGCCGCGAAGCGGATCGTGCGCGACATGCGTGACGGCGTCCTTGCGATCCAGGGTCCGCCCGGCTCGGGCAAGACGTACAGCGGGGCGCGGATGATCGTCGAGCTGGTCGGATACGGCAAGCGGGTGGGGGTCGTGGCGAACAGTCACAAGGTCATCGGCAAGGTGCTCGACGAGGTCGCCCATGCGGCCCACCACAGCGCGGTCGCGGTCCGGATCGGCCAGAAGCCGAAGAACGGCCACGGCCCGACGCACGCCGCCGCCGCGGCCTACCGCGAGAACGCCGACGTCGCGCACGCGCTGCGCTCCGGCGCGGTGGACGTGGTCGGAGCGGTTGCGTGGACGTGGTGCCGCGCCGAGATGGCCGCGCCGGAACCCGTGCTCGACGTCCTGTTCGTGGACGAGGCGGGCCAGATGAGCCTCGCCAATGTGCTCGCCTGCGCACCGGCTGCCCGGAAGGTCGTCCTGCTCGGCGACCCGCAGCAGCTGGACCAGCCCGTGCAGGGAAGCCACCCGCCGGGCGCGGAGCGCAGCGCCCTGTCGCACCTCCTCGCCGACCCGGCATACCAGCAACCAGACCGGCCGACGATCGGTCCGTCCGAGGGCCTGTTCCTCGAGCGGACGTGGCGCCTCCACCCGGACGTGTGCGACTTCACGTCCACCGCGTTCTACGCCGGTCGCCTCCTGCCCGTGGATGGGCTCGAACGACAGCGCGTGCTGCTGTCCGAGGCCACGGACCTGTGGGGGGCCGCGAGCGCGCGCGCCGCGGCCCCGCTGGCCGGGACCGGGATGCGCCTCGTGCCGGTCGAGCACGCGGGCAATGCCACCGACTCGCCGGAGGAGGCGGCTGCCGTGGCCGACCTGGTCGGGAACCTGCTTGC
>MGOE01000087.1:5258-7678 GCA_001797035.1 Chloroflexi bacterium RBG_16_72_14
AGTCGCGGCCCATCACGGCGAGCGACGTCGTCATCGTCGCGCCCTACAACGCGCACGTCGCCTCGATCGAGCTGGCCTTTGCGCAGGCCGGCCTGCCGCGCCCGTTCGTCGGGACGGTCGACAAGTTCCAGGGGCAGGAGGCACCGATCAGCATCTACGCGATGGGCACGTCCTCGCCCGAGGACGCGCCGCGCGGCATGGAGTTCCTCTACTCGCTCAATCGGCTCAACGTGGCCACCTCGAGAGCCCGCTGTGTCGCGGCTGTCGTCCTGTCACCGGCGCTGGTGCGCGTCGCCTGCCGGACACCGCGCCAAATGCGTCTGGCCAACGGGCTGTGCCTCGCCGTCGAGGCGGCGAAGCGGCTCGCCTGAGCACGGACCGGCCCCGGCCGGCGGAGCCGACCGGGCCGCGACGGACGCGGGACCGGGGCTCAGAGCTTGGCCTTGAACCAGTCCGCCGTGAGCTTGATCACGCCGTTGGCCAATGTCTGGTCGGGCGTCAGGACGTTGTAGATGTGATCGGCGCCCGGGATGATCCGGAGCGTCACGTCGAAGCTGCCGGATGCGCCCGCCGCGTGGCGCGAGACGTCGGGGTTGACCGTCGTGTCCACCTCGCCGGCGACCAGCAGCATCGGACCCGAGTAGTCCGCGAGCTGGTCGAGCGCCGTGGAGGCCATCATCGTCTCGAACCAGGCGAGCGACAGGTCCACGGTCCGCCAGCCGAGGTCCACGACGACGTGCCCGTTCGCCTGCGCCTCGGCGTAGTACGCGGTGAGGAACGCGAGCGAGCCGAGCCCGTTCTCGATCGCCCCGGACCACGAGGCGAGCGCCTTCACGCGGGCGTCCGTCCCGCCGATCGTGGCCACCAGCTTGCCGCCCAGGCTGAAGCCCAGGACGCCGATCCGGGAGTCGTCGGTGTTGCCCCTGGCGATGAGCCAGTCGAGGGCCGCCAGGCTGTCGCCGACCATGCCGTCGTAGGTGTTGCCTGCGAACGGCTGCGGGTTCAGGCCGGAACCCGCAAAATCGATCCGGAGCGACGCGTATCCACGGAGGGCCAGCTGCTGGGCCTCGTGGAGGTACATGTTCCCGACCTCATCGCCGGTGCTGCCGAAGCCGTGGAGCATGAGCACGGCCGGGTACGTCGCGGCGGTGCCGCCGGCCTTCGGGTAGGCATACGTGCCGGGGACCATGTGATCCCCCGACGGGATCCAGACCTGCTGCTCGATCATCCGCTGGGTGATCGCCTTCGAGGCGTTCGAGTGCGCCGGGGGTGCGGCCGCGGCGACGCCGGCGGCCAGCGCGAGGACGACGGTCGCGGCCACCAGGGCGCGGCCGAACCGGAACGGATGAGACATCGGGGCCTCCAGACATCGCTGCACGGGACGCGCCCGAATCCTACGCCCGCCGGCCGGTGTCTCCTGGCAACGGCGGGGGGCCGCCGGCTCATCTCAGGCCCGGCTGCTCAGCGCCGGGCGCCGGGCCCGATCTGCCCCGCGACCCAGGTCGCGAGCACCCGCGCGCAGGCCTCCACCTCGCCCAGCCCCACATGCTCGTCCGGGCCGTGGGCGAGCCGGACGTCACCAGGGCCGAACACGACGCAGGGGGTGTCGCCCACGCCGATGAACAGCCGCATGTCGCAGCCGTAGGGCACGCCGATCCGGTTCGGCTCGTGGCCCGTGACCTCGGCCACGGCCGTTCCCAGCGACACGGGCAGCTCGTCGTCCTCCGGCACGCTCGACGACCCGAAACGCGCCCCGGTGATCTCCACGCCCACTGGATGGTCGCGGAGGAACGGGTCGGCGGCGCAGGCGGCGTCGATGCAGGCCCGCAGCTCAGCCTCGGCCTCCTCGGTCGTCTGCCCCAGGCGGACGCCGTAGCGGCCGTCGGCGGTGAGCCGGTCGATGACGGTGCTGGCCCACTCCCCGCCGGCCACGATGCCGATCATCGTGGGGTACGGCAGGCCGAGCGCGCGCATCAGGGGGTCCGTCTCGGCGTCGTTCCGGCGGGCCTCGTCGGCCTCCAGCGCCCGCACGATCGTGTGCAGGTTGTCGAGCGCGGACACGCCCTCGGTCCGCCGGCTCGCATGAGCCGCGCGACCCGGGACGGTGAGCCGGAACGTGATCGCGCCGGCGTGCGCGATGACGATGTCGAGGCCGGACGGCTCGGTGATCACCGCCATGTCCCCGGTCACGCCGGCCCGGATCGCGGCCAGCGTGCCCTGCCCGCCGTCCTCCTCGGACGGGACGAAGGCAACGATCAGCTCGCCGGCGAGCCGGTCCAGGGTGCCCCTCTCGCGCAGCGCCCGGACGGCGCCCAGGATCGCGGCCACGCCGCCCTTCATGTCGCAGGCGCCGCGGCCGTACAGCCGACCCTCGCGCACCTCCGCACCCCACGGGTCCGCCGTCCAGGTGGCGGGGTCGC
>MGOE01000087.1:7696-8065 GCA_001797035.1 Chloroflexi bacterium RBG_16_72_14
CGACGTCCGTGTGCCCGGACAGCACGATCCGGCGGCCGCCGGCCGGGCCCGCCCGCCCGATCACGACCGGCAGCGTCGTGCGCACGACCTCCTCGCCCGGCCAGGCCGGGTCGTCCCGGATCGCCGCCGGGTCCGGATGGAACACATCCACCGCCAGGCCGAGCCTCTCGAGCCGGTCGGCGAGGTTGCCTGCGATCGCATCCTCGGCGCCGGTTACGCTCCGCATCCGGACCAGTGCCTCGAGGTCGCGCCGGATCGCCGCCCCGTCGACCTCGATGACCCTCACGGCCTCACCCGCGCAGGATCGGCCGGGTGAGGCAGGTGACCCCGCCCGATCCGTTCTCGCCGACCTCGCCCAGCGGGATCGCG
>MGOE01000087.1:8084-11837 GCA_001797035.1 Chloroflexi bacterium RBG_16_72_14
CCTCGAGCCCGCGCCGCGTCTCCGCGTTGCCGTCGGCCACGACGACCACGCCCGGCCGGACCGCGAGCACGTTGCAGCCCAGGGTCGCGTACTCGGCATCCGGCACCTCGACCAGCCGGATCCCGAGGTCGCGGAGCAGCTCGTACAGGCCCGCCGGGAGCAGCGGCAGGAACACCACCGCCACGTCGTCGGCAACCGGCGAGATCACCGACAGCAGGTGGACGAGCTCGGCCGCGCCCTTCCAGTAGGGCATGTCGAACACGCGCGCGTCGCCACCCGCGATCGCCGCCAGCCCGCGCGCCCCGACGTCGTTGGTGCGCAGCGTGCGACCGATGCACAGCAGGTCGGGGCGGAGCCAGAACGTGTCGCCACCCTCGATCCGGCCCGGCGCCTCGATCCGCCCCAAGGTGGGGATCCCCCACGAGCGCGTCCAGGCCTCCAGCACGCCCGGCTCGCCCTCGCGGTTGGGCTTGCCCGGCCGGAGCGGGATCGCGCCGCCGTCCGCCACCAGCAGCGGGTCGAACACGTAGACGAGATCGGGGTCGTCCGACTCGACGTCCAGCACGTGGACCCGCACGCCGAGGCGCTCGAGGACCGAGACCAGGCCAGCGTGCTCGCGCCGGGCGCGCTCGATGTCCACCGGCCGCAGGAACCCGAACGCCGGATCGTCGAAGGCCCGGGCGAACGCGGGCCCGGGCGGCTTGACCAGCACGTCGCGCAGCGGGGCCGTCATGCTCTGCGCGCCCCAGGCGCGATCCGGGCTCGTCGTCATGATGCGAGGATACGTCGGCGGCTGACACGCAAACCGGGAGTGTGCGCCCGGTTGACCGATCGGGGTACCGTCAGGGCATGACCCTATCCATGCGCCGCCCCCTGCGTCTCGCCGTCGCCGCCGCCGCGATCCTCGCCATCGGCCTGTCGGCCACCGTGGACGCCGCCGCGACCCGGATCACCGACGGCTCGGAGGCCATCGTTGCCGCCCCGTCCGCGGGCACCATCAAGCTCACCAAGGTCACCGGCGGCCTGTCCAAGCCGGTGTTCGTGACCAGCGCCCGGGACGGCACCGGCCGGCTGTTCATCGTCGAGCAGACGGGCCGGATCCGGATCTGGTCCGGCAGCTCGCTCCTGACGACCCCATTCCTGAACCTCGCGGCCTCGGTGTCCAAGGGCGGCGAGCAGGGCCTCCTTGGTCTCGCCTTCCACCCGGGCTTCACGACCAACCGCAAGTTCTACGTCAACTACACCAACCTGTCGGGCGACACGCTCGTCCGCGAGTACCGGGCATCCGCGACCAACCCGAACCGCGTCCAGTCGGGCTCCGGGCGGACGATCATCAAGATCGACCAGCCGTACGCGAACCACAACGGCGGCATGATCGGCTTCGGGCCCGACGGCTACCTGTACATCGGCATGGGTGACGGCGGCAGCGCGGGCGATCCCGGCAACCGCGCCCAGAACAAGGACTCGCTGCTGGGCAAGATGCTGCGGATCAACGTCAACGGGACGACGTCCACCCGCAACTACCTGATCCCGTCCTCGAACCCGTACGTCGGCAAGGCCGGCCGTAACGAGATCTGGCAGCGGGGCCTGCGCAACCCGTGGCGCTGGTCCTTCGACCGCCGGACCGGCAACCTGTGGATCGGCGACGTGGGCCAGGGTCGCTACGAGGAGGTGGACCGGGCCGTCCGCACGTCCTCGGGCGCCGGCAAGGGGGCCAACTGGGGCTGGCGCGTCATGGAGGGAGCCCACTGCTACCGGCCGTCGTCCGGGTGCGACAGGAGCGGCAAGCGCCTGCCGGTGGTCGAGTACTCGCACGCGTCGAACGGGCGCTGCGCGGTCACCGGCGGCTACGTGTATCGCGGGTCGGCCATCCCCGCGATGGCCGGCTGGTACGTCTACGGCGACTACTGCTCGGGCGAAATCTTCACGATCTCTGCGTCCGCGCCGACGCCGGCCAACGCCACTCGCCTCCTGGACACGTCGCTGCTGATCAGCTCGTTCGGGGAGAACGCTTCGGGCGAGCTGTTCGTCACGGACCTCGGCGGCAACCTCTACCGGATCGACGCAGGCTGATCCCGCGACGCCCGGCGGGGGGGGTTCCACTCGCCGGGGCCGGCCGCTACCATCCGGCGATGGCCGGGTACGCGACGCTCGGGCGGGTCGAGGGCGCGCGGGTGCGAACGCTCGCGTGGCGGGGGCCGTCGCCCGATGCGTTGCCGCCCGAGGCGTGGCCGCCCCTCGCCACCTGCGAGCCCGTCCCGCGGCGCCCGCTGCGCGAGGTGATCCCGGAGCTGTGGCGGGACGCCCGCGAGGAGCTGGCGATGACGACGTTCTTCCTGCTCGACCCCGAGAGCTGGCGCTAGCGAGCGGCCTGGACCCGGGGGCGGGTATCCCGAGGCCTACGCCCCCGCCGCGATCTCCCGCAGCTCGGCGACCAGGCGGTCCACCTCGGCTGCCGTGTTGTAGTGCATCAGGCCGATGCGCAGGACGCCCTCGGGCGCGAGGCCCAGGCGCTCGATCGGCCCGACCGCGTAGAAGTCGCCCCACCAGGTCGCGATCCCGCGGTCGCCGAGCGCGATCGAGGCTGCCTCGGGCGTCACCCCGCCCAGGGTGACGGCCGCCGTGGGCACCCGCTCGTCGAACCGGTCGCGTTCCGCGATCCCCCACAGCCGGAGCCCCGGGATCGTCTCGAGGCCGTCCAGCAGCCGCCCGAACAGCGGCATCTCGCAGGCACGGATCGCGGCCATCCCCGCGTGCGCGTGAAGCCGCCGCCCGGTCATGCCCGGGAACCCGGCCGCAAAGCCGCCCCCGTACCGCTCCCCGATGTCTGCGACGTACTCGACGGCGGCGAGCGTGCCGGCGATCCCCTCGTGGTTGAGCGTCCCGGTCTCGAACAGGTCGTAGGCCGGGCGGAGCTTGTAGGACGGCAGCGCGTCGAGGACGTCGCCACGCCCGTACAGGACGCCCACGTGGGGCCCGAAGAACTTGTACGCCGAGCAGGCGAGGAAGTCGGTGCCCAGCGCCTGGACGTCGATCGGCAGGTGGGGCGCGGCCGCGACCGCGTCGACGTACGTGAGCGCGCCGGCCTCGTGGGCACGGCGGACCAGCTCGGCGACAGGGTTCACGGTGCCGACGGCATTCGAGGCCCAGCCGAACGCGACCAGCTTCGGCCGGCCGTGCAGCAGCGCGTCGAAGCCCTCGACGTCGAGGGTGACGTCCTCGGGCCGGATGTCCACGGTCCGGACCGTGAGCCCGCGATCCGCGGCGGCGCTGCGCCAGGGGCCCACGTTCGCCTCGTGGTCCAGGGCGGTCACCACGATCTCGTCGCCGGGGGCCATGGTCGCCGTCAGCGAGCGCGCGATGTACAGGGTGAGGGTCGTCATGTTGGCGCCGAACTTGATCTCGGACGGGTCCGCCGCGTTGAGCAGGTCCGCCATCGCGAGGTGCGCGTCCGCGAGCATCGCGTCGCTGCGGCGCGAGGTCAGGAACGGCCCGTCGTGGTTGGCGTTGGACTCGCGGTAGTAGCGCGAGACGGCCTCGATGACCGTGTCCGGGACCTGCGTTCCGCCCGGCCCGTCGAACAGGGCAACCGGGACGCCGTCCTGCTCGAGGGCGAGGGCCGGGAAACGGGCGCGCAGCGCCTCGACGTCGAACTCGGGCATGGGGCACCTCAGCGTCGCGGGAGCTTCGATGCTATCGCGATCCGCGCGCCGGGGACGGACCGCGAAGCCGGGGAATCGAAGCGCCCCGGCT
>MGOE01000087.1:11847-13159 GCA_001797035.1 Chloroflexi bacterium RBG_16_72_14
AGCCGGGGCGCGGACCTAAACGAGGGCGGCGGTCAGGCGGCCGTGGCCACGGCCCCCGGCTGGGAGACGGCGGCCGCCGCCTCCTCGAGCGCCACGTCGATCTCGAGCCTGATCTCCTTGCCCACCAGCCAGCCACCGGTCTCGAGGGCCACGTTCCAGGTCAGCCCCCAGTCCTCGCGGTTGAGCTTCGTGGTGGCGTGGAACCCGGCGCGACGGGCGCCGTTCATGCCCACGTACAGGCCCAGGAACGCCACCTCGAAGGTGACCTCGCGGGTGATGTCGCGGATCGTAAGGTCGCCCGTGACCCGGTAGTCGTCGCCGCCCCGGGGCTCGACCGCCGAGGTCGTGAAGGTGATCGTGGGATGGGTCGCCGCATCGAGGAAGTCGGCCGACCGAAGGTGGCCGTCCCGCTGCTCGACACCGGTGTTGAGCGACGCCGCGTCCACGCTGAACGTCCCGCTCGAGGCGGCCGGGTCCGCCTCGTCCAGCAGCACCGTCCCCTCGACGGACGCGAACTTGCCACGGACGGTGGTGACCATCATGTGCTTGGCGGAGAACTGGATGTCCGTGTGCGCCGGATCCGTCTTCCAGGTGGTGACTGCCATGGTGTCTTGTGCCTCCCAGCATCGGCGGTCAGTGCCGCCGTCTTGTCGTTGCACGCGCAACTATACCAGATAGTTGCCTTGTCAACGAACTCGACGATGCGGTAGCATGGCCACCATGACGACCGATCTCGTCGCCGAAGGCGGTGCGGCCGCACTGGCGGCCTCCGCTGAGCCGGGGCCCGCCGCCCCGCCCGCGGACGACGCGCGCCTCAATGCCTGGCGCAACTTCCTGCACGCCCACGCCCGGCTGACCCGCCGCCTGGACGAGGAGCTCCAGGCCGCCCATCAGCTGTCGCTCGCCGAGTACGACGCGCTGCTCCAGCTGGCCCGCACGCCCGGACGGCGGCTGCGCATGAGCGCGCTCGCGGAACGCGTCCTGTTGTCGCGGAGCGGGATCACGCGGCTCGTGGACCGGCTGGAGGCGGCCGGGATGGTCTCGCGCTCCGCCTGCATGACCGATGCGCGGGGCGCGGAGGCGATCCTCACGACGGACGGGCTCCGGCGCCTCCGCGAGGCGTCGCGGACGCACCTGTCGGGGGTGGAGCGCTACTTCCTCGACGTCGTGGCGCCGGCGGACCAGGCGGCGATGGAGCGGGGGCTCGACCGGGTCCTCGACGGGCTCGGCTGCAACGGCGCCGTCGACGCGGCCTGCGAGACGCACGGCTGACGGACGGCCACGTGCCGTCGCCCGGGCGCGTCCTCGCCGG
>MGOE01000087.1:13192-14455 GCA_001797035.1 Chloroflexi bacterium RBG_16_72_14
TGGGTGCCGCGCTTCTACCCTCCCGGCCTGCGCTCGGGCGGGCTGCTCCCCCACTACGCGACGCGGCTGCCGGCCTGCGAGCTCAACAACACGTTCTACGCGCGCCCGACCGCCGAGCGCATCCGGGGCTGGTGCGTCGCCGTCCCTGATGACTTCCGGTTCGTGGTCAAGGCGCAGCGGGGCGCGAGCGTCCGCGCGTTGTACGGCGACCCCGCGGAATCCGTGCCCTGGCTGACCGCCACGCTGCCGCTGTTCGGGGAGCGGCTGGGGGCCGTGCTGTTCCGGGTTCCCGGCGAGATCGCCCGGCAGGACGAGCGGCTGGCCGGGCTGCTGCGGGCGTGGCCGGCGTCGATCCCGCTCGTGCTCGAGGCCCAGCACGCCTCGTGGCACGTGGACGAGACGTTCGGTGCGCTCAGGGAGGCCGGGGCGGTGCTGTGCGCGACGGACCTCGACGGGCTCGAGACGCCCCCCGACATCCGCCGGACGGGCCCGTTCCTCTACCTCCGCCTCCGGCGCACGACCTACGACGAGGCGACGCTCGATTCCTGGGCGCGGCGGCTGGTCCCGTTCCTCGACGACGGCCTGGACGCGTATGTGCTGTTCCGCCATGACGAGGACGGCACGAGCGCCCTCCACGCCGAGGGGTTCGCGGCACGCGTCGAGCGGGTCCGCGCCGCCGGCTGACGGCGATCCGAGCCCCGGCCCGGGGGCGATGCTCGCGCCTCCCGCCGACGTTAGCCCGGGCCCGGCGCGCGCGAACCCTCGGCCGGTCCGAAGGCGACGATCAGCTCAAGGGTCTCGGCGATGTCGTGGAACCGGTGCGGGACGCCGGCCGGCACGAAGATCGTGTCCCCGGGGCCGACCTCGCGGGTGTCGGCGCCGGCCGTGAACCGGCCGTGCCCGGCGAGCACGACGTAGGCCTCGTCCTCGGTGTGCGGCTGCTGGTGATCCGCGGCTCCTGCCTCGAGCACGTACAGGCCGAGCGAGAGGTCCGGGACCCGGAGGAACTCCAGGTACGGCCCGCCGGCACCGGCCAGGCGTGCCAGCAGCCCTGCGCGGGTGAAGACGTCCATTCCGATACGCTATCCGCGATCCCATGACCAACGCCAGCCAGTTTCCGTTTGCCGCTCCGCGCGTCGCGCTCGTGCTCGCGCTGGCGCTCGTCGTCGCGGGCTGCGTGACCGGTCCCGAAAGAGCCACGCCCACGCCCCCTGTCGCGGCCACGTCCATCCCGACGGCGCTTCCCTCCCCCGGTGGCACGGC
>MGOE01000087.1:14587-14839 GCA_001797035.1 Chloroflexi bacterium RBG_16_72_14
GCGGACGGGTCGGGGCGGCTGTTCGTCGCCGAGCAGGGGGGCCGGATCCGGATCGTCCGTGACGGCCTCGTCCTCCCCGAGCCCTTCCTCGACATCTCCGACCGGGTCTCCGCCGGCGGCGAGCGGGGCCTCCTCGGCCTTGCGTTCCCACCGGGCTTCGGCGATGGCTGGCCGCTGTTCTACGTCCACTACTCGGACAGCAACGGCGACACGGCCGTCTCGGGCTTCCGGGTCGCGTCCGGCGCAGCCGAT
>MGOE01000087.1:14960-16059 GCA_001797035.1 Chloroflexi bacterium RBG_16_72_14
GGGCCGGTGGCGACCCCGAGAACCGGGCGTCCGATCTCGACAACCTGCTGGGGAAGATGCTCCGGGTCGACGTCCTGGGCGCGAACGCCGCCGCCGGTGAGCCCTACCTGGTCCCCGCCGACAACCCGTTCGCCGGGGGTGGCGGACGTGGCGAGATCCTCCACTTCGGCCTGCGCAACCCGTTCCGCTCGAGCGTGGACCTCGAGACCAGCGACCTGTGGATCGGCGACGTCGGCCAGGGCTCGTGGGAGGAGATCGACGTCGCGCGCGCCGGGTCGTCCGGGCTCGACTTCGGCTGGCGGCGCTGGGAAGGGCGCCACTGCTACAACCCGTCCGAGGGCTGCGACCCGGGCGGCGTGACCCAGCCCGTTGCGGAGTACGGCCACGATCTCGGCTGCTCGGTCATCGGGGGCGTGGTCTACCGGGGCGACGCCATCCCCGACCTGCGGGGCGCGTACCTGTTCTCGGACTACTGCTCGGGCACGCTGTGGGCGATCGACTCCACCACCGACGAGCTCCAGGAGCCGGTGACGCTCCACGAGAGCGGCCGGCGGATCTCGTCGTTCGGGATCGGCGAGGACGGCGAGGTGTACCTCACCGACCTCGGCGGGGGCGAGCTGCTCCGGCTGGTGCCGGCCGGCTGACCCCCGGCCCGGCCCCGGCCAGCTCTAGCCGGCGGCGCCGGACTCCGTCGCCGGGACGGGGCTCGAGGCCCGCGGGGGTGCGGTCGGGCGCAGGTACAGGAACAGGACGATGACCACGTAGGCCGCCCAGGTGACGAAGGTCACGATCTCCGGCCTCGAGCTGTAGCCGAACAGTGCCCGGAGGAACTGGCCGGCCACCAGCGCGATGCCGTTCGGGGCGCCATCGATCACCGTGTGCGGCAGCACGCTCGAGAGGTCGAACGCGGTCGCGGTCCCAATCGTGATCCAGCCGATCTCGGCGAACTCGTGAACGGCCTTCGACAGCAGCCCGCCCGCGATGAAGATCAGGGCGATGCCCGTCCAGCGGAAGAACGCGCGGAGGTCGATGAGCCGTGCCCCGCGATAGAGGCCCACGCCGAGGATCACCGCGATCGCGAGGCCGACCACCGCGCCGA
>MGOE01000087.1:16065-17870 GCA_001797035.1 Chloroflexi bacterium RBG_16_72_14
CGCTTGACGCGCCGGTTTCCGCCGATGCGGCCTGGCCGACGAGGAACAGGGCCGTCTCGATGCCCTCCCGGATGACGGCGGTGAACGCCAGGATGGCGAGGCCGAACACGGTGCCCTCGCTCAGCGCCCGGTCGACGGCCGCCTGGAGATCGCTCTTGACCGATGCCGCCTGGCGCCGCATCCAGAACAGCATCCAGGTGACCACGGACGCGGCCAGGAGCATCGTGATCCCTTCGAAGATCTGCTCGTAGGGCTCCTCGAAGCCGCCGACCGTGAGGAACAGGATCGCGCCGACGGCCAGGCTGGCGGCGACGGCCGCGGCTGTTCCGGCCCAGATCTTCCCGGCGTGCTGCCGGTTCCCCGTCCGGGCGAGGTAGGTGAGGATGATGCTCACGATCAGCGCGGCTTCGACCCCTTCGCGAAGGCCGGTGAGCAAGCCGCTGGTGAACGACCCGAGGTCCATCGAGGGCTCCTGAGTGCGGGTGGGACGCTGGACGGGGCGCGGGAGGCGGGCGCCGCGGGGATTGCGGTCGCGACTCGTCGGCGATCCTAGCCCGCCGCGCGACGATCGTCAAGTCTCCTTTACGACGAAGCGCAAGGCACCTTGACCTGCCCGCGGAGCGCGCTGCGCCGAACCCGCCCGGCGAGAACGTACACCGACCGTCGACCGGCTGGGAGCGATGGAGCTGTAATGCGCCTGTAATACCGCTGCAACGTCCTGTCGCGGAGATGGGCGGATCCGGGCCATAGACTGGGTTCACGACCCGATATCCACACCGGGGCCGCGCCTGTGACGGGGTCGGCCGCGGGTCCCACGCCGCACGAACCGGTCCCCTCCCGGGTCGTGCGGCGTTCTCGTGTCCGCGGTCAGGCGGCAGCTACCGCCATCACTGCGGCGCTGGCCGCGACGACGGCGATCGGTGGCACGCGGCCGCTCACCAGCAGCGCACCCCCGGCGAGCGCGACCCCGGCGGCGAGCGGTGACGTGATCCCGCCCGTGCCGACGGGCTCGACCAGCGCCGCCGCCAGGATCCCCACGACCACGGCGTTGACCCCGTCGAGCGCCGATCGCAGGCCGGGTCGCCGTCGCATCGCCGCGAGGGCCGGCAGCGCCGCGAGGACCAGGAGCGTGCCGGGCACGAAGATCGCCACCGTCGCGACCACTGCCCCGGCGACACCCCCCGGGCCGGCCGACGACACCGAGCCGAGGTACGCAGCGAATGTGAACAGCGGGCCCGGCACGGCCTGCGCGACGCCGTATCCGGCGAGGAAGGCGTCCGGCGTCACCCAGCCGGGCGCCACGACCCCGGCGTCGAGCAGCGGCAGCACGACGTGCCCGCCGCCGAACACGAGCGCGCCCGCGCGCACGAGCGCCGCGACGAGGCCGGCGCCCGGGTCTCCGGTCGCGAGGGCGATCGCCTGGCTGCCGAGGACGACGAGCACGAAGGCCGTCGCGAAGGCGAGGGCGGTCCGGCGCCCGCCGGTCGCGGGCAGGTCGCCGGCGTTACCGTCGGTTGACGTGGCGCCGACGCTCGGCCGGGCGCCGGGGCTCGACCGGGCGCCGCCCACGCCCCGGGGGAGCGCGACGCCGCCGACCAGCGCCGCAACCGCGATCAGCAGCAGCTGGGTGAGGGGCGTCGGGGCCACGAGCACGCAGGCGGCCGCGACCGCGGCCATCAGGATCCGCGGGGCGTCGGGCGTCAGCTGCCGCGCCATCGACAGGACCGCCTGCGCCACCACGGCCACGGCCGCGACCTTGAGGCCCGCGATCGCCCCGGCCGCCGGGCCCGCCGCCGGCAGGCCGC
>MGOE01000087.1:17881-18220 GCA_001797035.1 Chloroflexi bacterium RBG_16_72_14
CCCAGGCCCACCAGCGTCATGACCACCGCGCTGGGCAGCGTGAACCCGACCCACGCGGCAACGGCACCCGCCCAGCCGGCGCGGAGCCGGCCGACCGCGACAGTCAGCTGGCTGCTGGCAGGACCGGGCAGCGTCTGGCACAGCGCGACCAGCTCGCCGAACGTGTGCTCGTCCAGCCACCGGTGCCGCGTGACGAACGCGTCGCGCTGGTAGCCGATGTGCGCGACCGGGCCACCGAACGACGTCAGCCCCAGCCGGAGCATGACCGCCAGGACCTCGAGCGCCGAGCCTCCGGCCAATGGCGGTCCTCCTCGCGTCGGCGGCGGGGCGACGGCGGGA
>MGOE01000087.1:18319-21193 GCA_001797035.1 Chloroflexi bacterium RBG_16_72_14
GCGGCGGCGGCCGCAGGGTCGAGGGCGCCGGCGCGGGCGAGGCCCGACAGCGCGGCGGCCGCGATGCTGGGCGGGTCGATCTCGAAGTGCGCCCGCAGGTTCTCGCGGGTGTCGCTGCGGCCAAAGCCGTCCGTGCCCAGCACCCCGTATGGTGCCTCGATCCAGGGCGCCACCATGTCCGGCAGGGTCCTGATCCAGTCCGTGGCCACCACGATCGGGCCGCCGTCGGCGCCCAGGACCTGCGCCACGTACGGCACGCGGGCGGTCTGGTCCGGGTTGAGGCGGTTCCAGCGCTCCACCCCCAGCGCCTCGTGGCGCAACTGCTGGAACGAGGTGGCGGAGTAGACCTCGGCGGCGATGCCGAACCGCTCCCCGAGCAGATCGCGGGCGGCGATCACCTGCTGCATGATCGAGCCCGAGCCCACGAGGCGCACGCGGCCCCTGGGCTTGGCCAGGTCCGGCGCGGCCGCGAAGCGGTACAGCCCGCGCACGATCCCCTCGTCGGCGCCCTCGGGCTTCGGCGGCTGCGGGTAGTTCTCGTTGTACAGGCTGACGTAGTAGAAGACGTCCTCGCCCTCGCCGTACATCCGCCCGATCCCCTCGCGGACGATCGCGGCCAGCTCGTAGGCGAAGGCCGGGTCGTAGGCGCGGATGACCGGGATCGTGGAGGCGAGGATGTGCGAGTGCCCGTCGTCGTGCTGGAGGCCCTCGCCGGCGAGCGTCGTGCGGCCCGCCGTGGCGCCCATCATGAACCCGCGGCCCCGCTGGTCCCCGAACGCCCACGCCTGGTCGCCGGTCCGCTGGAACCCGAACATCGAGTAGTAGATGTAGAACGGCACCATCGGCTCGCCGTGCGTGGCATATGACGTGCCGGCCGCCTGGAACGAGGCCATCGAGCCGGCCTCCGTGATGCCCTCTTCGAGCACCTGGCCGTTCTTCGCCTCGCGGTAGGACAGCACGAGGTCCGAATCCACCGGGTCGTACTGCTGCCCCTGGGCGGCGTAGATGCCGACCTCCTTGAACAGCGGGTCCATGCCGAACGTGCGCGCCTCGTCGGGGATGATCGGGACGATCCGGCGGCCGATCTGCGGGTCGCGGATCAGGTTGCGCAGGAGCCGGGTGAACACCATCGTCGTCGACACGGCGGTCGTGCTGCCGGCGGCGAACTCCTTGTCCACGTTCTCGCCCGGCGCGGGGAGCGGCTTCGCGCGCACGACCCGGCGCGGGACGGGCCCGCCCAGCGCCGCGCGGCGCCGGCGCATGTACTCGACCTCCTCCGAGTCAGGGCCCGGGTGGAAATAGGGGGCGTCCTTGAGCTTCGCGTCCGGGATCGGCAGCTCGAGGCGGTCGCGGAACACCCGCAGCTCGTCCTCGGACAGCTTCTTCGCCTGGTGGGTGATGTTGCGGGCCTCCACGCCCCGGCCGAGCGTCCAGCCCTTGACGGTCTTGGCGAGCACGACCGTGGGCATGCCCCGGAACTCGGTCGCCGCCTTGTACGCCGCGTAGACCTTCCGGTAGTCGTGGCCGCCGCGTCGGAGCTTGAGCAGGTCGTCGTCGGACAGGTGCTCGACGATCCGGCGCAGCCGCGGATCCGGGCCGAAGAACTGCTCGCGCACGTAGGCGCCGGTGGATACCGAGTACTTCTGGAACTCGCCGTCGACGGTCTCGTTCATCTTCTCGACCAGGACGCCGTCGACGTCGCGCGCCAGCAGGTCGTCCCACTCGCGGCCCCAGATGACCTTGATCACGTTCCAGCCGGCGCCCCGGAACAGGCCCTCCAGCTCCTGGATGACCTTGCTGTTGCCCCGCACCGGGCCGTCGAGGCGCTGCAGGTTGCAGTTGATGACGAAGGTGAGGTTGTCGAGGCCCTCGCGGGCGGCGAGCGAGATGCCGGCGATCGACTCGGGCTCGTCCATCTCGCCGTCGCCGAGGAACGCCCACACGCGCTGCTGGCTGGTGTCCCGGATCTCGCGGTTCGCCAGGTAGCGGTTGAACCGCGCCTGGTAGATGGCCGCCAGGGGGCCCAGGCCCATCGAGACCGTGGGGAACTCCCAGAAGTCCGGCATCAGGCGCGGATGAGGGTAGGAGCTCAGGCCCCTGCCGCCGGTCTCGCGTCGGAAGTGGTCCAGCTGGTCCTCGTCGAGGCGTCCCTCCAGGAAGGCCCGGGCATAGATGCCGGGCGCCGCGTGACCCTGGAAGTAGATCTGGTCGCCGCCGCCCGGGTGGTCCTTGCCCTGGAAGAAGTGGTTGAACCCGACCTCGTACAGGCTGGCCGCGGACGCGTAGGTTGCGAGGTGGCCGCCGAGGCCCGGGAACCGGTTGTTCGCCCGGAGCACCATCGCGACCGCGTTCCAGCGGATGAGGCGTCGGATGCGCCGCTCGAGCACCTCGTCACCCGGGAAGTACGGCTCCTGCTCCGGGCTGATCGTGTTGATGTACCGGGTCTGCGTGAGCGCCGGGAGGCCGATCTGCCGCTGCCGCGCACGCTTGAGCAGCTTGAACATGAGGAACCGTGCCCGGTTCTCGCCCTCCTGGTCGAGGACCTCGTCGAACGACTCGACCCAGTCCGTGGTCTCGGTCTCGTCGATGTCGGGCAGCTGGTGCTTGAACTCGTCGAACATCGGGCTCCAGGCGTGTGTCGGTCGGGACGCGGGGCCGGCGGGGAGGGCCGGGACGCCGCGCCGCGCTGGTCCGCAGGGTACCCGATCAAGGCTCGGCGGCCCCCGGGCGACCGGGTTGCGAACAGGGTCCGGCGCGGTAGCGGATCGACGCCGGCGGGTTGCCCGCGGCCCGGCGCGCGTCGTCCGACACGCCAGCGCACACTGTTCCTGCCCACTGGAGGTGCCGTCGCGTGAGCCCCCAGCCGCTCGTCCT
>MGOE01000087.1:21251-21356 GCA_001797035.1 Chloroflexi bacterium RBG_16_72_14
GTGACGGCGAGTGGCGGCGAGGACGCCCTCGCGAAGGCGGAGGAGGTCCGTCCCGACATCGTGCTCCTGGACATCGTGATGCCCGATCTCGACGGGATCGAGGTC
>MGOE01000088.1:0-1179 GCA_001797035.1 Chloroflexi bacterium RBG_16_72_14
CGGGGCACGCCGCAGCTCGATCACGACCCGGGCCGCCGTCAGCCAGATGACGGCGAGCAGGCGGACCCTGCCCGCGACGCCGAGCGGTGCCGTGGGCGCGGCCGGGCGGGCCGGCGGGCGCGCGCTCACCGCTGGGCTCCCTCCAGCACCAGGCGCTCCACCAGGCGCCCCACCAGGCCGATCACGTCGGGCAGCGTGTCCAGCCGCAGCTCGCGCCGGAGGTCGAGCACGGGGACCCGGGCCGCCAGGTCCGCGACGCGCCCGAACACGGCCCCGCGCGAGGCGTCGGTCGGCAGCGTGAAGGCCAGCGACCAGAGGTCGCGGATGGCATCGACCGAGGGCGCCGGGTCCAGCTGTCCTGGGCCCGGGCCGTCGCGCAGGAACAGGATCGCGGCCAGCGGCACCGGGCTCCCCGTGCCCCGCTGCGGACCGTCGAGCATCACGAACACCCGCTCGCGCTCGACCTCGACGCTCGATGCCCCCGGGATCCGGATCCCGTCGACGACGTCGGGCCGCAGGCGGACCACCGCGGGGCCCGGGAACACGGCCGGACCGGCGGCCATGGTGCAGCGGGTCATGTCCTCGGTCAGCAGCCGGTGCCCGGCGGCGGCGAACGCCGCAGCCAGGGTCGTCTTGCCGTGGCGGCTGGGCCCCGCCAGGACCACCGCCCGCCCCCCGATCTCCACCGCCGCCGCATGGAGGCAGACGTCGCCCTGCTCCAGCGCGATCAGGGTTGACGGCACGCCGAACAGCCGGACCTCGGCGGTGAGCGACAGCGGCCCGTCCCCGGCCGAGAGCGTGATCGAGGGCTCCGCCGGGTCGACCAGGAACCAGCCCGCGTCGCTCGCCCAGAAGGCGAACGTCGCGCCGGTCCGCAGCAGGCGACCATGGAACGGGTTGCCCGGCCGCGGGCTCCAGCGCGCGAGGAGCTCCCCGTCCGGCTCCGCGCCCCGCGTCTCGCGGACGGCGAGGGCGCTCCCGTCGCCCCCGGCGCGCAGGATCCGGAACGGGATGTCCGAGTGCACCAGGTGGCCCGCGCAGCTCCCCTGCGCCGGCGGAACAAGGACGTCCACGCCGCCATGGTAGGGACTCGAACGGCGTGCCGCCGTCGCGGGGACCGATGAGGACGAGGAGGACCGGCCTCAGGGGTTCGCCCGCGAACGGCGGCACGAGAAACGG
>MGOE01000088.1:1194-14058 GCA_001797035.1 Chloroflexi bacterium RBG_16_72_14
CCTCTCGAAGTGTGCGACCATGTCGCCGGGTTCAGGATCGCGTGAGCAGCGCCTTGCCAAGCCCACTCGCGTGATCCGCTGGCCTCGGAGAAGGTGGCGGCGGCGTCGTGCAAGCGACGACGTTTGGCCGCCTTCTCCGCAACTGGACCTCGCCGGTCCAGTCGTTCACGAGCAAGACCCCGCTCCCTCCTTGGGCGCGAACTGCTCGTACTGGCACGCGTTGTCGGGCGTCAGCAGCACCATGTCAATGGACTGCTTCTCCGGCTTCCCCGTGCTGCCGGTGCGGATGAACAGGTCGGCCTGGATCGCGGCCTGGATCGCCATCTCGGCGACCGGCTGGAGCGACGTGGCCTTGAGCTCGCCCTTGCCGATGGACTGGATCGCGTCATCGCTGCCGTCGAACCCGACGACGATCACGTCCGTCTTGCCAGCCGCGATCAACGCAGCCTGCGCGCCGAGCGCCATCGTGTCGTTGCCGGCGATCACGCCCTTGACGTTGGGGTGCGCCTGGAGAAGGCTCTCCATCACGCTGAAGCCCTCCGGCTGGCTCCAGTTCGCCGTCTGCTGGGCGACCATCGTCATGCCGGGGATCTTGTCGATCACATCGTGATAGCCGTCGGACCGGACGTGTGCGTTGGTGTCCGTGTCCTTGCCGGTGAGCTCGATGTACTCGCCCTCCTCGCCCATCAGCTCGACGAAGCGCTCGGCGAGGATCGTCGCGCCCTGGAAGTTGTTGGACACGATCTGGGCGGCCGCGACCCCTTCCTGCGTGATCTCACGATCGACGAGGAAGCTCGGGATCCCCGCCTCCTTGGCCTTCTGGACCGCCGCCACCGAGGCGTCGGCCCCGGCGTTGTCGAGGATGATCGCCTTCGCCTGCTGCGAGATGCAGTTCTCGAACAGCTCCAGCTGCTTGTTGGCGTCGTCGTCATGGACGAGCCGCAGCGTCGTGTAGCCGAGCTCCTCGGCCTTGTCGGCGGCGATCTGCTGCATCGCGCCAAAGAACGGGTTCTCGACCGGCGGCACGATGACGCAGACGAGCCCACCCGCTTCCCCGCCACTGGACGGCGCCGCCGTGGGCTCGCTGGTCGCGGGCGGCTGCGTCGCGGCCGACGGCGATGCCTGCGATGTGCCCTGGCAGGCGGCCAGGGCCAGGGCGGGGATCAGGATGAGCCCCTTGAGACCCGCTGTTCTCCTATCGATCACGTGACCTCCTCCATGCTGAACTGCGAGGACCTGCCTCGAACCCCCAGGGGTACGTCGCCTCCGTTCGATCCACGCTCCTTTCGTGTCGTGATGGGGTGCCGGTCACCCGGCAGGGGCAGGCGCCACATCCGCGTGCGCCTGCTGTTGGAGGGCGATCCGCCGCTGGACCCGGACCTGCAACTGGTCGAGGACGAGCGCGAGCACGATGACGGAGCCCTTCACGATCAGCTGCCAGAACGAGGACACGCCCAGCTGGTTGAGGCCGACCGTCAGGACGCCGATCACGAAGGCGCCGATCATCGTGCCCACGATCGTGCCCCGGCCCCCGCTCAGCGACGTCCCGCCCAGGACGACGGCGGCGATCGCGTTGAGCTCGAAGAACTCGCCGGTGGCGGGGTGGGCAGCCACCAGCTGCGACGCGATGATCAGCCCCACCGTCGCGGCGCACAGCCCGCTGATCATGTACACGACCAGCTTGGTGCGGTCCACCCGGATGCCCGACAGCTCGGCGGAGCGCTGGTTGCCGCCGACCGCATACACGGCCCGACCGAACGGCGTCAGCGACGTCACGAACCAGGCCACGAGGGCGAGGGCGCCCATGATCCAGATCGCCCAGCTGACGCCGAGGAGCTCCCCGGCACCCAGCTCCGCGAACCCGGTGTTGCCGAGCTCCGGCCGGCCGACGAGATTGGGGAACGTGTTGCCGTTGTTGAGCAGTCCAGCCGCGCCGCGAGCGACGTAGAGCATCCCCAGGGTGGCGATGAACGGCGCCACGCTGAACCGCGTGATGATCAGGCCGTTGATCGCCCCGACCAGGGCGCCGGCGACCAGCGCGATGACCATGACCATCCAGGTGTGCGGGTAGACGATCACGCCCAGGGCGCCGATCTGGAGGCCCTCGTTGATCAGCAGCCCGGCGATCATGGCGGTGAGTCCGACGATCGACCCCACCGAGAGGTCGATCCCGCCGGTCAGGATCACGAACGTCATGCCGATGGCCAGGATCGCGTTGATCGCGGTCTGCTTGGCCAGGATCTCGAGGTTCGTGAGCTGGAGGAACGTCGGCGACAGCGCCCCGAACACCACGACCATCACGGCGAGCGCGATGAGCGCCGTCCCGCGCAGCAGGACCTGCGCGACCTCCGTCCTGGTCAGGCCGCGCGGCCGGATCGCCTGGGCCCGGGCCGTCATCTCGCCACCCCGACGGCCGCGAGGGCGCTGCCCGGCGCCGGTGCCGCGGCCGCTCGCAGGTAGCCGGCCGCCGATGCGGCCACCAGGTGCTCCTCCGTCACCTGGTCTCGCTCGAACTGCGCGGCGATGGCCCCCTTCGAGAGCACCAGCACTCGATCAGACATGGCCATGACTTCCTTCAGCTCCGACGACACGAACACGATCCCGTAGCCGCCCTCCGCGAGGCGGCTCATGATCTGGAAGATCTCGGACTTGGCGCCGACGTCGATGCCGCGAGTCGGCTCGTCCAGCAGCAGGATCCTGGGTGCGGTCATCAGGCCCTTGGCCACCACGACCTTCTGCTGGTTCCCGCCACTGAGCGAGGAGATTGGCTGATCGGCGCTCGACACCCGGATCGACAGGTCCCCGATGTAGCGCTCCACGGCCTGCCGCTCCCACTCGGGCACGAGCCAGAACCGCCTGAGGTACCGCTTCAGGCTCGCCAGGAGCATGTTGTGGGCGACGGAGAGGGTCGGGACGAGGCCGTCGCTCTGGCGGTCTTCTGGAACGAGCACGATGCCGGCCTCGATGCGGTCGGCCACGTCGGCCTCGTCGAGCCGGAGACCGTCCAGCCGGACCTCGCCCGTGGACTCCGGCCGGACGCCCGCCAGGCACTCGAGGAGCTCGGTCCGGCCCGCACCCATCAGCCCGTAGATGCCGAGGATCTCGCCGGCGTGCAGGTCGAAGGAGACGTGGTCGAGGAGGAACCCGCCGCCGACCCGTGGCAGGGTGACGTCCCGGACCCGGAGCCGGATCTCGCCGATCGGGTGGTCGGTGCGGGTGAACAGGGCGGACGGGTCGCGACCGACCATCTGCCCGATGATCCAGGACACGTCGACGTCGCCCGCATCCGCGTGGGCGACCATCCGGCCGTCGCGCAGGACGGTGATCCGGTCGCCGATCCCGAGCAGCTCGTCGAGCTTGTGCGAGATGTAGATGATCGTGACCCCGTGGGCCTTGAGATCGCGGATGATGCGGAACAGGACCTCCGTCTCGGCCGCGCTCAGGGCCGAGGTCGGTTCATCCATGATCAGGACGCGGACGTCCTCGGCCAGGGCGCGCGCGATCTCGACGATCTGCTGCTGGCCGACACGCAGCATCCCCACCTGGGTGTCAGGGTCGATCCGCTGCTCAAGGCGCTCGATCAGGCTGCGTGCGTGGGCGCGCTGCCGGCGCCGGTCGATGACGCCCCGGGGGGCGACCTCGCGGGCCAGGAAGATGTTGTCGACCACGCTCAGGTTCGGACACAGGTTGAGCTCCTGGTAGATGATCCCGATCCCAAGGCGGGCCGCGTCGAGCCGCGACGCCAGCCGGACCTCCTCGCCGTCGAGCAGGACGCGACCGCTCGTTGGCTGTTCGACACCGGCCAGGATCTTCATCAGCGTGGACTTGCCGGCACCGTTCTCGCCGATCAGGACGTTGACCATGGCGCGATGGACATCCAGGGTCACGTCATCCAGGGCGGTGGTTCCCGGGAAGACCTTCGTCACTCCTTCGGCCCGCATGACCACGTCGGGGTCCGGCCCGGGAGCGGTCGGCGTCGTGACCTGCGGCTCGGGGTTCATGTCCGCTCGATCGCCACGGGGACGATCCTGACCACGCCCACGTCGATCACGACGAGGTTGAAGGTCCGGATCGTCATTGCTCCATGGACCGTGACCGTCGCCCCCTGCAGCGCCGCGGCATCGATGGTCGCGAGCACCGCGCGGACCCGGCCGTTGATCTCCGATGCGACCTTGCCGTACTCGGTCTGGTCGCGAAAGTCGCCGAACTCGATGAAGCCGACGGCGTCGCGTACCGACGACTCGTCGCTGGGGATGCGGGGCCCGACGTAGACCTGGACCCTGACCGGACCGTCGTAGCCGTCGATCGCGACCCCGATCGTCCCCAGGCTCGAGTCGAGGTCGACGGCGGTCACCGTCCCGCTGAACCTGACCTTGTAGACGTGCGCCTCGCCTGGCGTCACCAGGCCGTAGCGCTCGGTCACCGCGACGAGCGCCTCCTTCTGCACCTGGCCGTCCGCGTTGGGGGCGATGGCGCCGAGGATCTCGGCGAGGTCCACGGAGTCGTCGCGGATCGTGGCCACGATCTCCTCCCAGGCGCCGTCAACGTAGGCACCGGGATCGAACGCGTCGGAGCCTGCCCCGGCCTGATCGATCGGCACCACGGTGAAGCCGAGCGCCCAGGCGAGCACGCACGCGGCCACGGCCGCGAGCACCGGCGGCAGCGCCGTCCGCACCTTCCTGGTCGCCCCTGCCGTCCGCGGGCTCATGCTTCGGCTCCGACCGCGTCGTCGGTCTCGGCGACGTCGGCCGCGACGCCGTCACGAACGAGACGCTCGGCGGTGTCGCGGTCGGTGATCAGGCAGTTGAGCCAGCCGCCGTCGAGGGCGGCCCGGATGGCAGCGACCTTGCGACGGCCGCCCGCCACGCCGACCGACCGCGGCACCCGCTTCAGTTGCTCGAGCTCGATCCCGATCACCCGGTCGTCGAACGACGTGCGGAGCGGCTCACCCGTCGCCGCCACGAACCGGAGGCAGATGTCGCCCACGCCGCCGAGCGCCCGCACGCTGGCGAGCTCGTCGGGCGAGAAGACGTTGCCGCTGCGCGCGAGCAACCCGGACGGCTGGACCGTCCCGATCCCCACCAGGGCGACCGAGACCTGGTCGAACAGCGCCATCGCCTTCCTGACGAACGGGTCCTCGAGCAGTACGCCGCGCGCCTCGGCCGAACCCACGACGCCCGGCGCCGGCAGGAACTCGCCCTCGCCGTGGAGGAGTTGCGCGAGCCGGCGGATCAGGTGGGTGGCGTGACCGGCCGCAGCCGGGTCGCCGACGCCCCCGAGGATCTGCACGACCTTCGTGTCGCGGACGGTCGGGACGGGATCGAGCGAGTCGACCATTGCCAGCAGGGTCGCGCTCCAGGATGAGATCCCGATCACGTCGCCCGACCGGACCGTGCTCTCGAGGTAGAACGCCGCGGCGGTTCCCAGCTCGCGGGCGACCAGCTCGTCGCCATCGGGGGTCACGTCGACGACGACCGCGTCCTCGAGCCCGAACCGCTGCTGGAGGCGCTCTTCGAGGTCGGGGTGGGTGCCGGTCGGGACCCGCACCGTGATCCGGACGATGCCCTCGTCGAGAGCCTGCCTGAGCAGCCGTGAGACCTTGGGCTGCGAGAGGCGAAGTCGGGCCGCGATCTCGGGCTGCTTGAGGCCCTGCTCGTGGTACAGGCGCGCGACGCGCGTGATGAGCCGGAGCTCGTCGATCCGTGCCATCGGCTAGCCCTCCACGCCAACCGGGTGGGAGCGGTCGAGCCGCCCGCGGGCACGGGCGAGCGCGGCACGCCAGCCGAGATACCCGCGCTCGCGCGCCTCGGCGCCGTCGCCCGGCTCGAACCGGTCGAACGACCGGGGCAGACGCCGGATGTCGTCGAGCGAATCCCAGAACCCCACGGCGAGCCCCGCGAGGTACGCCGCGCCCAGGGCGGCCACGTTGCCGGACCTCGAGCGCATGACCGGGAGGTGGACGATGTCGGCCTGGACCTGGGCGAGCAGATCGCTCTGCATCGCGCCGCCATCGGCGATCAGCATCGCGGGAGCGGTCGGGGCGGACGAGCGGAGGACCTCGACCACGTCGCGCACCTGGAAGGCGATGGACTCGAACCCGGCGAGGGCGAGGTGCGCACGCGACGTGCCGCGGGTGAGCCCGCTCACGAGGCCCCGGGCCTCGGGGTCCCAGTGCGGGGCGCCGAGCCCCGCGAACGCCGGCACCAGGTACACGCCGTCGGAGTCGGCGACCGTGGCCGCCAGCTGCGCGAGCTCCGACTCGCCGCCCGGCAGCGCGAGCAGCCTCGCGAGCCACTCCAGGGCCGCGCCCGTCGCCGTGATGTTGCCCTCGAGCGCGTAGACCACCGCGGGGTCGGGATCCCGCTGCTGCCGCTCCATCGACCACGCGATCGTCGCCGACAGGCCCTCGGCAGCCACCCGCTCCACGAGCGGCGTCATCACCGATGAGCCGGTTCCGTAGGTCACTTTGACGGTACCGGGCGGCGGCGCTCCGTGCCCGAACAGCGCGGCGTGCGAGTCACCGATCATGGCCGCGATCGGGCGGCCCGCCGGAAGCGAGCCGATCGCGTGTGTGAGGCCGAGCCGGGCGCTCGACCCCCGAACCTCGGGCAGCGCCTCGATGGGAACCCCGAACAGGTCCAGCAGCCCGTCGTCCCATCGCCGCCGATCGAGATCGAGGAGCTGGGTCCGCGAGGCGTTGGTGAGGTCCGTGACGAACGACTGCCCGGCGGTGAGGTTCCACACGATCCAGCTGTCCACCGTCCCGATGCACAGGTCGCCGCGACGGCCGCGGTCTTCCGCGTCCTCGATGCGGTCGAGCAGCCAGCGCGCCTTGCTCGCGGAGAACAACGGATCGAGGCCGAGACCCGTCAGCGCTCGCACGTTGTCCTCGAGACCGCGGTCACGGAGCGCATCGCAGTACGGGGCGGTACGGCGGCACTGCCAGCTGATGCACGGACCGAGCGGGTCGCCGGTTCGGCGGTCCCAGGCCAGCACCGATTCCCGCTGGTTCGCCACGGCGATGGCGGCGACCCGGGCGCCGCCAGTTTCGCCGAGGCTGCCTTCGATCGCTTCCTGCACGGTGTCCCAGATCGCCCGGCCATCACTCTCCACCCAGCCCGGGGCGGGAAACGAGAGCGGCACGCGGACGGACGCCTCGCCATGGATGGATCCGTCGCCGGACACGAGGACGGCCTTCGTGTTCGTCGTGCCCTGGTCGATGGCCAGGATCACGTCCTCGCTCACGAGGCGTCCCTCGCCGAGAGGAGGTCGATCGCCGCCGCCCTGATCCCGTCGGCCGTGAGCCCGAAATGCTCGAGGAGGTACTCGGGCGACCCGGTGGGCGCGAACACGCCCGGGACGCCCAGGATCCGCATCGGCACCGGGTGCTCGGTCACCACGGTCTCCGCGACCGCACCGCCGAGACCGCCGCGGACGGTGTGCTCCTCGACGGTGACGATCCCGCCGGTCGCTCGCGCGGCGTCGAGGATCGCGTCGCTGTCGAGTGGGCTGAGCGTCGCCATGTTGAGCACGCGGGCCGAGATCCCGACCGAGTCGAGCAGCTCGGCCGCCTCGACCGCGCGCGAGACCATGACGCCGTTGGCGATGATCGTGAGGTCGCGGCCGTCGCGGAGCATGGCAGCCCGGCCGATCCGGAACCGGTAGTCCGGGGGATGGACGACCGGGACGGGCATCCGGCTCGTGCGCAGGAAGATCGGTCCGTCCGTCTCGTACGCGGCGCGCACCGCCTGGGCGGTCTCGATCGGATCGGCCGGGACGATGATCGTGAGGTTTGCGATCGCCCGCGTCCAGGCAAGGTCCTCGATGGAGTGGTGGGTGGGCCCGAGCGCGCCGTAGGCGAGGCCGCTGCTCACGCCGACCAGCTTGATGTTGGCGTTGGAGTACGCGGCGTCGACCTTGATCTGCTCGAGGCCCCGCCCGGTCAGGAACGGCGACGCACCGCAGACGAACGGGATCTTGCCGCCGTTTGCCAACCCGGCTCCGACGCCGATCAGGTTCTGCTCGGCGATCCCGACGTTGAAGAACCGGTCCGGGAACTCCGTCCGGAGGTTGCCCAGCTTCGTGGACCCGACTGAGTCGTTGACCACGGCGACCACGCGGACGTCCGCCTTCGCGATCTCGAGCAGCGCCTGGGCGAACGCATCGCGGCAGTCGAACAGCTCCGCGCGGGCGGCGACGGCCGTCACGGCGCGGCCTCGAGCTCGGCCAACGCCCGGCGGAACTCGGAGTCCGACGGGACGTGGTGGTGCCACTCGACGCGATCGGTCGCGAACGAGATTCCCTGCGCCTTGTGCGTATGGGCGATCACGCAGCTGGGCCTGCCCCACTCGAAGGGCACCGCGCCCAAGGTCTGCAAGAGCGCGGCGTGGTCGTGTCCGTCCACCTCGCGGACCGCCCACCCAAACGCACGCCACTTGTCCGCCAGGGGCTCGAGGCGCATCGTGCGCTCGGTGAAGTCGCCCTGCTGGAGACCGTTGCGGTCCACGATCACGATCAGGTTGTCCAGCCCGAAGTGGCCGGCGGCCATGGCCGCCTCCCACATGCTGCCCTCCTGCAACTCGCCGTCCCCGGTCAGCACGAACGTCCGTCGGCTGGACCCGTCCGCACGCGCCGCCAGCGCCATGCCGACCGCGACCGGGAACCCGTGGCCCAGCGGCCCGGTGTTGGTCTCGACCCCGGGCACCTTGTTGCGATCGGGGTGGCCGTTCAGGCGCGACATCGGGGCCATGAACGTGGCCAGCTCGTCCGGGTCGATGAAGCCAGCCTCGGCCAGGGTCGCATACAGCGCCGCCGCGGAGTGGCCCTTGCTGAGCACGAAACGATCGCGGTCGGGTGCCGTCGGATCGCCCGCGACGATCCGCAGGACGCCGAAGTACAGGGTCACCAGGATGTCGATGGCCGAGAACTCGCCACCGATGTGCCCGAGCCCCGCCTCGTACACCATCCGCAGGTCGCGCGCCCGGATGGCCTGCGACCGTCGCCGCAGGTCATCGACCCGCCCGTCCCTGGCCTCCGTCATCACCGGACCGGCGCGCGGCCGCCCAGGAGCTCGTTGAGGACGAGGTCCTGCGCCGCGAGCGCGTCCTGGCGGCCCTGCGCCGCGGCCAGCGCGGCCGGATCGACGCGATCGAGCAGTCGATCCATCGCCTCGATCGTCCGGATGCTGGCGGCGGCCGCCTCGACGGGGTCCTCGCGGAAGGGGAACTGGTCGAGCAGGATGGGGCGCTCCCAGCCAATGCGGCGAAGGCCCCACAGGAACTCGAGGGTGTCGATCGGATGGACGGACCCCACGGCCATGTCGTCGTCCCACTCGAGGAGGTTGTCGTTCAGCTCCACGCTGACGAGCCGGCCATGGCGGTGGATCAGCTGCAGCACGTCGGCAGGGGTTTCCTTGGCGAACAGCGAGTGGCCGAAGTCGAGCACGATGCCGAGGTTGGCCGCACCGATCTCCTCGATCCCCAGCAGCGTCCGGGCGGCCGTGCCGAAGGTCATGTGGACGCGCGGCTCCTTGAGCTTGTACTCGATCGCGTACTGCATCGAGGGGTCGGCTTCCACGACCTGTCGGACGCCAGCGAGCTGCAGGTCCCACAGTTGCGCGTAGTCGGCCTGGAACGGGTAGTCGTGACCGTCCTGCCCGGGCCAGAACTTCGTGTAGCCGGCTCCCAGGCGGTGCGCTACCTCCGTCCCGCGCCTGAACAGCTCGACCGCCTCCCGGCGGATGGCGGGGTCCGGGTTGGTGAAGGCGCCCTTCTGGTACCGCCGGGTGTAGATGTGTGGCGTGATCGCCGCTGCCGTCAGCCCCGTCCGTTCCAGCGCCGCCGCGACGTCGTCGACGGTCTCATCCGGAGCATTGAACGGGTAGTTGATGTCCAGGACGCGGAGCCCCTCGACCCGAGCGGCGCGCTCGATCGCCTCGACAGTCGTGACCGGCGGCCCGTAGGCATCGGCGGCGTACCGATCCACGAACTGGCCGAAGAGCCACAGACCCGCCCCGTAGGTCCGCATCGCTGCCTCCTGCGAATGGATATTCAGTACTGCATGGAATCATTACCACACAACCAGCGGTTGTCAAGGGCCCGCGCACATCGCGCGGATATCCGCCGTCCGCGGGGGCGCTTCGCGGGCGCATGACTTCCTCGAGCCCCTGTGTTGCCCTAACCTGAGCAGTTGGCGACCGGGCCCACGCGGCGCTCCGGGAGACCGAGGAGACGGCAGATTCCCGTCACAGGCACGGTCGGGGGACGTCAGGGCGCGGTCCTCCTGTTCGCGGTCCTGGTGCTCGCCGGTGTCCTCCGGCTGTACCAGCTCGGCTCGCCGGACCGGCTCGTGTTCGACGAGGTCTACTACGCCCAGGACGCCTGCCTCTACCTGGGCTGGGACGAGGCCACGTGCGGGGTCGGCACCGAGGCCTCGTGGATGCACCCACCGCTGGGCAAGTGGCTGATCGCGCTCGGCATCGGCCTCCTGGGCTACGACCCCGTCGGCTGGCGGGTGAGCGCGGCCATCGCCGGCATCGTGACGGTCGGCCTGCTGTACCTGCTGGCACGCCGGCTGACCGGCTCGGGCCTCGCCGCCGTGCTGGCCGCGGGGGTGCTCGCGCTCGACCCGCTCTCGGTCGTGTCGTCACGGGTGGCCATGCTCGACATGTTCACGACCTGCGCGGTCGTGGCGACGGTGCTGTTCGCGGTGCTCGACCGGGACGCGCTCGCAGCCTCGGGCCGGGAGCCGGGCCGGGAGCCGGGCCGCCTGCGGCGGCCATGGCGCGTCGCCGCCGGGCTCGCGGGCGGCGTCGCGATCGCGACCAAGTGGTCGGGCGTGCTGGCCCTGCTTGCGGTCGTGGTGCTCGTGCTGCTCTGGGAGGCCGAGGCGGCCCGCCGCGATGGTCGTCGTCCCGTGTCCGGGTTGCTCGCCGCCGTGCCCTCGGTGCTGCTGTGGCTGGTGGCAACCCCGGGGGCCGTGTACGTCGCCTCGTACGCCGGCCGGCTGGATGCCGACCTCCTGGCGGTCCCGTGGCACGAGGGCGCCTGGGTGCGGGAGTTCCTGTACCGGCAGCTGGAGATGGCCCGGTTCCACGCCGGGCTGGAGGACACGCACCCGTACGCGTCCCCGGCCTGGTCGTGGCTGCTGGGCAAGCGGGCCGTCGTGTACTTCTTCGAGGTGGATGCAGCCGGCCGCTACCGGGAGGTGCTGGCGCTCGCGAACCCCCTCCTCTGGGTGCCGGGACTGCTGGCGGCCGCGTGGGGAGCGTTGATCGCGCTGCGCCGCCGGGTGGGGTGGGGACCCGAGGTGGTGGTGGCGATGGCCGTGGCGGCGACCTACCTCCCGTGGCTGGTGCTCAGCGCCAACCGGCCGTTCGTGTTCCTCTACTACGTCCTGCCGACCGTGCCGTTCCTGGCGCTGGCCCTGGGCTGGGCGGTCACCCGGGCGCCCAGGGGCGGGGGCCGAGCGCTGGCGGCCACGATTGGCGCCGTCGCGATCGCGGTGGTCCTGTTCTGGGAGCCGCTCATCCATGCCCGACCGCTGGACTACGACTCCTGGCGGGACCGCATCCCGTTCCAGGACTGCACGCCCGCCGAGCTGACCGACGGCCGGCTGGCGCCGCGGCCGGACGGCGGACCGCCCCCACCCGGCTGGTGCTGGGTGTGAGCCGCAGGCATCAGGGCTTCGGGACCAGGCCCGCTTCGACCGCCGCCTCGATGTCGATCCAGCCCTTCATCGTCCGCGTGGTGGTGCCCGGGCCCACGATCAGCCCGGTGGCCGGGTGGAACACGCGGAAGGTCTCCTTCGCGGTGGTGCCGCCGCCATCGACCGAGATCCACCGCTCCTGGGGCCCGGCCGCGTCCGGCTCCATCGGCTCGATCGCCCGCAGGATCGAGATGTGGGCGAACCAGCCCTCGCCGTACTTGACCGAGCCGTCCGGGCGCTTCTCGTCCTCGTTGAACGTGAAGATCAGGAGGTCACCGGGCCTCGGCCGGGCGCCCGGGACGGCGGGCTTCCACCGGCTGCCGAGACTCTCCTTCGCCTGCGAGTTGATCTCCTTGTACGCATTGGGGCCCTTGACGATGGGGGCGTTGAGGCCGGCCTTCGCGGAGACCTGCCCCATGACCTGGCCGAAGAAGGCGATGCAGGTCGTGAAGTTGGCAGGCGTCAGCCCCGGGCTTGCCGCCTTGTTGCGCTCGGCGTTGATCTGGTCCTGGGTCATGACGGTCGTGCCGATCCGGCCCTGGACCTCCTCGACGAACTGGCGGCGGATGCGCTGGGCGGGAGACTCGGCCGCGACGCTGTCGGCCAGCCGCCCCGCCAGCCTCGCCAACTGCGCCTCCTCGGCGGCGCCGGCGTAGTCGGCGCCCGGCCGGACGTTGAGCGCCCGTGCCCGGAACGCGCCCACCCACGGCGGCGACCCGTCGGCCGCGCTGTTCTCCGATGCCTCGCCGGCCAGCCCCCACCGCCGCAGCAGGTGCTGGAACAGGCGCTGCACGGCCACGTCGTCGAACAGGATGAACATGGCCTCGCCCTCGAGGTCGGCGGGCATGGCACGCCAGGCGAGCGGGCCCTCGGTCGCGTCGATGGCGGCTCCCCCCTCCTCGACGGTGGCCCGGCCTTCCGCCTCGGCCTGGACCTCGCCCTCGGCTTCCTCGTAGACGTCCCCAGCCGATGCGTCGGGCGCGCGCTGGAGGGCGGGGTGGCCCGGCTGCGCATCGGCGGCGCGATGCACGAGGTCCGCCACGGCCTCGTTGCCCGCGAGGCGCTGGAGCTCGAGCACGTCCGCCGGCGCGAGGTCATCCTGGGCGGCGCGCTCGAGCAGGTCGGTCGTGGTCCTGCCGGGACGCCCGGCCCGGGGAC
>MGOE01000088.1:14095-14234 GCA_001797035.1 Chloroflexi bacterium RBG_16_72_14
GCGAGCGGGCGGCGGCTTCGACGCGTCGGCGGGGCCGAGCCAGTCCCTCACGATCTCCCCATCGGGCAGCCTGCGGGCCACAGCATCGCGCACCGGCGCGCCGGCGGCTGATGGCCTCCGGGTCGTCGTTCGGGAAGCG
>MGOE01000088.1:14259-14348 GCA_001797035.1 Chloroflexi bacterium RBG_16_72_14
GGAGGTCCCCCAGCCCCATCGTGGAGGGTGGACGAGCGACGGTCCGGATCATCCCGCGTGTAGCCCAGGCCCGCGCCCGCCGCGCGTTG
>MGOE01000088.1:14375-14571 GCA_001797035.1 Chloroflexi bacterium RBG_16_72_14
CCTGCCGATGATCCCGTTCACCAGGTGCGAACCGGAGGGTTGCGATGGCTCAGCCAGTCGTCTACGTCCACGGCGCCGGGCCGCAGCGACCGGCGGCGGCCTTGAAGGCCGAGCTCGACCAGCTCGTGTTCGGCAAGGCGATGGCCTCGTCGCGGGTCGCGTACTACGCCGACGTCAGGTGGCCGCCGGCAGGCCC
>MGOE01000088.1:14653-16878 GCA_001797035.1 Chloroflexi bacterium RBG_16_72_14
CCGACGTATCGGCCAGGGAGGCGGCAGATGCCATCGTGCGCGCGACGCTTGCGCTCCCGGCCCGACCCGCACCCGGGAGAACCGGCCTGGCCGCGGAACGAGCGCGTGCCGCGGCGCCGCCCCCCGAGGCCGTCGAGCTGGTCGCACAGCTCCTGCGGCGGGCCGACCGGATCGCGGCCCGCTCGGGATCGCCCCCGGGCGCGCGTCGCGGGGGACGCCTCGCCCTCGTCCCGTCGATCCCGCTTCCGATCTTCCGGTTCATCGCGGGGCTCGTCTCGAGCGACGTCGTCGACTACCTGTTCGGGCCGTGGACCGAGCAGATGCGCGCCCCGGTCCGTGCCGCGTTCAGGCAGATGCCGCCGCCCGTGATCGTGGCCCACAGCCTGGGCACGATCGTCACGTACGACGTCCTGTCCGAGCCGGAGTTCGCCGGCGTCAGGTTCCCGGCGCTGTTCACGCTCGGGTCACCGCTGGGCATCGGCAATGTCCAGGATCGGCTGCGCAACCAGGCCGGCCGCCCGCACCCCGTCCCGCCCACGCTGGCATGGACCAACGTCGCTGACAGCTGGGATCCGGTCGCCCTCGACCCGACGCTGCACAACGAGTTCGTGCCCCACGACCGGTCGGCCACGGACGAACGCGTCAACAACCCGGCCGGCAACAACCACGATCTCACCGGCTACCTGTCGGTCACGCTCGTCCGCGAAGCGATCGTCGCGGCTGCCGCTTGAGGGCATCCCGATGAAGGTCAAGGTGCCGCTGATGGTCCAGGACCCGACGATCGCCCAGTCGAAGCTCGGGATCGGACGCCTCATCGAGCGGTGGGAAGGGCTCGCCGAGGACCACTACCTGGCCGGTCCGGTCACCCCGCGGGTGGCGGTGATCGACCTCGATCCCGACACCGGCCAGGCCGTCGCCGGCGCGGCGTTCAGGCCACCCGGTGAGGCCGACGACTTCGCGCTGTACGACGTCGACGAGTCGAACATCTACTCGCCGCAGTTCATCCAGGTCAGCGTCTTCGCGACCATCCTGCGAACCATGTACATGTTCGAGGAGTCAGACACCCTGGGCCGCAAGGTCGCGTGGGCGTTCGACGCCCCGCAGCTGCTGGTGGTCCCACGGGCGGGCTGGTGGGAGAACGCGTACTACGAGCGGCGCTCCCACAGCCTCCAGTTCTTCTCGTTCCGGGACGGAGACGAGGTCATCCACACGGCCTTGTCGCGGGACATCGTCGCCCACGAGACCGCCCACGCGCTCATCGACGGGATCGATCCCGACCTGTACGACGCGCTTGACCCCCAGGCGCTGGCGCTCCACGAGGGCATCGCCGACCTTGCCGCGATGCTGATCGCCTTCCGCAGCGGCGTGCTCCGCGAGGCGGTGCTCACGAAGACCAACGGGTCGATCAGGGATTCCACCGACTTCAGCTCGATCGCGGCCCAGTTCGGGGCGGCGATCAACCCGGAATCCGGCGCGCTCCGCAACCTGCTCAACGACTCGGTGCTCGATCCGAAGGCTGCTCCGGGGGACGAGCCCGAAGAGCACGAGCTGAGCCAGGTCTTCACCGGTGCGATGTACCGGTACGTCTTCGAGCTGCACGAGGAGCTGAAGCAGCGTCGCGTGGAGGAGGGCAAGGCGAAGACGGAGTTCGCCGCCTCGGGCTTTGCGCTCGACCGAGCAGGACAACGCTTCAAGCGGATGCTGCTCCGGGCGCTCGACTACATCCCGCCCGGCGAGATCACGTTCGCCGACTACGTCCGTGCCATCATCGCGGCCGACAAGGCCTCACACCCGACCGACAGGACCAGGGACCGGCTTGTCGACGAGATCGTCCGGCGCGGGATCGTCAAGCACCGCACCGACCTGGACGCCGACACCAATATCAGCCACCGGGCGGTGGCGGAGGCAGACCTCCGGGGGCTGGTCGACAGCGACTGGGTCGCCTACACGTTCGCGGACAGGAACCGCGACCTGCTCGGCATCCCTGCGGATGCCCAGTTCCAGGTCCAGCCGCGACTGGTCGTGACAAAGGACTACTACCCGACACGGACGCCCACGAAGGTCACGGAGCTGCTGTTCAAGGTCCGGTGGAGCGTGACCGAGCCGAACCCGCCCGAGCTGGGAGGGGCACGGAGGCGCCGGATCCAGACCGGCACCACGCTGGTCATCGACTGGGAGCGCAAGGTCATCCGAGCGCTCATGCGCCCGCTCGACCTGGCGGGCCG
>MGOE01000088.1:16908-19808 GCA_001797035.1 Chloroflexi bacterium RBG_16_72_14
ATGGAGCGCGGCCTCGTGCACGTCACCGCGCCGGAGGCACCCGGCGAGGTCACTCGGACGGTCGGCGCGGGGATCGAAGCCACCGTCATCGACGACACCCTCCGCGTCAGGAACACGGCCCGTCTCATGCACATCGCAAGGGGGGCGCAGGATGACTGATCTGCTCGTGCGGATGTACAACGTCCGCTTCGGCGATGCCGTCCTCGTCGCGATCCCCGACGAGGACGGGAGCACGAAGGTCGACCGCCACATCCTGTTCGACTTCGGCAACGCCCTCGGCACCGAGGGCGGTGCGGACGCCGTCCTCGAGCCCGTCGTCGACGACATCCTGGAGGTGCTCGGCGGCCGGCCCCTCGACCTGTACGTGATGACGCACGAGCACCTCGACCACGTGCAGGGCCTCTTCTACGCGTTCAGGAACCTCAACAAGACGGTGCCGGTGCGGCAGGCCTGGCTGACCGGTTCGGCGCACCCGGGGTACTACGACAGCCACCCCGACGCGCGGAAGAAGCGCCTGGCCGCGATCGCCGCCTACAACATCGCAGCCCCGAGGCTGCGCGCCGCCGGGGATCCGGGCGTGTTCGCGAACGTCCTGATGGCCAACAACGACACGTCGACCACCAGGCTGTGCATCGACTACCTGCGCCAGATGACGCCGACACCGGGCGACGTCCACTACGTGGATCGAACAACCGACCTGTCGACGCTCCAGCCAGCCCGGAGCGCCTCGATCACGCTCTGGGCGCCCGAGGAGGACACGGCCGACTACTACGGGCGGTTCGAGCCGCTCGTCAGCACCCTTCGGATCGGCGACAACACCACGTTCGACGACCTGCTCGGGATCGGGGCGGAACCCGCCGACATGGCGCTGCCCCAGCCGCCACCGGGCGTGGACGCAGGCGCCTTCTACAACCTCATCGACATCCGCAACTCGAGCCAGGCGTCCACCCTGCTCCAGATCGACAAGGCCTCGAACAACACGTCGGTCGTCCTGTGCCTCGAATGGCACGGCTGGCGCCTTCTCTTCCCCGGCGACGCCGAGAAGCGGAGCTGGAAGACGATGGACAGCGTCGACGTCATCAAGCCGGTCCACTTCCTGAAGCTCAGCCACCACGGCAGCCACACCGGCATGCCGCCGACAGCAATCCTCGACAAGCTCCTGCCGATGCCTCCGCCCGACAACCGGACGCGACAGGCTGCGGTGTCGACCTTTCCGGATACCTACGAGGGCGTGCCCGACGGGCCGACGCTGACCGAGATCGGGCGCCGCGCGGAGCTCAGGTCGACGACCGACCTCGACGAGGGAGAGCTGTTCATCGACTTGAAGTTCCCGGGCTAGGCCCTTCAGCCGGAATCGTCCTGACCGCGGGGTGCCTCGTCGTCCCGAGGCGTCCGTCGCACCCGCTGCCCGAGCGCGATCGGGGACGGCGGGGCGCCGGCGGATCAGGGCGCCGGCGAATCAGGGCGCCGGTGTCGGATCCGGTGCCGGGCTCGCGCTCGGGCCGGGCGTCGAGGTCGGCGTGTCGGCCGGCTCGGGGGCCGGGCTCGCCGTCGGGTCGGCGGCCGGGCTCGGAGTCGGTTCGGGTGCCGGGTTCGCAACCGGGTCCGGGCTCTCCGCTGGGGCCGGCTCGGGCGTGGGCGGCGCCTCCGGCGTGGGCGGCGGCGCCGGGGTCGGCTCCGGGGTGGGCGTGGGCGGCGCCTCCGGCGTTGGCGGCGTCACGCGGATGCGGGCGCCGAAGGCCGCCGTGAGGCCGTCGCGCCCGTCGCCGTATGCGAAGTAGATCGTCCAGCCGTCCGCGAGGAGCACCGCCCGATCGCGCAGGCCGGGGCCGTTGTAGGTCGCGATGATCGGCCCGATCCTCCAGCGGTGCCCGTTCACCGGGCGCGGCCCGACCCACGTGGCGCCACCGTCGAAGCTCACGGCCACCGCGTTCCCGGCCGTCCGGCTGGTACCCGACGCATCCACCGTGTGGAACAGCACCGCGACGAAGCCGTCACCCACGACCAGCTCGGGCCGCATCGAGCGCTGCGCCCTGCCGCCGGCCGCGGGAGCCTGGGGCAGGTAGCGAAGACGCCACGTCCGGCCGCGGTCGTCGCTGGTGAGAATCCGGATCCGCCCGTCGGCTGCCACCGCGAAGTGGATCCGGCCGTCCTGGTCGACGACCATTCCGGTCGCCCAGCAGGGCTCGGCCAGGCCCACGTTCATGCCCTTGAGGGCCGTCGCCCAGCCGAGGTTCCAGGCGGTCTCCGGCAGCTTCGTGGCCAGCACGGTCGGCCCGCGAGTCAGTCGGCGCGCCGTGCGGTCGAAGCTGAGCCGGGTCACGCCGAAGGCGATCCGCCCGATGTTCGAGTACCCGCCCTTGGAGAACGGCGCGGAATAGCGCCATACCTTCATGTCCAGCTGGTAGCCGGCCACGTAGGCCGACCCGTCGGGCGCGGTCGCGAGCCGGTAGCCGATGCGCCACGCATCCCCGTAACCCGCCGGCGCGGCGAGCTTCGGCACCTCGGTCTCGGCGAACGTGCGCCCGTAGTCGCCCGAGGCGACCACGCGCAGGCCGGTGCCGCTCGAGCGGTCCTTCGGCCAGTTGTAGGCGAGGTACAGCGTGCCGTAGTTCGGGCTTGCCGGGTTGGTGTCCACGACCAGGTCCTCGTAGCCACCGAACCAGCCGCGGGTGTGGTCGGCGACGAAGCCCTGGCGCCAGGTCCGCCCCTCGTTGTCGCTGTAGCTGACCACGAAGTGGTAGTTGCCGGGCTCCCCGCCCATCGCCGTGTAGTAGAGGCGGGCCGTGCCGGCTCGCGGACCGGGGCCCCAGGCGAGCATCGGGTGGCTGCCACCGCCCCGCGGACGACCGGTCGCCGTCCGCCAGGTCCTCCCGCCGTCGTGGCTGATCCGGATCACC
>MGOE01000088.1:19902-20039 GCA_001797035.1 Chloroflexi bacterium RBG_16_72_14
GGATGCAGTGGAGGCCGGACCAAGCCGGCCCCGGAGACAGGGGGGTCCCCCGCTGCGCCAGACCGCCGGCCTGCTCATCGCCGTCCTGCTCGCAGGAAGCGCGTTCGCCCCGCCCGTCACGCCGCGTGTCGCGCTCG
>MGOE01000088.1:20076-20162 GCA_001797035.1 Chloroflexi bacterium RBG_16_72_14
GGGCGAGCACCGGGTGAGCCCCCGGCCGACGAGCCTGACCGGCCGGAGTCGCGAGCCGATCGTGGCCGCGCACCCCTTCCTCGCCT
>MGOE01000089.1:0-19904 GCA_001797035.1 Chloroflexi bacterium RBG_16_72_14
GGAGCGAACGCCGCTCGTCGAGATGCGCAACATCAACGTCGCCTTCGGCGGTGTGCACGCCGTCAGCGACGTGACCATCGACCTGTACGCGGGCGAGGTCGTCGGCCTCGTCGGCGGCAATGGCGCCGGCAAGTCCACGCTGATGCGCGTGCTGTCGGGTGCCCATCCGTCCGACACCGGCGACGTCCTCGTCGATGCACAGCCGGTGACCATCCGCAACCCGCGGGACGCCAAGGCCTACAACATCGAGACCATCTACCAGACCCTGGCCCTGGCCGACAACATCGACGCACCCGGGAACCTCTTCCTCGGGCGCGAGAAGACGACCCGCCTCGGCAGCCTGGACGACTCGACCATGGAGGCCGAGGCGCGCAAGGTCATGGGCCGCCTGAACCCCAACTTCACGCGCTTCAAGCTGGCCGTGAAGTCACTGTCCGGCGGCCAGCGCCAGGCGGTCGCGATCGCGCGCGCCGTCTACTTCAACGCCCGGATCCTGATCATGGACGAGCCGACCGCGGCGCTGGGTCCGGCCGAGACTGCGCAGGTCCGAAACCTCATCCGCCAGCTCAAGGACGAGGGCATCGGGATCTTCCTGATCAGCCATGACATCCACGACGTGTTCGACCTGTCCGACCGGATCAGCGTCATGTACCACGGCAGGATCGTGGACACGGTCGACAAGGCCGCCGTCACGCCGGACGACGTGCTGGGCATGATCATCCTGGGCAAGAAGCCGGACGAGGTGACGGAGAAGGACAAGGCCGAGATCGAGCTCCGGGGCTGAGCCACTCCGGCGCAGCCGAGCTCCGTCGGCCCGGTTGTTCAGGCGAGCCGGCGGAACGAGGGCGAGAGCGCCGGATACAGGTCCCGGTATGTCGCGTGCCACGCCGCGTAGCGCGGCGCGTCCGGCCCGGGGGCGGCCACCGGCGTCGCCACCACCGCTGCGTCCGCGGCGGCCTCCACGGTCGGGAACCAGCCGGCACCCACGGCCGCCAGCAACCCCGCACCGTAGGCGGCGCCCTCGGTCGTGCTGACGGTCGCGATCTCGGCGCCCAGCACGTCGGCCAGGACCTGGCGCCACAGCGGGCTCGCGGTGCCGCCGCCCGACGCACGGATCTGGTCCGGTGCCGCCATGCCGGCCGTGACCATGAGGTCCAGGCCATCCCGCAGCCCGAACGCCACGCCCTCCATGACGGCGCGCGTCAGGTGCCGTCGATCGTGGGCGAGCGTGAGCCCCACGAACGCCCCGCGGGCGAGGGGGTCGGGGTACGGGCTGCGCTCGCCGGAGAGGTAGGGCAGGAACAGCAGGCCGTCGCTCCCGGCCGGTGCCTCGGCCGCGGCATCGGCGAGGTCGCCGAACGGGACCCCCGGCGCTACCGCGTCCCGGAACCAGCGCAGGCTGCCGGCCGCCGAGAGCATCACGGACATCATGTGCCAGCGCGCCGGCACGGCGTGGCAGAACGCGTGGACCCGCCCGGCGGGCTCGAACAGCGGCCGGTCGGTGGTCGCGAACACGACGCCCGAGGTCCCGAGCGAGAGCGCCATTCGTCCCGGCACGACAGCCCCGACCCCGACCGCGTTGGCGGACTGGTCGCCACCCCCGGCCACGACGGGCGTCCCCGCGCGCAGCCCGGTCTCGGTTGCCGCCTCTGCCGACACCGTGCCGGTGACCTCCGGGCCCTCGAAGGTCGGCGCCATCCAGGCCGGATCGATGCGCAGCGCCGCGAGGACCTCCGGCGACCAGTCCCGCGCCGCGAGGTCGAACAGCAGCGTCCCGGCGCCGTCCGCCTTGTCCATCGCGTAGTCGCCGGTCAGGCGGAGGCGCACGTAGTCCTTCGGCAGGAGCACGTGCGCGACCCGGCGCCAGACGTCCGGCTCGTGGTCCCGGACCCAGACCAGCTTGGGGGCCGTGAAGCCCGTCAGCGCATCGTTGCCGGTGATCTCCACCAGCCGCCGCGGGCCCAGCGCCGAGCGGATCGCGTCGCACTCGGCGCCGGTGCGCTGGTCGTTCCACAGGATCGCGGGCCGGAGGACGTCACCGGCCGCATCGAGCAGCACGAGGCCGTGCATCTGACCGGTCAGCCCGATCGCGGCAACGCCCGTCGGGTCCGTCCCCGTCGTGCGCAGCACCTCGCGGACGGCCGCGACGGAACCGTCCCACCACAGGCCCGGGTCCTGCTCGCTCCACAGGGGGCGCGGCTGGTCGAACCCGTACTCCGCGGCGGCGATCCCGACGACCGCCCCCGCCTCGTCGACCAGGACCGCCTTGGTCGCAGTCGTGGACGCGTCGATCCCGATGACGTGACCCATCGGGGTCAGCGGCCGACGGACCAGATCGCCTGGTTGACGATGTTCTCCAGCAGCTCCTGGCGACCCGAGACCGGTCTCGGGTCGACCAGCCCGGCGGCGACCTTGGCCTCGAGCGACTCGAGGGTCTCGGTGCCATCGAGGATCGCGGTCCCGAGCTCGCCCGACCAGCCCGCGTAGCGATCCTCGACGCGGGCCGCGAGCGCGCCGTCCTCGAGCATCGCGGCGGCGACCAGCAGCGCCCGGGCGAGCGTGTCCATGCCCCCGATGTGAGCGTGGAACAGGTCCGAGCGGTGTGTGCTCTGGCGACGCAGCTTGGCGTCGAAGTTGAAGCCGCCGGTCGTGAAGCCGCCGCCTTTGAGGATCTCGTACAGCGGCAGCGCGAGATCCTCCACCGAATTCGGGAACTGGTCCGTGTCCCAGCCGTTCTGCGGGTCGCCCCGGTTGGCGTCGACGCTGCCGAACACCCCGTTGGCGACCGCGTAGGCGACCTCGTGGTGGAAGCTGTGCCCGGCCAGCGTCGCGTGGTTGGCCTCGATGTTGAGCTTGTACTCGCCGTCGAGGCCATTGCGGGCCAGGAACCCGTGCACGGTCTGGCTGTCGTAGTCGTACTGGTGCTTGGTGGGTTCCTGCGGCTTGGGCTCGATGAGCAGCGTGCCCTCGAACCCGATCCGGTGCTTGTGCTCCGCGACCAGGTGCAGGAAGCGGGCGAGCTGCTGCCCTTCGCGGCGCAGGTCGGTGTTGAGCAGCGTGTCGTAGCCCTCGCGGCCGCCCCACAGCACGTAGTTGGTGCCGCCCAGGCGCCTGGTGACCTCGAGCATGTGCTTGACCTGGGCAGCGGCGTAGGCGAACACCTCGGGGTCCGGGTTGGTCGCCGCCCCGGCCTGGTAGCGCGGATGGGTGAACAGGTTCGCCGTCCCCCACAGCAGCCGGGTGCCGGTCCGCTCCTGGTAGCCGAGCGCGTCATCGGTGAGCGCGTCGAGGTTCGACCGGAATTCGGCGAAGCTGTCACCCTCGGGCGCGACGTCCCGGTCGTGGAAGCAGTAGTACGGGACGCCCAGCTTGGCGAGGAACTCGAACGCGACGGCCATCCTGTGGCGCGCCGCCGCCATCGGGTCGGTGCCCACAGCGAGCCACGGCCGGTCGAGGGTGCCGATGCCGAACATGTCGCGGCCGTCCCAGGCGAACGAGTGCCACAGGCAGGCGCCGATGCGGAGGTGCTCCTCCATCCGCTTGCCCATGACGAGCCGGTCGGGCTGGTAGACCTTGAAGGTCAGGGGATCGGCGGATTCGAGGCCGCCGAACGCGATCGGCGCCGGCACCTCGGTGAAGAAGTCCTCGCCCACGCCCGTCACCTCCATGCGTTCCGCGCCGCCGAACCCACCGCCGGCTCCCCGGTCCGAATTTGTGCGACGATATTACATACCCTGCACAGCGGGGTCAACGAGCGTCGCCGCCCGGGTCGTCGGCCGCGAATGCGACCCGCGTCGGGCCGCTGCCATCGTAGGCCCGGAGGCGAACGGTCCCGCCGTCCACGACGGCGACCGCCGGCACGGCTGCCAGGTCCTCCGCCGCCTCCTCGTCGGCGCCGAGCTCGCTGCCGGCGTGGCTCGACGCCGGGCCCGCGGTGACCGCGTACTCACCGTCCGGTGGCAGGGCGACCGGCAGCGCGAACCGCAGGACGCTCCCGTCCGCCGCCGGGACGGCGTCGCCCACGACCGTGTGCGGCCGGCCGAGCAGGCGCGCCGCGGCGTCCAGGTCGCCCGTGGTGATCTCGGTGCGGACATCCGTGCTCCGCACGGCTCGCCCGTCGATGTCGAACGGCGGGACGACGACGACCTCGAACCCGTGCTCGCGTCCAAGCGCCGCGAGCGCATCGGGCGTGCCCTCACGGCGGTACCCGAAGGCCGCGTCGGGCGTCATCAGGAATCCCGCGATCGGGGCCCGCGCCTCGATCATCGCCACGAACGCGCCATAGGTCGTCTCGCGCAGGCGCTGGTCGAAGTGGACGACGACCGTGGTGTCCACGCCGGCGGCCGCGAGCAGCGCGAGCCGCTCCCGCGGGTCGCACAGCAGGGGCGGCGCGTTCCCCACCAGGATCTCGTCCGGGTGGTGGTCGAACGTGATCACCACCGGTCGTGCGGCACGGCGCGCCGCCTCGGCGACCAGGTGGCCCAGCAGGTAGGCGTGGCCGAGGTGGAGGCCGTCGAACACGCCAACGACGACGAACACGGGGTCGGCCGAGTGGTCGAGGTGCTCGAGCCCCGAGACGACGCGCACGGTCAGACGGCCTCGCCCACCGGCGCGCGCCTGACGTGGCGCCCCTCGGCGTCCACCGGGCGCGCGGCGAGCACCTTGTGCGGGTGCAGGGCGCCGGAGACGGCCCGGCACACGGCGGCGACCCGGCCATCGGGACCCGTGGCCAGCACCAGCGGCGCGTCGCGGACACCGAGCGGTGTCCTGGGCGCGGTGACCAGGCCCTCGCCCAGCCGGCGGACCTCGTCCGCGGTGATCGGGGCGTGGGGCAGGTCCTCGAGGCCTGCGTCGATCGGGTGCAGCGCCCGCTCCACGCCGACGGGACCGTCCGCCGCGTGAGCCCGGAGGTCGTCGAACGAGACGGCGTCCTCGAGGCGAAACCCGCCCGAGGCCGTGCGCACGAGCGCGCCGAGGTACGCGCCGCTCCCGAGGCGCACGCCGAGGTCCCGGGCGAGGGCCCGGACGTACGTCCCGGCGGAGCACTCGACGTCCACCACGGCGATCGGCCGGGCGGGGTCGGTGCCATCCCACTCGAGGAGCGTCAGGGCGTGGATCGTCACGTCGCGGGCCGCGAGCTCCACCGCCTCGCCGGCCCGCGCCATCTGGTAGGCGCGGCGTCCCGCCACCTGGACCGCGCTGTAGGCCGGCGGGACCTGGCGGATCGGGCCGGTCATTGCGGCCAGGGCCGCCTCCACGGCCGCCCGGGTCACCGGCGGACCCTCGGCCGGCGCCCGCTCGCCATCGATGTCGTCCGTCGTGGACGTCTCGCCGAAGCAGACCGTCGCGCGGTAGCGCTTGGGCGCCCCCAGGTGGTACTCGACGAGCCGCGTCGCCCGCCCCAGGAACACCGGCAGGACCCCGGCCGCGAACGGGTCGAGCGTGCCGCCGTGCCCCACCCGCCGGGTGCCCGACAGCCGGCGGACGAGGGCCACGACGTCGTGCGAGGTCGGGCCGGAGGGCTTGGCAACGACCAGGACGCCGTCGAGGCCGCCGCTCCGGTCGCCCCGCCTCACCGCCGCACCTCGGCGGCCAGGCGCTCCGCCACCTCGAGCGCCCGGGTGATCGCCCGCGGCAACGGGTCCTCGATCGTGGCGCCCGCGGCGCGCGCGTGGCCCCCGCCCCCGAACGCCCCGGTGAGCACGGTGGCGTCGACGCCTCCGGGCTTCGTGCGCACCGAGAGGCGGGTCGTGCCGTCCGGCTGCTCCTTGAGCAGCATCGAGACCTCCGCGACCTCGGACTGGGCGAGCAGGTCGATGATCCCCTCGGAGTGCGCCGGCAGCGATCCGGTCGCCTCGAGATCGGCGAGGCGCAGCGTGGACCAGATCACGCGCCGGTCGGGCGACGTCTCCAGCCGGTCGAGCACGCGACCGAACAGCCGCAGCTGGGCGTCCGGCTTGGTGCGGTACAGGCGCCTCGAGATGTCCGACAGGGGCGCGCCGGCGTCGACCAGCGCCGCGGACACCGCGAGGGTGCGAGGCGTGGCGTTGGGGTGGGCGAACGTCGCGGTGTCCATCACGATGCCGGCCATCAGCGCCGTCGCCAGTGCGCCGCCGGCCGCGTCGAGGGGCGTCCCCAGGCGTACGGCGAGGAGGGCGACCAGCTCGCAGGTGGCCGCGGAGCCGGCGTCGATCCAGCCGGCATCGCCGGTCCCGTCGTTGGACGCGTGGTGGTCGATGACGATCCGGGGCAGGCGCCCGAACAGGTCCGCGTGGCGGGTGGCCACCGGGCCCACCCGCTCGTCGGCGGCGCAGTCCAGGAGCACGAGCAGGTCGTAGGCACCGGTGGGGTCGGGGTCGGTCCGGAACCGCTCCACGCCGGGCAGGAAGGCGTACAGCGGCGGCACCGGGTCAGAGCACACGGCCGTGGCCCGGCCGCCCATCGACTCCACCAGCATGCAGATGCCCAGCGCGGCCCCGATGGTGTCGGCATCCGGATGCTCGTGGCAGACCGCGAGCACGTGCCGGCAATCGCGCAGCGCCGCCAGGACGGCGGGCGGCACCGCGTCGCGGGCCAGCGCGGCGAGGTCGACGGTGGCGCTCATCCGCGCCGGGTGCGGGGCTTGCGGCCCTCGACGCGCGGCGGCGTCCCCCGGCCGGCGCGGCTGCCGCCCGGGCCGCTGCGACCGGACGGGCGTCCGCCGTGCTTCGGCGCCGGGGTCGCCGGGTCGCCCGGCGGCTCGGCGTCGCCCTCGTGGTGGAGCCGCGGCACCGGGGTGGGCAGCGACTCCTCGAACGGTGCGATCGTCTCCGGATCGGCGCCCGACTCGAGCTCGTTGAGCAGGTGGAGGACGCGCGTGCCCCGTTCCGCGGAGTTGTCGAGGTGCACGTGGAGATCCGGGATCCGCTTGATCCGGAGGCGTTTGCCCAACTCGTGGCGGATGAAGCCCATCGCCTGCTGCAGCGCGCGCACGGTCGCTGCGCGATCGGTCTTCTCGCCGATCACGCTCACCCACACCTTGGCGTGCCGGAGGTCCGGTGACGTCTCGACATCGGTGATCGTCGCGAACCCGATCCGCGGGTCCGCGATCTCCTTGGCGAGCAGCGCGCCGATCTCCTGCCGCAGCAGCTCGTCGACGCGCTCCGTGCGCTGGGACATCGGTGTTCGCGACGCGATCTAGCCGATGACGCGGCTGCGCGTCTGGCTGGTGAAGCACTCGATGATGTCGCCCTCGACCAGGTCGTTGTAGCCGGCCAGGCCGATGCCGCACTCGAAGTTCGAGGCGACCTCGCGGACGTCGTCGCGGAACCGGCGGAGCGAGTCGATCCGGTCGGTGGCGACCACCTTGCCGCCCCGGTAGACCCGGACGCCGCCGTGGCGCACGATCCGCCCGTCGGTGACGTAGCAGCCGGCGATGACCGTGCTCTTGCCCACCCGGAAGATCTGGCGCACCTCGGCGCGGCCCTCGACGACCTCCACGATCTCCGGCTCGAGCAGGCCGCCGAGCGCGGCGCGGATGTCGTCCGTGAGCTTGTAGATGATGTCGTACAGCCGCACGTCCACGCCCTCGGCCTCGGCGGCGCGGCGGGCGGTGTCCGTGATCGCGGTGTTGAACCCGACGACGATCGCATTCGACGCCGTCGCGAGCATGATGTCGTTGTCGGTGATGTCGCCGGCCGCCTCGAGCAGGACGTTGATCTTGACCTCGTCCGAGTCGAGCTGCTGCAGGGCGTGGGTGATCGCGCCCAGCGACCCCGACACGTCGGCCTTGAGGATGATCCGCAGCTCCTTGGCCTGGCCGGCCTGGATCTGGCGGTACAGGTCCTCGAGCGTCGCGCGGCTGGAGCCGGCGCCCTCGCGGGCCGCCTGCTCGTTCCTGCGGCTCTCGACCTGGGCGCGGGCGACCTTCTCGTCGGCGACGACGCGCAGGATGTCGCCGGCCTCCGGGACGTCGGCGAGGCCCAGCACGACCACGGCCGAGGCGGGGCCGGCCTTCGACACCCGCGTGCCGGCGGCCGTCTCGAGCGCCTTGACCTTGCCGAACGTGTTGCCCGCCACGACGACGTCGCCGACCCGCAGCGTGCCGGTCTGGACGACCGTCGTCGCGACCGGGCCCCGGCCCTTGTCCAGCTGCGCCTCGATGACGGTGCCGACGGCCTCCCGCTTCGGGTTGGCCTTGAGCTCCTGGAGGTCGGCCACCAGCAGGATCATCTCGAGCAGCTCGTCGATGCCCACCCGGGTCTTCGCCGACACCGGCACGAGCGGCGTGTCGCCACCGTAGTCCTCGACCACGACGCCGGCCTCGGCCAGCTCGGTGCGCACCCGGTCCGGGTTCGAATCGGGCTTGTCGATCTTGTTCATCGCGATGACCAGCGGCACCTTGGCCGCCTTCGCGTGGCTGATCGCCTCGAGCGTCTGGGGCATCACGCCGTCGTCCGCCGCGACCACGATCACGGCGATGTCCGTGACCCTGGCGCCGCGGGCCCGCATCGAGGTGAACGCCTCGTGGCCCGGCGTGTCGAGGAACACCACCCGCTTGCCGTCCTTGGTCGTGACCTCGGACGCGCCGATGTGCTGGGTGATGCCGCCCCGTTCGCCCGATGCGACGGTCGTCGAGCGGATCGCGTCGAGGAGGCTCGTCTTGCCGTGGTCGACGTGGCCCATGACGGTCACGATCGGGGCCCGGGCGACGAGGTTCTCGTCGTCCGCCTCCTCGAACAGGACCTCCTTGGTCGCCTCCGCCGGCGTGCCGCTGCCGTCCTCGTCGTCCGAGGTCGCCGCCACGGCGTTCGCCTCCGCCACCTCGTATCCGAGCTCCTCGGCGACGAGCGAGGCGGTGTCACGGTCGATCAGCTGGTTGATGGTCGCGAAGATGCCGCTCTTGATCAGCTCTCGGATGATGTCCGCCGGGTTGACCCCCAGCAGGTCCGCGAGCTCCTTGACGGTGATCGTCGAGGGCAGCTCGATCGCGCCGCGCTCGCTCGGGTCGACGACCGAGACGGCGCCCGGCGTGAAGTTGCCGGGACGGCGCGGGGGCTTGCGGGGGCCGCGACGGCCGCGCGTGCCGCTCCTACTCCTGGCCACGGGCTCCTCCTTCGTTAGTGTCGAATTCAAGGGTCGGCGCTGATCCGGCCACATGCGGGCGTTGTCGCCTCCACTCCTCGCTCACGGGCGTTTGAGCCCGCTCGCTCCGGGGTTCGGCTCCGCCTACGCCTGCAGCCGTCTGACCGCCGACGGACTGATTCTGTTCGGTCATGAGGGTGCGCACGTCGAACGGGAGCGGAGTCCCGAGGGCGTGCTCGAGGGCTCGCTTGCGGATGGCGGTGTCCCAGCACGCGGCGTCGCGGCACAGGTACGCGCCTCGGCCGGGGGCCCGGCCCGTCGGGTCGAGGGCCACGCTCCCCGCGGGCGTCCGGACGACCCGAACCAGCTCCCGCTTCGGGCGCGCCGTCCGGCAGGCGACGCAGCTCCGCGTCGGGAGCCGGCGCGGTGGTGTGATCCGGGTCCGGCCCGCTGCCGCGCCGCCTACGACGACACCTCCCCGTCGGCCTTGTTGCGCGAGCGCTTCGGCCTGGCCGGCGCCGCCGCCACGGGCTCCGGGGCCGCCTCGGACGGGACCGCGGGCGCCTCGGCGGGCGCTGGCGCGGGATCGTCGGCGGCCGGTGCCTCGGCCGGGATGACCGCCGGCGCCTCGGCCGGGGCCTTGACGGGCGTTGCCGTCTCGACGGGCGCCGGAACCTCGACCGCGGCCTCCACGGGCGCCTCGGCCGGAGTCTCCTCGACCACCTTCGCCGCCTCGGCGGCCGCGACGTCGCTCCGGATGTCGATCCGCCAGCCGGTCAGCCGCGCGGCGAGCCTCGCGTTCTGGCCCTCGCGGCCGATCGCCAGCGAGAGCATCCGCTCGGGCACCGTCACGTTGGCGATCCGGTGCTCCTCGTCGATGTGCACGCCCAGCACCTGGGCCGGGGACAGCGCGTTGGCGACGAACACCGAGGCGTCCTCGTTCCAGGGGATCACGTCGATCTTCTCGCCTGCCAGCTCGGCGACCACGGCCTGGACCCGCGCGCCGCGCTGGCCGACGGTGGCGCCGACGGGATCGAGGCCCTCCTGCCGTGAGGCCACGGCCACCTTCGATCGGCTGCCGGCCTCCCTCGCGATCGCCTTGATCTCGACGGTCCCGGCGTGGATCTCCGGCACCTCGAGCTCGAACAGCCGGCGCAGGAACCCCTTGTGGGTCCGCGAGACGAGGATCTGGGGCCCGCGGGCGGAACGCCGGACCTCGAGCACGAACGCCTTCACCGGCTGGCCGATGCGGTAGTGCTCGAGCGGGCTCTGCTCGCTGGTGGCGAGGATCGCCTCGACGCCCTTGCCGACGTCGAGGATGATCGCGCGCGGCTCCACGCGGCTGACCGAACCCGTCAGCAGCTCGCCCTCGCGGCTCGCGAACTGGTCGAACACCTGGTCGCGCTCGACCTCGCGGATCCGCTGCAGGATGATCTGCTTCGCCGTCTGGGCACCGATCCGGCCGAAGTGCTCGCCGTCGAGCTGCTCGAGCTCGATCACGTCGCCGGCCTTGGCGTCGGGCTTCGTCTGGCGGGCCTCGTCAACGGTCACCTCGACCATCGGATCCTCGACCTCGTCCACGACATAGCGGCCGCGGAACACGTCGATCCGGCCGCTCTCCGGCTCCACGTGGACGAAGATGTCCTCCTCGCCGGCGACCCGGCGATACGCGGCCTGGATGCCTTCCTCGAGCGCCCGGACGAGCGCCTCGCGCGAGACCTGCTTCTCGGCGTTGAGCTGGAGGAGCGCACCGACGAAGTCACGACTCATCATGTGCCTCCTGCTGTTGTGCTCGATGGCGGCGGGGCCCATCGACACAAAGAAACGTGGGTTGGTCACCCACGTTCGGAGGCGGCCTCGCGTTGTTGGCGGCGAGTATACACCCGGGCCCGTGGACCGCTCAATGAAACGAGGCCGCTCTCGGACGGGCGTCATACTCGCGGCCAGTCGCTCGTCCAACGGCCGGTCGACCGAACCTGGTTCTCGTACGGGAGGGAAGATGGGCGGGCGCTCCGCCGCCATGGCGCTGATCGGAATCGTCGCGATCGTGGTCACGGGTGTGGCTGTCACCCGAAGCCCGGCGCTCGGTACTCCGGCGCCGTCGGCCGCAGCATCCGGCCCCGGCCTCGTTGACGCCATCCCGGAGGCGGACCCGCTGCCGTGGACATCGGTGTCCTGGCGACGGCTCGTACTCGCCGCCGGGCCGGCCATGGTGCCGGGTCACACCCGGATCGACGGTCTCGTGCGCGGTGCACCGGGACTCGTCGGGTGGGGCCGGACCGCCACCCCCGGCCGCAACCAGTTCGACGACATGGGGGCCGCATACCTCTCTGCGACAGGCGATGCCTGGACGGTCGTGCCAATCGACGATGGTGTCGGGCCCCGCGACACGTCGGAGATCCACCTCGTCGTCGCGGGGCCGGCCGGACTGCTTGCGGTGGGCGGAGTCTGCTGCGACGAGGAGCGCCCCGCGACCTGGACCTCGCACGATGGCACCGCCTGGATCCGGGCTCCGGTGGATCCGAAGCTGGCGGCGGTGGACGTCGTCGACGTGTTGGCCACGGATAGCGGCTTCATCGCGGCCGGGAACGCCGCGGGACAGGCCACGATCCTCCGCTCCTCGGACGGCATCGACTGGGACGCGGTCGATCCGGCAGGCCTTGGGCCGGGCGGCTTGAGCGACCTCACGGTGACCCGTGACGGATACCTCGCGGTCGGCTGGTCGGACGACGGCGTGACCCACGACGGGGCGACCTGGCGTTCGGCTGACGGCCGCACCTGGGCGAGGGTCGACGAGCCGCTGCTCGCCGGCGACCAGGACACCGACCTGTGGCGTGCCGTGCCCTTCGCCCCCGGCGAGTACCTGACCGGCAACGAGGGGCCGCATGCCGAACGCATCCGGTGCGAGCAGCTCCTCGGCCAGCGGGCCACCACCGCCGGTCCGACGGTCGACCCCGGCGAGGTCGTCGATCTCAGCTGCGGCTGGGGCCTCGAGACCCAGTGGCTGCGCTCGGCGGGCGGGCCGCTGCGGCGCCTTCCTGTCCGCTGGCTGGGTGGCGTGGCGCCGCCGCCCGGGAGCTTCGTCGGGAGCCCGCTGATCATGGCAGGCGGGCCCGGCCTCGTCGGGATCGGCGAGGCCGAGGGCGAGGTCGGGCTGCGCCCCTGGACCTCGCGCGACGGACAGAGCTGGGAGCAGGCGCTCCCCGACCAGCCATTCGGTGTCGGGGCGTCGATCACGGGGTTCGTCGTGGACGTGCGTCGACTCGTTGCCGTGGGCGAGGAGTGGGACCCTGACGGCAACCGACCGGGCGTCCCGGCGGTCTGGCTAGGCATCGCCGAGTAGGTCCGGCTGGCGGATCCCCCCCCGGCCGGCCATCGAGCTGCTCGCCTGTCGAGCGTCGGACCGGACGAACCGAGGCAGTGCCCGCGGCGCGAGCACGGGGCCCGCTCCCTATGCCAGCGCGCCCTCGCGCGTCCCGTACCGCCGGTCCACGTAGTCCTCGAGGATCCCGATGAACTCCGCGACGATCCCGTCGCCACGGAGCGTGCGGTCCAGCTTCCCGTCGACGAACACGGGTGCGACCGGCGCCTCGAACGTGCCCGGCAGGCTGATCCCGATGTCCGCGTGCTTGGACTCACCCGGGCCGTTGACCACGCAGCCCATGACGGCGACCTTGAGCTCCTCGACGCCCGGGTGGGTCTCGCGCCAGGCGGGCATGCGGGTCTTGATGTGCTCCGTGATGTCCCGGGCCATCTCCTGGAAGAAGGTGGACGTCGTGCGGCCGCAGCCGGGGCAGGCCGAGACCTGGGGCAGGAAGGAGCGCAGGCCCATCGATTGGAGCACCTGCTGGGCGACCTCGACCTCGAGCTCCCGGCCCGCGCCGGGCTCCGGGGTGAGCGAGACGCGGATCGTGTCGCCGATGCCCTCATTGAGCAGGATGGCCAGGCCCGCGGTCGAGGCGACGATCCCCTTCATCGCCATCCCGGCCTCGGTGAGTCCGAGGTGGAGCGGGTAGTCCGAGCGCCGGGCGAGCAGCCGGTACGTGTCCACGAGGTCGCGCACGCCGGAGACCTTGGCCGACAGGATGATCCGGTCGTGGCGCAGCCCGGTCTCCTCGGCCAGCTCCGCCGAGCGCATCGCGGACTCGATCATCGCCTCGATCATCACGTCGCGCGCGTCCCGCGGCTCCGCGAGCCGGGCATTGGCCTCCATCAGCTCGGTCAGCAGCTGCTGGTCCAGCGAGCCCCAGTTGACGCCGATCCGGACCGGCTTGTCGTGCTCGACGGCGGCCCGGACGATGGTCTGGAAGTTGACGTCATGGTGCTTGGTGCCGACGTTACCGGGGTTGATCCGGTACTTGGCCAGGGCCGCGGCCATCGAGGGGTACTCGACCAGCAGCTTGTGGCCGTTGTAGTGGAAGTCGCCGATGACCGGCACGTCCACGCCGAGGTTGTCGCGGAGCCTGGCGATCATCGGGGGGACGGCGGCCGCGGCCTGCTCGGTGTTGACGGTGACCCGGACGAGCTGCGACCCGGCGTGGGCGAGCCGCGCGACCTGGATCGCGGTGGCGTCCGGGTCCGCGGTGTCCGTGTTGGTCATCGACTGGACGACCACCGGGTGCCCGGACCCGACGAGCACCCCGCCGATGTCGACCGAGACCGTCGGCCGGCGGAGGGGACGCAGGGCGTCTGGCGACGTCACGGGGTGCCGCCACCCACCTGGCGCGCGATGTCGAACACCGTGATCCAGATCAGGAACGTGAACAGCGCCACGAACCCGATCGCGTAGGTAAGCCGCTCCGCCCGGAGCGAGATCCGCGGCCCGTAGCGCGGGATGGCCTTGAGGATCAGCACGAACATGCGGCCGCCGTCGAGCGGCGGGAAGGGCAGGATGTTCACGAGGGCCAGGTTGGCCGACAGGATGCCAGCGACGTACAGGGTCAGGATCGGGCCGCTGCCGCGGAACACCTCGCCCAGCGAGGTCGCGATGCCCACCGGCCCGGAGACCGGCGGCGCCGCCGTCGGGTCGCTGACGATCGAGCCAGCGAGGTCGCCCAGCCCCTCCAGGATCAGCCCGAACCAGCGCATCGTCTCGCTGGCCCCGATGGCGGCCGCGTCGCCCAGCGGCCGGCCCGTGTACTCGCCGTAGAACAGCGACTCGAAGCCGTCGTCGCCCGCCCGGATCCCGAGCGCACCCTTGTCCGCGTCGATCTCGGCCTGGGTCCGCAGGGTCGCCGTGACCACGTCGCGGGTGCCGTCGGGGCGGATGATCCCGATCTCCACGGTCTGGCCAGCCCGACCGCGCAGGGCCGTGATCGCCGAGTCCCCGTAGAACTCGAACTGGATGCCGTCGATGCTGATGATCGCGTCGCCGCCGCGCAGGCCGGCGACCTCGGCCGGTGAGCCGGGCTCCACGCTCGCGAACTTGAGCCCCACGTACGGGGTCGCCAGCCACGCGATCGCGGTGAAGATCGAGAACGCCAGCGCCAGGTTCATGAGAGCGCCGGCGGCGAGGATGATCAGCTTGACCGGGAGCCGCGCGCGGGAGAACGAGCGCGGGTCGTCGGCTTCGTCGCCGTCCTCGCCCTCGAGCTTCACGAAGCCGCCGATGGGCAGCCAGTTGAGCGTGTACAGCGTCTCGCCGCCCTGTGCCAGCACCTTCGCGCGCGGCGGGAAGCCCACCCCGAACTCGAGGACGCGGACCCGGGCCAGGCGCGCGGTCACGAAGTGGCCGACCTCGTGGATCAGCACCAGGCCGCCGAGCACGACGACGAACAGCAGCAGCGTGACCGCCGCGTCGAGGATCGCGCTCATGCAGGGCGTCCGATCGGACCGGTCGCGAACGCCGCGCGCACCTCGCGATCCAGCGCCACGAGGCTGTCGACGTCGGGCGCCTGGTCGGCGCCCTCGCCGAACCGCGTGACGGCGACCTCCAGCAGCCGGGAGATGCCCGGGAAGTCCAGGGTCCCGTCGAGGAACCGGGCGACGGCCACCTCGTCGGCGGCGATCAGGGCCGCCGACGCCCGGCTGCCGGTCCGGCCGGCCTGGCGCGCGATGCGCAGGGCCGGGAAGCGCGACTCGTCGGGCGCCCGGAAGTCCAGGCGGCCGGCCGCGACGAGGTCGGGCGGGGTGGCGGGTGACGGGAGGCGCTCGGGATGGGTGAGCGCGTACTGGATCGGGAGACGCATGTCGGGGGTGCCCAGCTGTGCCTTCAGGGAGCCGTCCACGAACAGCACCGCGGAGTGGACGACGCTCTGCGGATGGACGACGACGTCGATGGCGTCGTAGCCGACATCGTATAGCCAGTGCGCCTCGATGACCTCCAGGCCCTTGTTGGCCAGCGTCGCGGAGTCGATGGTGATCTTGGCTCCCATGGTCCAGGTCGGGTGCTGCAGGGCCCGCGCCGGCGTGACGCCGGCCAGCTCGTCGGGCGTGGCGTCGAGGAACGGCCCGCCGGAGGCGGTGAGCACGAGACGCGCGATCGCGCCCCGCGGTTCACCGACCAGGCACTGCCAGATCGCGGAGTGCTCCGAGTCGATCGGGCGGAGCCAGGCGAGCGGGCTTGCGAGCGGGTCGCCCGCGTGCACGATCGCCCGTTCGGCCGCCCGGGCTCCGGCCTCGGCCATGACCAGGTGGCCCCCGGCCACGAGCGTCTCCTTGTTCGCGGTCGCCACGACCTTGCCCGCCCGGAGCGCCGCCAGCACCGGGCGCAGCGAGACGACGCCGGCGGTGCCCACGACGACCAGGTCGACGTCATCGCGGGTCGCCATCGCCTCGAGGGCGTCCGCCCCGCCCGCGCGGGTCGTGCCGGCGGGCAGGTCGAGGGGCGCGTCCCCGTCAGCGAGGGCCGCCACGGCCGGGTGGAGCCTTCGCGCCTGCGCCTCCAGCTCGGCCCCGTTCGATCCCGTGGCGAGCGCCACGACCCGGAACCGGTCCGCGTGCCGTTCGAGGACCTCGACCGCCTGGCGGCCGATGCTGCCGGTGGACCCCAGCAGCGCGACGCCGAGGCGCCCGCCGTCAGCCGATGAGGGCGAGGACATACAGCGTCACCACTGGACCTGCGAACAGGAACGAGTCGATCCGGTCGAGCATCCCGCCGTGACCGGGGATCAACGTCCCGGAGTCCTTGGCGCCGGCCGCGCGCTTGAGCATCGACTCTGCGAGGTCGCCCGCCTGGGCCGCCAGCCCGAGCAGCGGCCCCAGCACGAGGGCGCCCAGCGGCTCCTGCCCGAGGCCGGCCAGTAGCAGCGCGGTCACGACCGTCGTCGCGACCAGCCCTCCGACCATGCCCTCGATCGACTTCGAGGGCGAGATGTGGGCCAGGAACTTGTGCCGCCCGATCTGCCGCCCCACGAGATAGGCGCCGGTGTCATAGCTCCACACGCCGAGGACGAGGAGCACGATCCAGCCTCGCTCCGGCCCCAGGGTGGTCAGCGCCGCGCTGTCCGGGATCACGGGGGCGTTCGCCGCCACGTGGAGCACGAACGCGAGCAGGCCGATGTAGACCGCGCCGAACACCGTGGCGAGCCAGGCCACGAGCCCGTCACGCGGGTCCGTCCGCGCGAATGCGCCGACGGCAGCGAGGACCGCACCGATCGCGACCAGCAGGATGCCCTCGTCCCCCACCGGGCTGGCGTACGCCTCGAGCACGATGGCCACGGCGAGCGCCGTCCCGAACAGCGAGAGCGACGGGTAGCCGGCCGCCTTGAGCAGCCGGAACACCTCGATGCCGCCGAGGAACGCGATCACGGCGAGGACGACGGCGACCGCCGGCAGCCCGATGGCCAGCGCGACGACGAGCGGCGGGATGAGGGCGAGCGCCGAGAGCGTCCGGGTCCGGAGCATCCGGCTGCCTAGCGACCGAAGCGACGGGTGCGGCGGGCAAACTCGAGCAGCGCCTCGTCGAACGCATCCGGGCCGAAGTCCGGCCACAGCCGGTCGCTGAACACGAGCTCCGCGTAGGCCGACTGCCAGATCAGGAAGTTGCTGATCCGCTGCTCGCCGCCGGTCCGGATCACGAGGTCCGGGTCCGGCAGGCCGGTCGTGTACAGGGCGTCGCTGATCGTCCGCTCGTCGACCTGCTCGGGCGGGATGCCCGCGGCCGCGATCCGCCGGAACGCGTCCACGATCTCCGTCCGCCCGGCGTAGTTCCAGGCGATGTTGAGGATCAGCCGCGTCCCGTCCGCCGTCCGCCCGAGCGCGTCGGCGATGGAGGCGCGCGTGTCCTCGGGCAGCTCCTCGAGGCGGCCCAGCACCTTGACCCGCACGCCCTGCGCCCGCAGCTCATCCGTCTCGTTGCGGATCGCCATGCCCAACAGCTCGAACAGGCCGGCGACCTCGTCGTCCGAGCGCGCCCAGTTCTCGCGGCTGAAGGCGTACAGGGTGAGCATCGGGACGCCGCGGCGCACCGCGTGCTGGAGCAGCGCGCGGATCGCCTCCACGCCTGCGGCGTGGCCCTCGTAGTCCGGCTTGCCCCGCGCGCGGGCCCAGCGGCGGTTGCCGTCCATGATGATCGCGACGTGCCGGGGCAGGTCCTCCGGCGCCAGGAGCGGGGCGTCCGCGACGGGTGCGGCCACGACCGGCGGGTGCTCGTCCCCCGCCGGCTCGTGGGCGAGCGGCGGCGCGTCGGTCGGGCGCGCGACGGATCGATCGAGCGGCGCCTGGGCCACTAGACCTCGAGGACCTCCTGCTCCTTGACGTCGCCGAGGCGATCGACGTCCGCGATCACCCGGTCCGTGATCCTCTGGAGCTGCTCCAGCTGCCGGTGGGACTCATCCGCCCCGACCGTGCCGTCGCGCTCCTCCTTCCTGAGGGCGTCGGCGGCCTCGCGGCGGAGATTGCGGATCTCCACCCGGGCCTCCTCCATCCGCTTGTGGACGCTCCTGACGATGTCCTTGCGACGCTCCTCGGTGAGCGGCGGGATGTTCAGCCGGATGAGCGTCCCGTCGACGTTCGGCATCAGGCCGATGTCGCTCTTGAGAATCGCCTTCTCGATGCCGCCGATGACCCCGCGGTCCCAGGGCTGGATCACGATCTGGTGCGGCTCCGGCACGCTGATCGACGCGAGCTGGTTGAGCGGCGTCTGGGTGCCGTAGTAGTCCACGTGCAGCCGTTCCACGAGCGAGGTGGAGGCGCGCCCGGTCCGGAGGCCCTGGAAGTCACGCTCCATGGCCTCCACGGCGCGAGTCATCTTCCGCTCCGTCGTGGCTAGGATCTCGGTGGTCATGCGGCACCTCCGGTCTCGGCGGAGATGAGGGTGCCCACGGTCTCGCCCCGGGCGACCCTCGTGATGTTGTCCGGTTCGTTGAGGTCGAAGACCACGATCGGCAGGTCATTCTCCATGCACAGGGAGACCGCCGCCGCGTCGAGGACCTTGAGCTGGTCGCGGAGGAGGTCCTGGTAGTCCAGCTGCGCGTACTTCGTGGCCGTCGGGTCCTGCATCGGGTCCGCGTCGTACACGCCGTCCACCTTGGTCGCCTTGAGCAGGACCTCGGCACCGATCTCCACGGCTCGCAGGGCGGCCGCCGTGTCGGTCGTGAAGTACGGGTTGCCGGTGCCCGCGACGAAGATCGCGACGCGGCCCTTCTCGAGGTGGCGGACGGCGCGCCGCCGGATGTACGGCTCGGCGATCTCGTTCATCGCGATCGCGCTCATGACCCGCACCGGGACCCCGGCCCGCTCGATGGCGTCCTGGAGGGCCAGGCCGTTCATCACCGTCGCGAGCATGCCGATGTAGTCCCCGGTCGCCCGGTCCATGCCCCTGGCGGCCGCGGCGAGGCCGCGGAAGATGTTGCCGCCGCCCACCACGATGCCGATCTCCACGCCCTGCGCGTGGACCTCCGCCACCTGGCGCGCGATGAACGCGCAGAAGGTCGGGTCGACGCCGTACTGGCGCTCGCCCAGGAGCGCCTCGCCGGACAGCTTGAGCAGGACCCGGCGGTAGCGGAGGCTCGGACTGGCGTCCGTCACAGCTCCTCCCCGAGCGCGTACCGGGTGAACCGGCGCACCCGGATGTTCTCGCCGATCGTGGCGATGCTCTCGTTCACGAGCTCGCGCACCGTGCGCTCCTCGTCGCGGAACGGCTGCTCCAGGAGGCAGACCTCGCGGTACCACTTCCTGAGCTGGCCGTCGACGATCTTCTCGCGAACCGCCTCGGGCTTGGACCGCACGGTGTCGTCGGCGAGCAGGGCAGCCGTCTTCGCCTCGAGGACGTCGGCCGGGATGTGCTCCACGTCCACGTACCGCGGGTCGAGCCCGGCGACCTGCATCGCGAGGTCGCGGACGAGCTTCTGGAAGTCGTCCGTGCGGGCGACGAAGTCCGTCTCGCAGTTGACCTCGATGAGCACGCCGACGCGGCCCCCGGTGTGGATGTAGCTGCCGACGAGACCTTCACGCACCTCGCGGCCCGCCTTCCTGGCCGCCGATGCGATGCCCCGCTCGCGCAGCAGCGCGACGGCCCGCTCGACGTCGCCGCCCGTCTCCTCGAGGGCGCGCTTGCAGTCCATCATGCCAGCGCCGGTCTGCTCGCGCAGTTCCTTGACGGCCGCCGCCGTGATTGCCATGGAAGTGATGCTCCTGTGTCGTTCCGCGCGCGGTCAGTGTGCGCGCATTCGGGTTCGTGCGGGCGGCCGGACGCCGGGGCGTGGCGGCCGTGGTGCCCGGGACCGCGCCTCGGCGGCGCGTCCCGGGCGGGATCAGTCGGCCCTGGTCTCGGCGGGCGCGGGGGGCTCAGCGGGCGCGGGGGCCGCCGCAACCCTGGGGGCCGTAGCGAGCTCGGGCGTCGCCTCGGGGGCGGCTGCCGCTTCGATCTCCGGGACGGCGGCCGCCGCGGCGGCCCGGGC
>MGOE01000089.1:19935-23602 GCA_001797035.1 Chloroflexi bacterium RBG_16_72_14
GGGGTCGAATGAGAGCGTGCCGCCGGCGGCCACCTGGGCGACGAGGTCCGCCACCGCCGCTTCGTCGAACTCGGGCTCCTCGACTGCCTGCGGCTCGGGGGCCTCGGGCTCGGCCGTGGCCCGGGCGGCGCGCTCGCGGGCACCCTCGATCGCCGCGTCGGCGACCAGCTGGCACAGCAGCCGGATCGCGCGGATCGCGTCGTCGTTGGCCGGGATGATGTAGTCCAGCTCGTCGGGGTCGACGTTCGTGTCGCCCGTGCCGACGACCGGGATCTCGAGCTTGTTGGCCTCGGTGACCGCGATCCGCTCGCGGTGGGGGTCCACGATGAAGATCGCGCCCGGCACCCGCTTCATCTTGCGGATGCCGCCCAGCATCGCATTGAGCTTGTTGAGCTCCTCGGTCAGCAGCGCGGCCTCCTTCTTCGGCAGGCGGTCGAAGTCGCCCGCCTGCTGCCGGGCCTCGAGCTGGTCGAGCAGGCCGATGCGCTTCTTGATCGTGACGAAGTTGGTGAGCATGCCGCCCAGCCAGCGCTTCGTGACGTAGGGCTGGCCGGCGCGGATCGCCTCCTGCATGACCGGCTCCTGCGCCTGCTTCTTGGTGCCGACGAACAGGACGCTCTCGCCGCGGGCGACGGTCTCGGTGACGAACTCGAGGGCCGCGTCCAGGCGCTTGACCGTCTGGGCCAGGTCGATGATGTGGATCCCGTTGCGCTCCGCGAAGATGAACGGGCGCATCTTGGGGTTCCAGCGGCGAGTCTGGTGTCCGAAGTGGACGCCGGCCTCCAGCAGCTGGCGCATCGAGACGGTGGGCACTGCGCGACCTCCTGCGGTTGGTTCCTCCGCGGATCCCGAGTCGGGGGCCGGCGGCGAGTCCTCGCCTGCGTCCGGCACCGTCCCGCTCGTGGACGGATCCGCGTGTGTGCTCCGTCCGGCCATTCCGGACGGGCAGTGACGAACACCGCGGGGCGTCCCGCGGCGCGGCGGAGTGTAGCACAGGGGTCGGGCGGCACCCGGTGCGACGATCAGGGACGGATCCCCCGGTGGTGCCGGACCGACGGCCGGCCGTCCGGGCCATTGTCGATCGCCACGAGATCGATGCGCAGCGGGAGCGCGGGCAGCGGCGAGGCATCGGGCAGGGCGCCCACGGCCAGCAGCCCGCCGATGGCGCGCCGCAGGGCCGCCCGCTTGCGGTGGTCGAGCGTCTCCTCGGCGAGGCCGAAGTCGCGGCGCCCCCGGCGGCGCACCTCCAGGATGACCAGCGTCCGCGGCGGTCCCGGGTCGATGGCGACGAGATCCAGCTCATCACGCCCCACCCGGACGTTTCGGCCCAGCACGGTCCAGCCCGCCGCCAGGAGGCGCATGGCAACCAGCCGCTCGCCTGCGTCGCCGATACGCTGTGCCTCGGTCGATCTCCGCACGGCCATGCCCGGCATGGTGCCGGGTGCCGCTCATCGGCGGCTTACCTCATGCGGGTGGGGCGTGCTCCTCCTGCTCGCGGTACGCCTCGAGCGCCTGCTCGAACGTCCGGCCGGGGACGATGTCCGCCTGGTATCGGCTGATCGCGGCTTCGAACACCGCGATCATCAGTCCGGTCCCGCCCGCGTCCATGAGCCTGGCCACCGCGTCCACGTGGGCGTTGTCCAGGCCGCTGTCCATGAGCGCTGCGACGAGCCCGCCGATCGCGGCACCGCCCAGGACCGGCACGCCCCCGACCATGCCCGCGATGATCGCGAGGACCAGCCCGGCCGCGCCGCCGAACATCGCGCCCTCGACGGGACCCGGGTCGATCGTCCGGTCGGTGGTGATCGACACCCGGCCCGAGGGCGACTTGTGGATCAGCGCCCAGTCCTCGACCTCGATCGAGCGGTCCTTGATGCCCGCCTTGAGCTCCTCGACCACGGTCCGGCCGATCATCTCCTCGCGGAAGCGCATGAACACGAGGCGCGTGCGCTTCGGCTCGCCTGCCACCAGCCACCCTCCGAGGTCCGGCGCCACCCCATCGAGCGTCGTGACGCGACCCATTGTGCTCCCGACGGACCGTCCTCAGCCGGTCGCGGCGAAGGCGTCCTCGGCCAGGGCGTCGGCGGCGTCGGGGGCCAGCGCGTCGAGCCCGATCGCGTCGAGCAGCAGGCGGTCCGCGTCGCCCTCGACCGGCACGCCGGTCGCCGTCTCGGCGTCGAACAGGCCTAGCTGATCACCGGCGAGCAGCACCTGGAGCGCCTGCCAGCTGCGCCGGTGGTGCGGCGTCAGGCCGTGCGCCCGGATCGCCGCCCGGTGCTCCGAGGTGGCGTAGCCGGCGTTGTGCTCCCAGCCGTACTCCGGGTATCGGACGGCGAGCCGCTGCATCATCCGGTCGCGGACGGTCTTCGCGATCACGGATGCGCACGCGATCGTGTACACGCGCGCATCGCCATCCACGATCGCGGTGTACGGCCCGACCTGCGCCTCGAAGTCGGCGATCCGCAGGCCGTCCACCAGCACGTGATCGTGGCCGCCGAGGCGCGCGATCGCCCGCCGCATTGCGAGATGCGTCGCGTGGTAGATGTTGAGGCGGTCGATGTCCGAGACGGACGCGGCGCCCACGCCGACGGCCACCGCGCGCCGACGGATGATCGGGGCCAGCCGCTCGCGCTGCGCGGCGGACAGCGTCTTGGAGTCCCGCACGCCCGGGATGCGGTGGCAGTTCGGGGGCAGGATCACGGCCGCGGCGACCACGGCGCCACAGGTCGGGGCGACGCCCACCTCGTCCACGCCGGCCACGCGGGTGGCACCGTCGCGCCATAGCGGGCGCTCCCAGCGGAGGGTGGGGACGATCACGGCCATCGGGCGCAAGCGTACCGCCCCGGGGCCGGACATTGTTCGACCCCCGCCGGAGCGGGGGTCGTCGGGGCGGCGGTGGAGGCGGACCCTAGCGGCGCTCGCGGAGCGTCGTCGCGGCCTTGCCGACGCGGTTGCGCAGGAAGTACAGCTTCGCGCGGCGGACCTGGCCGTGGCGGACGACCTCGATCTTCTCGATCCGCGGGCTGTGGAGCTTGAACGTCCGCTCGACACCGACGCCCGACGCGATGCGGCGCACGGTGATCGTGGACGCGATGCCGCTGTTGCGCATCCGCATCACGAGCCCCTCGAACACCTGGATGCGCTCGCGGTTGCCCTCGACGACCTTGGCCGAGACCTTCACGGTGTCGCCCGGGGTGATCTCCGGCAGGTCGGTGCGGAGCTGGTCCTGGACGATCTCGTTGAGCACGTTCACGGTGGGCGGTCCTTGTTCGGTCGTCGGCAGCCGTGGCTGCTGTGGGCTCGGGGTACGGAGCGGCATGCCGGAACGGCGCGGCCGACGGCGGAGGATAGCACGGCGCGGGGCGGGTGTCAGGCGCCCGCGGTTGACGCACCCGGCCCCGCGATCAGGCGTCCTGGTCCGACTCCGGCTCGGCCGGCGTGTCGCGGAGCTCGGCGAGCAGGCGACGCTCCTCGGCCGTGAGCGCCCGACCGTCCAGCAGGTCCTGCCGCCGCTCGAGCGTCCGGCGGAGCGACTCCCGGAGCCGCCACACGCGCACCTGGTCGTGGTGTCCCGACACGAGCTCCGACGGCACCGACATCCCCTCGAACGTCGCCGGCCGCGTGTACTGCGGGTACTCCAGCAGGCCCGCCGCGAACGACTCCTCGG
>MGOE01000090.1:0-1113 GCA_001797035.1 Chloroflexi bacterium RBG_16_72_14
CGCGACCCCGACCGCCGAACCGACCGCCACCCCCTCCGAGTCACCCGAGGAGTCGCCCACCTCGGGCGGCACCGAGGGCCGGACAGGCCGCATCGAGGTCGACGGCAAGTTCGAGATCACGCTCGCGGACGGCTGGGTCGAGGTCGCGCTCAACGCCGACGATCTCCAGGCCATCATCGACGCCTTCCCGGAGGACTCCGCGATGGCGGCCACGCTCGAGGCCCAGCTGCCGACCCTGCTCGCCGCCGGCGTCAAGCTGTGGGCGATCGACCTCCAGTCGGACGGGCCGGGCACGAACCTCAACGTCATCGTCCAGCCCTCGGGCGCGATCTCGCTCCAGCTGCTCCGGGTCATCGCCGAGCAGGGCATCGGCCAGGTGCCGGGCATCGAGGGCGATCCGGTGGTCAGCGACCTCACGGTGGACGGCCGGGACGCGGTCCAGATCGCGTACCGCCTGACCCAGGCCATGGCCGACGGCACGTCCGTGACGGTGGACGGCACCCAGGTCTACGTGTCGACCGACACCGAGGTCTACATCTTCACGTTCACGATCATGTCCGGCGGCGACGACGCCGATGTCGCCCCGATGATCGGGTCGATCGAGTTCAAGTCCTGATGCCACGGGGCTGAACGGCCGAACGCGCGGGGCCGAGCCGCAGGCTTGTCCCCTGTCACCGAGCTCCCGCCGCAGTCTGCCGGCGGTGTTCGCCGCGGCGCCGGCGGTGGTTCGCCGCGGCAGCGGCGGTGCCCTGGCGGCGCCGGCGGTGTCCTGGCGGCGCCGATGGTGCCCGCCGCGCATCCCGAACATGACCCTGGCTCGTATTCGGACCGGGGGAACGCCGCGGGCTTCGCAACATTACTGCGAGCTCATGTTGCGACGGCGAAGGCACGCCGGTCTCCGCCGACAATACCCCTGGCTCATGTTCGGAACCGGGCGCACGCTCGAGGCGACCGGCAAAGGGACCTCGAGCCCACCGAACATGAGGCCCGGGTCATATTCGGAGCTCGGTGGCTCGGGTCGGTGGCTCGGGCCGGTGGCTCGGTCGGTGGCTCGGGCCGGTGGCTCGGGCCGGTGGCTCGGTCGGTGGCTCGGGCCGGTGGCTCGGTCGGTGG
>MGOE01000090.1:1178-1981 GCA_001797035.1 Chloroflexi bacterium RBG_16_72_14
TGGCTCGGACGGCCGGCCGGCTGACGGTGCTCGCCGCGCCGGGCGTCTCGCGCGCCGGGTGGCTTGCGCGTCGGGCCGTGCTGGTCCCATCCGGGCCCCGCGTCCTGTCCCGTGACGCCGGGTCGCCGCCGCGTGCGCCGTTCGCCTACGCTGTGTCGATGGACGACCTCCGTGCCGAGCTCGGCGCCTTCGACACCGATGCCCCGCTCACCCCCGCGCCGGACCCCTGGGACCATCTGCCGATGCCCACCCTCCGCGACGGGCCGCCATGGGCGATGGCCGAGATGATCGCCGCCGAGCCCGCGCTCGCGGCCCGGATCGTGTCACGCCTCGTGGCCGACGGTTCCGCGGCGGCCCTCGTGGCCGCCCTTCGCGAGGTGGCGACGAGGGGCGGCCCGGTGATCGTCACCGGCTGCGGCACGTCGGAGCACGCGGCCCAGGGTGCGGCGGAGATCCTCCGCGAGGCCTGGCGAGCGGCCGCGCTGCCGGGCCCGGGTCCCGCCGCGGCACAGGCCTTCGAGCTCGCCCTGGACCCGCCGCGCCGCGGCCTCGTGATCGGTGTGAGCCACGAGGGTGGCACGGCGGCCACGATCGCGGCTCTCGACGCGGCCATGGCTGCCGGGGCGCGGACCGCGCTCCTCACGGCGAGCGCCGGGGCGCCCGCCGCAGCCATCGCCGACGTCGTGCTGGCCACGGTCGAGATGGACCGGAGCTGGTGCCACACGGTCGGCTACGTGTCGCCGATGGTCGCTGCCGCTGTCGTCGCTGACCTGCTCGCGGGCCGAACGCCCGATGGGGTGGCC
>MGOE01000090.1:2034-2331 GCA_001797035.1 Chloroflexi bacterium RBG_16_72_14
CGGCACCCGGCCGGACGCCGCGATCGCGAACCGGCTCGGCGGCGCCGCGAGCCTGCTGGTCGTGGCCTCGGGCGTGGACCGGGTCGCCGCCCGGGAGCTCGTGCTCAAGGTGGAGGAGGCGGCATGGCTCACGTCCGCGATGCGGGACCTCGAGACGTTCCTCCACGGCCACCTGCCAGCGACCGGGCCCGACACGGCGCTGGTGCTGATCCTCTCCGAGCCCGCCGCGCGCGAGCCGCGGGTGCGTCGCACGCGCCAGGTCCTCGCGGCGGCACGCGAGCTCGGCCTGCGCGCGTC
>MGOE01000090.1:2410-6610 GCA_001797035.1 Chloroflexi bacterium RBG_16_72_14
CCAGCCATTCCCGGCCCGGCCGCCTCGCTGCTGGGCACGGCCGGCGCGCTCCAGCTGCTCACCCTCGAGATCGCCCGGGCCCGGGGGACGAACCCCGACCCGATCCGCCGCGACGATCCGCGATACCTCCGCGCCGCCGAGGTCGCCGACAACGTGGACGCCTGATCGCTCGCCCGGCACTGACGCCGACGGGCGCCGCGCCCCCCGAACGCTTGCCGCCTCGTCCGGCTAGCCGAACAGCGCCTCGGCGATGAGGTCGATCATGTCGAGGTCCCGGGGCAGGAACACCTGGAGCATGATCCGCTCTGCCCCGGCCTCCGCGTAGCGGGCGACCGCGGCGCGGGCCTCGTCCGGCGTGCCGTGGATCCAGCGGGCGCGCCGCGGCTCGAACCAAGCCTCGCCATCGCCGGTCTCGCCGAACGCGGCCAGCAGGTCCGCCTCGCGCCGCCGCACCTCGTCCCGGTCGCGGCCGATCAGCGTCCCCACCATCGCCGAGCGGGTCAGCGTGGACGGGTCGCGCCCGGCGGCCCGCAGGGCGTCCGCCAGCGCCGCGTACTTCTGGGCCGCCACCTGCGGGCTCGCCGAAGAGAGGTTGAACTCGTCCGCCCAGCGCGCGGCGATGCGGTACGACCGCGGCGTCCCGGATCCGCCCACGAGGATCCGCGGCCGGCCTTCGCGACCCGGATACGAGCCCGGGCGCGGCCGGAACTGGGCGTCCTCCACCGCGTAGTAGCGGCCGAGGAACGACCAGCCGTCGGGGCCCTCCCACAGGCCGTGCAGGATCTCGAGCGTCTCCTCGAGCCGCTCCGCCCGCTCGCCGATCTCGGGGAACGGGAAGCCGTGGCGCCGATGCTCGCCGTCGTGCCAGCCGGCGCCCACGCCGACCCCGATCCGGCCGCCGCTCATCTCGTCCACGGTGATCGCGACCTTGGCGAGGTTGCCCGGCGCCCGGAACCCGACCGGCGACACCAGCACACCGAGCCCGATGTGCTCCGTCTCGCGGGCGAGGCCGGCCACAACGGCCCAGGCGTCGGTCGTGGGCGCGTCCGAGCCCCCCGGGAAGCTCTCGTAGTGGTCGGAGCGGAACATCGCCTCGAAGCCCGCCGCCTCGGCGCGGCGTGCCACGGCGAGCTGCTCCGCGTAGCTGAGCCCCTGCTGGGCCTCGATCATCAGCGCGAACCGCACCGGCTTCCTCCGCGTGTCACGAACAGTTGGGGTTGACAGAACTGTTCGTATGGACTAAATACTTCGCATCATGCAAACCAACATCCAGCCTGCCGAAGCCATCGGGCAGGGGCATGCCGTCGAGACGGTCCTGGCCGACCTCGGGCGCGCCCTGGGCTCCCTGCGCTGCGCGGGCTCCCAGCGGATGGTCCGGCTGGGGATCAGCATGACGCATTTCCACGTCCTGACGCTCCTGCGGCACCACGACGCGATGCCCATGGGCCGGCTGGCGGAGATCCTGGACGTGTCGATGTCCAGCGCAACCGGGATCATCGACCGGATGGAGGAGCGCGGGCTCGTGGAGCGCGACCGCGTCCCCGACGACCGCCGCGTGGTCCTCGTCCGGCCCACCGCGACCGGCCTCGACCTCGTGGACCAGGCGGAGCTCGTCAAGAGCGACATCATGGCCGCAGCCCTGGCGCGGCTCGACGCTGACGCGCTCGCCCGAGTCCATGCCGCGGCCGACGACCTTCGGCGCGCCGTGACCGAGGAGCTCGAGGCCTCCCCCGAGCGCTACGCCGCCCTCTCGCACCACGACCACTCCCCCGCCGCTCGCGAGGCCGCGTCCCCCGCCGGCTCGGCCGGCACCTGAAACGAAACGAAAGGACCCCCTCTTGGAATCCGTCCACATCGACGAGGCGCCGGCCCACGGCCTCGGCGCCCTCGACCTGTCCCACCGCGCGAAGATGGAGATCCTGTTCGCGGTGCTGCTGGGGTTGTTCCTCGGCGCCCTCGACCAGACCATCGTCAGCGTCGCCCTGCCCACGATCGTCACCGAGCTCGGCGGCCAGTCGCTGCTGACCTGGACGATCACGATCTACCTGCTGACGTCCACGATCTCGGTGCCGTTCTACGGCAAGCTGTCGGACCTGTACGGGCGCAAGCCGCTGCTGATGATCGGCATCGGGCTGTTCCTGGCCGGCTCCGCGCTGTCGGGCCTGTCGCAGGACATGACCCAGCTGATCGTATTCCGGGGCATCCAGGGCCTCGGCGCGGGCGCCCTGTTCCCGATCTCGCTGGCCGTCATCGGCGACCTGTTCACGCCCGCGGAGCGCGGCAAGTACCAGGGCCTGTTCGGCGCCGTGTTCGGCCTCAGCTCCGTCATCGGCCCATTGCTGGGCGGGTTCCTGACCGAGCAGATCAGCTGGCACTGGATCTTCTACGTCAACCTGCCGATCGGCATCGTGGCGCTGGCCGTGATCTGGCGCCTGCTGCCGACCGTCCGGCGGCCCGACGCGTCGCGCAACCTCGACTACCTCGGGGCGGCCGTGTTCACGTTCGCCGTCGGTTCCCTGCTCATCGGCCTGACCAACAAGCAGACCGCGGACTGGGCGGCGTTCGAGGTGGGCGGCCTGATCCTCATCGGCCTCGTGCTGGGCGCGGTGTTCGTGTTCGTGGAGTCGCGGGCGAAGGAGCCGATCGTGCCGCTCGACCTGTGGACGGACCGGACCTACGCGTCCTCGATCGCAGCCACGTTTCTGATCAGCGTCGGCTTCTTCGGCGCCGCGGTGTTCCTCCCGCAGTGGTTCCAGTTCGTGCAGGGCGCCACGCCGACGAACTCCGGGCTGTACTCGCTGGCTCTCCTGGCCGGGCTGATCATCAGCTCCATGGGCGCGGGCTTCCTCGTGTCCCGCACGGGCCGCTACAAGGCGATCGTCATGGGCGGCCTCGCGATCATGGCCGTCGGCCTGCTGCTGATGACCAACCTCCGGGCGGACACCCCGCTGCCCGTCCTGTGGGCATGGATGTTCGTGACCGGCTTCGGCATCGGGCCCACGCTGTCGGTGTTCACGATCATCGTCCAGAACGCGGTGCCGATGCGGGCGCTGGGCGTCGCGACGTCGAACCTGACGTTCTTCCGGCAGATCGGCGGCTCGGTGGGCCTGGCGCTGGTGGGCACGGTGTTCGCCAACCGGCTGACCGCCGAGATCCCGACCCAGGTCGCGGCCGCCGGCGTGCCGCCGCAGATCGCGGACCAGCTCGCCGCCGCGGGCAGCGACGGGACGAGCCTCGTGGTCGTGGGCCAGGACCTGGGGCAGGCGATCCTCGCCGGCGTCCCGGAGCAGGTCCGGCCGCTCGTCGAGCCGATCATCCCGAACATCGTGTTCGGCATCCACCAGGCATTCAGCGTCGCGGTGTCCGAGGTGTTCCTGATCGGCGTGGGGACGACGATCGCGGCGCTCCTCGCATCGGCGGTCATGCGTGAGCTGCCGCTGCGGACCAGCTTCGGTTCGCAGCGCGAGGGCGTGCCCGGTCGCGCGGGCGATGGCCTGCCGCCGGGCGTCGTGTCCCAGCCGGTGGCCGCGCGACAGCCCGCGGCCGACTGACCTCGCCCCTCCTCCCGGCCCGGCCGCCCTTCGGGTGGCCGGGCCGTTCTCGTTCCGGGCCGCGCTGCTCGGCGCCCGCCGCCGCGGTCCCCGCCCCGTTGCCCGGCGCCCGCCGCCCGCTCAACAGGCGTCCCGATGGAGATCCCATCCTGGCGCCCGCCCAACAGGCAGGATTGCGAGGTGGCGGCCCGTTCTCCACGCTCATGCCTGCTGGATTAGCAGGATCGAGTAGTGCTTCATCGGGACGCCTGCTGGACAGGCGCGGTGCGGCGGCCCGAAACGCCCCCGCACGGGACCGGCGGCCCGAAACGCCCGCGCGGTGCCAGCCACAATCGAGTCCGGCCCTTCGCGGCTTGCCCAACGGAATGCGTCCCTGGTGTGCATCCTGGGGGCTAGACCCGCCCGATGCCGGCACAGCGGCCTCCTTGTCGCCATTGATGAACACGACGCGCACACTCGGCCGCACAAGCTGGCCGCGAAGCGCGGAATCTGGACCCTTCCGGGCTGCCAAGCGCAGGAATGCACATGACAGCGTCACGACCCCGTCCTGGCCCACGCCGCCGCCGGCGGATGCCGGCCGGCGGAACGGCGCGGCGGGCCGGGCTGGGATGTCCCTCGCCTGGATGAATGGGCGGCCGACACCCGCTGC
>MGOE01000090.1:6616-9039 GCA_001797035.1 Chloroflexi bacterium RBG_16_72_14
GCGGCGCCGGGGACCGCGCTACCATCGGCCCGTGATCGAGATCCTCGCGTTCCCCGCCGCGCTGCTCGCGATCGGCGCCGGCGACGCCCCGTTCCGCCCGGGTCTCCCGCTCGACGAGCTCCCGCCCGGGGCGCTCCGGCGTGTCACCTTCGGCGACCAGGACGTGCTGCTCGCCCATACCAGCCGTGGCCTGGCCGCCGTGGACGACCGGTGCCCGCACATGGCGGCACCGCTCTCGATCGGGGAGCTCGACGGCTGCGTCGTCGCGTGCCCCCTGCACAGCGGCCGCTTCGACCTGGCGACCGGCGAGCCCGTCCAGATGCCGACCACCGGCGGCCTGTGGCCCGACGGTCGCTACGAGCCGGTCTGGACGCCGCCCGGCCGGGAGGACAAGCCGGACCCGCCGGGCAAGAAGACCGAGGCCCGCCGCCTCACGCGCGTCCGGCGCTTCCGCTACTACCCGGTACGCGTCACGGACGGCGTGGTCGAGGTCGCCGTCCCCGGCTGAGCTCCCACCGGCTGGTGCCTGGACGCTGCCTCGCCTCAGCGGCTGCGCTCGGCCAGCAGCACCCCGCCCAGCACGATCACGGCGCCGGCGAGCTGCATCTGGGTGAGCACCTCGCCCAGCGCGATCCACGCGATGAACGTGGCGATGATCGGCTCGGTCATCCCGACGACCGACGCCTGCGAGGCGCGCAGGTGCTGCATCGAGATCACGACCAGCGAGAAGGGCACGACCGTGCCCATCACGACCACCCACGCCGCCAGCACCCAGGTCGGCAGCAGGGAGCCGCCACCGCCGCCGAACCGGACGGAGCCGGCGAGCGCATCCCACGGGAAGGTCCACCAGGGCGCGACCACCGCCCAGAACAGTGTCGCCGCCACCATCCCCCACATCGTGAGCGAGACCGGGTCGCGCGGGTGGGGCCGGCGGACCTGGACGTCCGCCGTCAGGTAGTACACCGCCAGCGCCACCGCGGCTCCCGCCGCCGCGGCCACGCCGAGCGGGTCGAGGACGAAGCCCTCCCACACCTGCGCCACGACCGCGAGCCCGCCCAGGGCCATCGCGAGCGCCACCCACACGACGGGCCTCGCCCGGTGGCCGAGCACGAAGTGGAACCACACGGCCACCATGATGGGCGCGGTGAACTCGATCAGCAGGGCGAGCCCGATCGGTAGCCTTCCGATCGCGACGAAGTACAGGAACTGGCTGGCGGTGATGCCCAGGATCCCATACGCGGCGAGGATCACCAGCTCCGCGCGGCGCAGGCGCAGGGCGTCGGGGCGCCAGACGGCCACGGCGACGAGCAGCAGCAGCGCCGCCCCGGTGACCCGGAGCTGGCTCAGGCGGGTCGCCTCCATGCCGGTCAGCAGGACGGACTTGGCGACGGTGCCGTTGAACGCGAACAGCGTGGCCGCGACGAGGTACAGCGCGTAGCCGCGCGCCGGGTGGGTCCGATGGGCCGGGGCGACGCCCGGCAGCGGCTCCGCGAGGTCGGTCACTCCCGGATGCCGTTGGCCTTCGCGTACTCGGTGACGATCGACACGACCTCCTCCGGGTCGTCGGTGACGCGAAGCAGGGCGAGGTCGGCCTCGGTGATGGCACCCTCCGCGAGCTGTGACTCGCGCATCCAGCGGAGCAGCCCGTCCCAGTAGGTCCGGCCGACGAGCACGACCGGGAAGTGGCGGATCTTGCCGGTCTGGATGAGGGTCAGCGACTCGAACAGCTCGTCCAGGGTCCCGAACCCTCCCGGCAGGATGACGAACGCGTCCGAGTACTTGACGAACATCGTCTTGCGGGCGAAGAAGTAGTGGAACTCGACGGAGAGGTCCACGTACGGGTTGAGGTGCTGCTCGTGGGGCAGCTCGATGTTGCATCCGATGGACAGGCCGCCCGCCTCGTGCGCACCACGGTTGGCGCCCTCCATCGTGCCCGGGCCGCCGCCCGTGATCACCGCGAAGCCGGCCTTTGCGAGCTCGGCGCCGATCCGGCGGGCGAGCTCGTACGTCGGGTGGCCCTCCGGCGTGCGCGCGGAGCCGAACACGGCGACCGCCGGCCCGACGCCGGCCAGGGCCTCGAACCCCTCCACGAACTCGGACAGGATCCGCAGCGTGCGCCACGTGTCCGTCTCGAGGAACGCCGGCCGCTCCGCAACGGGGCTGCCGAGGAGCTTCTCATCCTCGGTGGGGCGCTTGGTGTCGAGGCGGGCCGCGGCCTCCGGCCGCATGGTGACGCGACCGCGCCGCATGGAGCGCGGCGAGGGGTGGTGCTCCTCGGTGTCATGACTGCTCATGATCGGGACAGCATGCCACCGGGCGTGTCACGCGACCAATCCCCGGCGTCACCGACGCCGCGGCCGTACGTCCTACGCGCGGCGGCGGTGATGTCGCGGCGTCCGAGCCGAGGCCCGACAGGGCCTGTC
>MGOE01000090.1:9115-9239 GCA_001797035.1 Chloroflexi bacterium RBG_16_72_14
CTCCCCCGTCGCCTGGCTGCTGGTGGCGATCCTCGTCGCCGGCTGCGCGGACACGACGCCCACGCCGGTCCCGACCCCGAACCCCGCGACACCCACGGCGGCAACCCCCTCGGTGCCGGCCGCG
>MGOE01000090.1:9336-9589 GCA_001797035.1 Chloroflexi bacterium RBG_16_72_14
CGTGTCCGATCGCCTGCGCGTCCGGTCGCAGCCGCGGGTGGCCGACGACTCGGCGAAGTACGAGCCGCTGCTGCCGACCGGGACGGAGCTGCTCGTCATCGACGGCCCGGTGCACGACTCCGGCTACGACTGGTACCGCGTCGCCCCGGTCTCGCTCACCCTCAGCGGAGGGGTCACCGAGGGCTGGGTGGCCGCCGCCGACCACGAAGGGACGCCCTGGATCGCCCTCGCCGAGGACCCGCTCGCCGGCCTG
>MGOE01000090.1:9596-11154 GCA_001797035.1 Chloroflexi bacterium RBG_16_72_14
CCAGCGCATCCGTCGACCGCACCGCCGGGCGTGCCGCCGACGCCCGGCGCGCCGCGACCGCGATCAACGCGTTCGCCCTCGACCTCTACCGCCGCATGCGGACGGATCCGACCCTCGAGCTGGAGGGCAGGAACGTCGTGTTCTCCCCCACCAGCATCTCGCTCGCGCTCGCGATGGCGAGGGCGGGGGCCCGGGGCGAGACCGCCGCCCAGATGGATGCCGTTCTCCGGGCCGATGGCTGGAAGCCGCTGGCGGACCGCCTCAACGCCCTCGAGCAGGCGCTCAGGGGACGCAACGCGACGTGGACCGACGACGAGGAGCAGACGCACGCCCTCTCGCTGCACATCGCCAACGCGGCGTTCGGGCAGCGGGGCTGGCCGATCGAACAGGCATACCTCGAGGCGATCGGCGAGGCGTTCGGGGCCGGGCTCGGGCTCCTCGACTACGCGGCCGATCCCGACGCCGCCAGGATGGTCATCAACGCCTGGGTCAGCCGCCAGACGGCGAAGCGGATCCCGGAGCTGCTGGGCCAGCCGGACATCACCGAGTCGACCCGCCTGGTCCTGGTCAACGCGATCTACCTCAAGGCAAACTGGCAGGTCGAGTTCGAGAAGGACGCCACGACGGACCGGGCGTTCACGCGACCCGGCGGCATGCAGGTCGAGGTCCCGACGATGTCGCTGTGGGGCGGCCAGGAGGTCCCGTTCGCTACCGGCGCCGGCTGGAAGGCGACCGAGCTCCGCTACCTCGGGACCGGCGGGTCGACGCCCCTGGCCATGACGCTCATCCTGCCCGACGACATCGACGCCTTCGAGGCAAGCCTGACACCCGCCAAGCTCGCGACGATCGCCGGGAAGCTCGACCGCCAGCGGGAACGGCTGACCGAGCTGAGCTACACGCCCGAGGACTGGGCCGACATGCGCTGCGGGAGCTACCCGTACACCGTGCACCTGTTCATGCCACGGTTCGGGATCGAGACCCGGTCCGACCTCGTCCCGTCGCTTCGGAAGCTGGGCATGACGCTCGCAACGTCGGGGGCCGCCGACTTCTCGGGGATCACGTCGCCGAGCGAGATGTTCATCGCCGCGGTCATCCACCAGGCGAACATCGATGTCGACGAGACCGGCACCGAGGCCGCCGCCGCGACGGCCGTGATCGGCGACACCACGGGTGGCTGCGGTGGGCCGCAGCCCGCGAAGACGGTCACGCTGCGGCTGAACCGGCCGTTCCTGTTCGTCCTCCATGACGTGAACACCGGCGCGATCCTGTTCATGGGCCGGGTCTTCGACCCCTCCGTCCGGAGCTGACACAGGCGTCGCGCGAGATCACGCAAATCGCTCGATTCGGACCCCCGGACCCGGCGGTTGACGGAGAGTGCTGCGCGAGATCGTGCGAGTCACGCTGATGATGGCTCCGGGCGACCGTTTCGTTGCCAGGATGGAGCGATTTGGCCGATCCTGCGCAACATGACGCGCGTCGGCCTTGGACGGCTCAGCGCGACGGTGCGTGCGGCAACCGCGGGCGGGTCAGCCAGGCCTTCCACGTGGCCTCCGCCTTG
>MGOE01000090.1:11222-11845 GCA_001797035.1 Chloroflexi bacterium RBG_16_72_14
GGTGATCCCGGCCCCGTCCGTGGACAGGTAGGCCAGGCCGGACTCGCGGTAGGTGCGGCCCTCGGTGTCCAGCAGCGCCGCCGCACCCAGCCGATCCGCGAACCGGCGCAGCTCGCCGGCGGCGATCGGCTGCTTGCGAAGGTCCACGTAGTGCACCACGATCCGCCGCTCGCGGAAGAACCGGAGCGCGGCCCGTGTCGGCGGCGAATCGTCCAGCCCGAACACCTGGATGTTCGGCATCCTCTTCGTCGGGGTCCTGCCCAGCGGCGCCGGCATCAGGTCGCATCCTCCGCATCCCTCGTTGCCATCGGAGTCGCAGGGTAGCGTGCCGCCCGCGTACCATGACGGCCAGGAGGTTCCGCGTGACGATCTGGTTCACCGTGCAGCTCGACGACCGCCCCGGCGCCCTCGCGCGCGTCGCCCAGGCGCTGGCGGACCGCGGCGTCAACATCACCGGCATCGTCGGCGTGGCCGAGGACACGGACGGGGCCCTGATGCTGACCACCAGCGACCCGGCCGCCACGCGTGACGCGTTCACGGCGCTCGAGATCGCCTTCGAGGAGCACGACCCGACCGGCGGCTCCGAGCCCACCGGGATGTCGATCAGCGACGTCATCTCGGGC
>MGOE01000090.1:11855-13672 GCA_001797035.1 Chloroflexi bacterium RBG_16_72_14
CCCGCGCCGTGCCCCGCCGCCAGGCCCAGCCGCTGCCGCCCGTCGTCGCCGTCCGGCTCGAGGTCGTCGACGACCCGGGCATGATCTCGGTCATCGCCGGGCGCGTCACCGAGGCCGGTGGTCGCGTCCGCACCCTGTCCACCGTGCGTCGCGTGGCCGCGAGCGGCATCGACCCGGACGACCGGCCGGTGGCGGAGCTGGAGCTGGAGGTCGAGGACGCCGACGAGCACGCGCTGATCGCCGCGCTGGACGGGCTGCCGGGCGTGCTCGCGCTGCGGCTCACCCGCCCGCTGGGCAAGGTGTTCGGCAAGCGGGTGATCGTCGTGGGCGGTGGCGCGCAGGTCGCGCAGGTCGCGCTGGGTGCCGTGTCCGAGGCCGACCGGCACAATCTCCGTGGCGAGCGGATCTCGGTGGACACGATCCCGCTGGTGGGCGAGGACGCGATCGCCGCCGCCGTCCGGGCCGTGGCCGACCTGCCGCGCGCCCGGCTGCTCGTCCTCGCGGGCTCGATCATGGGCGGCGAGATCAGCCGCGCCGCCGAGGAGCTGCGCGCGGTCGGCATCCCGATCATCGCGCTCAACATGGTCGGCTCGATCACGAAGCACGTGGACCTCGTCGTGAGCGACCCGGTCCAGGCCGGCACGATGGCCGTGATGGCCGTCGCCGACACGGCGACCTTCGACCTCGCCCGCCAGCGCGGCCGCCGGTATTGAGATGCCGGCGCATCGCGGTACAGTCGTCGCACTCGAGGCCGCACTGACATTCGTGTTGGCGGGGTGCGCCGGGGGCACAAGCCTGTCGGCCGCTGCCCCTGAAGTCTCACTGCCTCCCTCGGCGACCCCAACTGCCTCCTCGTCTGGCCTGGCTCCCGTGCCGACCCGCGAGCTGGACGCCGACCAGGTCGCCGCGGCTGACGCCCTGCGTGATTTCGTCGCTCTAATGCAGGAGTCGAGCCTGCGATATCGAATCACGGTCGACCAGTTGACATCAATCGACGGCCGGCTCATCGACGCGTACATCTTCACGATGGACGTGGCCGGGAGCGACTTCGCGGGGACAGTGGAGGTGTCTGGAGCGGTTCTGGAAATGGTGACCGTCGGAGATGCGACGTATCAACCGGATCGTTCCGGCGCATGGGTGAGAGGCCCTCGGAATGCGGCTGTCGAGTCAGTCGTCGTCAACATCTGGGACTGCCTCGGCGACCCCACCGCCGTCCAGTTCACGTCTCGCGCGGCGCCCGACCTCGTGAACCTCGCATATCGAAACACCCGCCTCGTTGCTTACCAGACGACCCTCATGCGGGAGCTCGGAGTGCCTGGGCAGACGGAAGAGTTGCGGTTGGTCCTTACCCCCGATGGCGAGCCGACCGAACTAACGTGCTTCGTGCAGGCGACCGTTCCATCGGCGGAGGGCGGGCCAGGGATCATGCGGATCGCCCTCACGGCCAAGGTCTCCGACGTCGGGGCGCCGATCAAGATCGCCGCGCCAGGGTCCTAGTCATGCGCATCGCGACCTGGAACGTCAACTCGCTCAAGGCCCGCCAGGAGGCGGTCGAGAAGTGGCTCGCCAGGGCCGAGCCGGACGTCCTGCTCATCCAGGAGACCAAGCTCTCCGACGTCGACGCCCCGGTCATGCCGTTCCGGATGCTGGGCTATGACCTAGTCCACCACGGCGAGGGGCGCTGGAACGGGGTGGGGATCCTGACCCGGGTGGGCGCCGAGGACGTCGTCACGAACTTCGGCGACGGCCCGGTCCGGGACTCGTCGGCCGGCGCGGCCGTGGCTGTCTCCGAGGACGACTTCAACCCCTTCGACGAG
>MGOE01000090.1:13844-18399 GCA_001797035.1 Chloroflexi bacterium RBG_16_72_14
CTTCAACGTGAGCCCGGCCCCCGAGGACGTATGGTCCGAGGTCAAGGCGCACGGCGGCACGCACGTGTCCGAGCCCGAGCGAGCGGCGCTGGCTGGGCTCCGGGCGTGGGGCCTCACGGACGCGTACCGGGCGCTGCGCCCGGAGCCGGGGCGGTTCTCGTGGTGGGACTACCGGGCCGGCAACTTCCATCGCAACGAGGGGATGCGGATCGACCTCCTGTACGCCACGGTACCGGTCGCGGGCCGCCTCGTGTGGGCCGAGATCGACCGCGAGGCGCGCAAAGGCCCGCCCACGCCGTCGGACCACGCGCCAGTGGTCGTGGACCTCGACGCGCCGGGCAAGGCGTTCGATGCCGGCTGGACCGGCGCCCTGGAGCGGATCGCGGCCCGGTCGAAGAAGTAGCCGATGCCGCGGACGTAGTCGACGCCGCGGCGGGCGCTACGGCGTCTCCACCTGCTCGATCGACACGATCCGGCCGTCCTGCACGCCGATGAACATCACTGGGCCAATGTCCCAGTCGCGGGCGGGCGCCCCGATGGTGAACACTCGGACGAACGTGGCCACGTCGGCGGACATGGGGACGCGGTTGCCTTCAGCGTCGTGGCCGAGCATCGTCACGCGCGCCTCGGGATCGAGGGCCAGCGAGCCGCTCGTCCCGAGCTCGCGGATCCAGACCGGGTTCGGAGCGCCACCAGGCTGCCCGTCCTCTCGGGCGGCCTTGTCCGCCTCCCGATCGAAGAAGACCGCGACATCCGCGAAGTGCACGATCCCGGTCCCGACGTCGATCTTCTCGACGAGGATGGCACGCAGGCCGGTCGCCTCGGTGGCCGGCATCGCGGTGGGCGCCGGCGTGGTCGTGACGGGTTCGACCGTGGGGGTGATCGGCTCGACGGCGGGCGCGGCGGTCGGCACGGCCGTTGGCGGCGCCGGTGAGAGGGTCGGATCGGGGCTCGCCCCGCCGCACGCCGCGATGGTCGCGACCGCCAGCACGGTGGCGGCCGCCAGGTTCCGCAGCCCCCACATGGCGCTACGTCGCGGCGGCCCCCACGAGCGGCGGGGTCCCCCACTCGGTGCGAGCCGCCTCGCGGGTCACCATCGTGCCCGCCTCGCCGCGGAGCATCGCGCCCGCGTCGGCCAGCGAGCCGATCACGGCGAACCCGGAGTCGGCGTTCACGAACCGGCAGGCGGCCTCCACCTTGGGGCCCATTGAGCCAGCGGCGAACGTCCACTGCGCCAGGGCAGCCGGCGACACGCGGCGGATCGCCCGGGCGTCGGGCGTGCCCCAGTCCACGTACGCCGCGTCCACGTCGGTGAGCATCAGGAACGCATCGGCGTGGAGCGATGTGGCGAGCAGCGCGCCGGCGAAGTCCTTGTCGATCACGGCCTCGATCCCGATATAGCCGCCCTCGGAGCCGGCCGTGACGGGGATCCCGCCGCCGCCCGCGCACACGACGATGACCCCCTCCCGGACGAGCAGGTCGATCACGCCGATCTCGACGATCGCCCTGGGCTGCGGAGACGGGACGACCCGCCGCCACCTGGCGCCGTCAGGTGCGATCGTCCACGACTTCTCGACGGCGTGGCGCTCCGCCTCCTCGCGGTCGTAGACGGGACCGATCGGCTTGGTCGGGTGCCCGAATGCCGGGTCCGCGGGGTCCACCTCGACCCGGGTGAGGATGGTGGCCATCGGCCGGCCGGCCCCCAGCAGGTTGCCCAGCTCCTGCTCCAGCAGGTAGCCGATCATCCCCTCGGTCTCGGCGCCGAGGACGTCGAGCGGGTACTCCTCGTCCGGCTTGTAGGCCGCGTTCTGTAGCGACAGCAGCCCCACCTGCGGCCCGTTGCCGTGGGTCAGGACGAGGTCGTGCTCGAGGGCGATCGGCAGCAGGGCCCGCGCGGCGACCGCCACGTTGGCGCGCTGGTTCGCGGCGGTCATCGGCTGGCCCCGACGGAGGAGCGCGTTCCCCCCGAGGGCGGCCACGACGCGCATCACTGTGGCCCGTCCTTGGACAGGGTGGCCACGAGGACCGCCTTGATCGTGTGCATCCGGTTCTCGGCCTGGTCGAACACGATCGAGGCCGGTGACTCGAAGACCTCGTCCGTGACCTCCATCGCCGTCAGGCCGTGGCGCTCGAACATCTTCCGGCCGACCTCGGTGTCGAGGTCGTGGAAGGCCGGCAGGCAGTGCATGAACTTGCACTCGGGGTTGCCGGTCGCGGCCATCATCGCGGCCGTCACCTGGTACGGGCGCAGGAGGGCGATCCGCTCGTCCCAGGTCGCCTCGGGCTCGCCCATCGAGACCCAGACGTCGGTGTAGATCACGTCGACGCCCCGGACCCCCTCCGCGACGTCCTCGGTGACGGTGATCCGCGCGCCGCTCCGGTCGGCCAGCTGCCGGGCGGCCGCCAGGAAGTCCTCGCGCGGCCAGACCGCGCGCGGAGCGACGATCCGGAGGTCCATGCCCATCGTCGCGCAGCCGATCAGGAGCTCGTCGCCCATGTTGCCGCGCGCATCGCCCACGTAGGCCATGGCGACCTCGCGCAGCGGCTTGGCGACGTCCTCGCGGATGGTCAGCAGGTCGGCGAGCACCTGGGTGGGATGGTCCTCGTCGGTCAGGCCGTTGTACACGGGCACCCCGGAGTGCTCGGCGAGCGCCTCCACGTCCGACTGGTGGAAGCCCCGGAACTCGATCGCGTCATAGACCCGGCCGAGCACGCGCGCGGTGTCCTTGACGCTCTCCTTCCTGCCGATGTGCGAGCCGGTGGGACCCATGTACGTGACGTGGGCCCCCTGGTCGTAGGCGGCGACCTCGAAGCCGATTCTCGTCCGGGTGGAGTCCTTCTCGAAGATCAGGGCCATCGACTTGCCGGCCAATCTTCTGATCTCGCGGTGTTCCCGCTTCTCCTGCTTGAGGCGGGCGGAGAGCTGGAGGAGGTGCTCGATCTCGTCCGCCGTGAAGTCGCGGAGCGTGAGGAACGAGCGACCGAGGAGGTTGGTGGAGAGGTCGAGGGCCATTGCCGGACTCCGGGTCTGGTGGCGCAGCGACGGGTCAAGGCCCGGACGCGCCGTGCCGGCGTCCGGGTCGAGGTGCCCCGAGCGTGCTCCGGCCCCCTCGGCGTGTCATGGTCCCTCCGGCCCGTTGCGGACGGGTCGGACGGTCCCGGGGTGCGCCTCGGGTCCCGTGGCGGCGTCTAGGAGGCTGGCCCGCAGCGGGCGTCCCGCGGCGGTGGTCGCGGCGGCGGTCGCGCGCGGCGTCCGCGGGTGGACGATCCCGGGGCGGCGTCCCGCGGCACCAGTCGCGGCGGCGGTCGCGCGCGGCGTCCGCGGGTGGACGATCCCGGGGCGGCGTCCCGCGGCACCAGGCCGGCGGTCTCGCGGCGGACCCCCACGTGGCGACGGCCCGAGGCCTCCGGCCATCGCCCGCCATGGATGGGGACTCACAGTCCATGAGATCGTGAATCCGGGTCGTTCCGGGCCACGGATGCGAGGGTCCGTGGACCCACAGTCCACGAAGGCCGCCAACTCGACCCGAAACGGGACCGATCGCGAGCCGGATGCCCGATTTCATTGACCCTGAGTCAACGACCCCAGGGCGACCGGCTCGCGCGTGGCAGCCGCGCGGTCATGGCCCATCGCCGATGGACGCGGCAACCTCATCGGCGCTCACCGGGGCGGCCAACATCAGCCCAACGGCCATCTCGACCGGACGGGCGACACGCCCTTCGAAGGCGATGACGAAGGTCGGTTCCGCGATCGGTGCCAGGCTCGGGCTGCTCGACTCGCCCGTCGCCGTCGCTGCCGGGGTCGGCGGGGCGGGCGAACACGCGATCGCCATCACCGCGATGACCAGGACGGTCGCCCGCGAAGCTCGGAGCGCGGGACGGCCGGGCACGCCTATGTGGCCTCAGCGGTGCCGGCGCGGATCGATCGGAGGGCGAGTGACTGGATCGCGAGCGAGACGGCGACGCCGGCGAGGAACGCGGGCACTACGCCCGCGAGCGTGAGCCCGGGCTGCACGACGGCCCAGAATGCGATCGTCCCGAACAGGCCGGTCAGCAGGCCGCGCACGACGTCCGCCGCACCGGCCGGCCCTTCGTGGAGGTGCGTGAACACCGCCAGCACGGACACGTAGACCGGATACGTGGCGAGCAACCCCGCCAGGTGGGCGCCGAGCAGCGGGGCCACGGCGGTGAGCGTGACGACGATCGCGGTGCCGACGACGACCCGGGCCGGCAGGTCCCAGGACGGGTGCGGCGCCTCGGAACGGACGGCGCGGACCGCAGGCATCAGCCGGAGCGCGACGGCCACGGCCACGAGCGAGCCGACGACGAGCAGCGCGAATGGCAGCCCGATGAACGGCTGGACGGCAAGCCCGAGCACCGCGAACACGGCTGTTCCCGCGAGCACCGCCGGCGCGGGCCCACGCCGACACGCCCACACGTACGCGACGCTCCAGGCCCCCAGGATCCCGAGCCCCATCAGCGTCCCGATGGCGGCGCTCGCCGCGAACGCCGGCCCGTGGTCCAGCGCCAGGAAGAAGACGACCGGCGCGGAGGT
>MGOE01000090.1:18445-18711 GCA_001797035.1 Chloroflexi bacterium RBG_16_72_14
CCCCAGTGCCGTGCAGCGAGGCTCGCCCCGCCGACGATCAGCGGCGTGAGGGTGAGCTTGAGCAGTAGCAGCGGCACGTGCTCAGGCTAGCCGAGGCGGCTACCGCGCGGAGGCCGGCTACCCCGCGCGAGGCCGGCAGCCAGCCGACGCCCGCTACCCCGCGGAGGCCGCCTTCGCCCGGTGCCGCGCCGCCACCCGGTCCTTTTGGCGGCCGGATCCGCCGGCGGCGTGGCCGTTGCCGCCATCCCCGCCGTCCGCGCCGGGCT
>MGOE01000090.1:18847-23867 GCA_001797035.1 Chloroflexi bacterium RBG_16_72_14
TGCCCCGCTGCTGGAGCTCGCACACGTGCCAGTCCTGCCGGTTGGTGAGGTCCCAGAACTCGACCGGCTCCGAGGGGTCGAAGTCGGGCCGGGCCACGGTCGACTCCTCGAACAACCAGTCGCAGATCACCCGCGTGTGACCGGCGTCGACGGGCTCCAGGCGATGGACGAGCAGGTAGTCGGGGTGGATCGACAGGAACGTCAGCGGCCACAGGACGTAGTAGTAGATCCGCTGCTCGTCCTCGGTCGTGATCCCGCACATCGGCGGGCGGCCGTGGCGCGACCCGTGGCCGCCGTCGAGCGCCATCGTCTCGGCGCCGTCCACCAGCTCCATCCAGCCGCCCTGCCAGGCGCCGTCGGGGTCGTAGTCCCCGCCCAGGTCGTAGGGCGTGAGCTTGTTGAGCTGGGGATGGACGCCCGGGCAGTGGTAGCACTCGCTGTAGTTCTCGGCGATGAACTTCCAGTTGGCGGCGACGTCGTAGGTGACCTGCTTCGCGGACCGGAGGGTCGTGAAGTCGAAGCGGGAGAAGTGGTCGGCGAGGTCGCCCAGCTGGGCCTCCAGCGGCTCGACCTCGCCCTCGGCCAGGTTGAGGAACACGAAGCCCTGCCAGGTCGCGGTGTGGATCCCGGCCAGGCCGAAGCCCTCGAAGCTGAAGTCCTCGAGGTCTTCCGTGTGCTTCGCCCGGACCAGGTGACCGTCGAGATCGTAGATCCAGGCGTGGTAGGGGCACTGGAAGCGGACGGCCCTGCCGCACTCCCGCTCCTCGACCGCGGTGCCCCGGTGGCGGCACACGTTGTAGAACGCGCGGACCTGGCTGTCCCTGCCCCGGACGAGGATGATGTCCTCGCCATCGAGCTCCAGGCGCTGGAAGCTGCCCGGCTCCGCGACGTCCTCCTCGCGCCCGACGAGCACCCAGTCCGTGCGCAGGATGTTGGCCCGCTCCCACTCGAACACCACGGGGTCGTGGTAGGTGCGCTTCGGGAGCAGCGTCGCGGCCCGGTACTCGCGCCGAACCGACGCCAGCTCGGCCGCCGAGATCACCTGCGACTGGATCATCCCCGTCCTCCCCTGACACCGGTCCGCGCATCCTGACAGCCGCGGGCCGATCGTGGCCAGGCTGTCCAGCGGTGCGGGACAGGCGCGTGCCGCGTCCGGCCGCGACGGGACGGCGGCGCGTCCGAGCGTCAGTCCGGCTGCTGCTGGCCGGGCCCCAGGATCCGCGTCACCAGTCGCCGGTCGCTCGCGGTCTCGGTGCGCCAGCCGCGCACGGTGTGCGAGCCGTCGTTGGCGTAGCGGTCCGCCACCATGATGTCGAAGGCGTGGACCGAGGCCTCCTGGTTGGAGTAGCGGCCGGCGATCCAGGAGCGTGACCGCGTCCCCCGCTGCTGCATCTCGACGACGTGGTAGTCCTCGCGGTTGGTGAGGTCCCAGAACTCGACAGCACCGCTGACGTCGATCGCACCCATCCGGTCCGCCTCCACGTAGAGGTCGCAGTGGACGGTGCTCCGGTCCGGGCCGTCCGGCCAGGCCTGGTGGGTGAGCACGTAGTCCGGGTGCACCGACACGATCAGGTTGGGCCACAGGATGTAGTAGTAGATCCGCCGGGCCTCGTTCACGTCGCGGGCGTAGAGCAGCGGCCGGCCGTCGAGCGTGCCGCTGATCGACATCGTCTCGCAGCCCTCCGCGAACGGCATCCAGCCGCCCTTCCACGGACCCTCGGCCAGGAAGTCCTCACCCAGGTCGTAGGGGGTGAGCCGGTTGAGCAGCTTGTGGACCGGCGGGCAGTGGTAGCACTCGCTGTAGTTCTCGGCCACGATCTTCCAGTTAGCGCCGACGTCGTAGGTCAGGCGGGCGGCCCGGGCCAGCGTCGACATGTCGCGGCCGAAGCCGGCGTGGTGGTCGAACCAGTCGCCCAGGTACTCGCGCAGCGGCGGCGTGAGGTCCTCGCCGGCGAAGCACAGGAACACGAAACCGCCCCATACCTCGCACCTGATCCCGGCCAGGCCGAAGCCCTCGAAGGTGAAGTCCTCGAGGTCTTCCGTGTGCTTCGCCCGGACCAGGTGACCGTCGAGATCGTAGATCCAGGCGTGGTAGGGGCACTGGAAGCGGACGGCCCTGCCGCACTCCCGCTCCTCGACCGCGGTGCCCCGATGGCGGCACACGTTGTAGAAGGCGCGGATGACGCCGTCCCGGCCGCGGACGAGGATCACGTTCTCACCGAACAGCTCGCGCAGGACGAACGAGCCCGGCTCCGGCACCTCCTCGGCCCGTCCCACCGCGATCCAGTCCCGCAGGAAGATCTCCTCCACCTCCCAGTCGTAGACCGCCTGGTCGTGGTAGGCGCGGGCGGGGAGGAGCGTGGCCTGGCGGAACGGCGCGCGGATCCGCTCGAGCTCGTCGGGCGAGATGGGGGCGGGGGTGCGAGGCGCGGCGGGCGCGACGAGAGCCAAGGGACGCGGACCTCCTTCGAAGGCTCCGGATCGTAGCCGAACGGCGGTCGAGGCTGCGGCGGGTGCCACCGGGCGGACCATGCCGACGAGGGCCACCGGGCGGACCGTGACCTCGGCGCGTCGCGCGAGCTGGGCCAAATCGCTCCATCGGGGCCACCCGGAGCCGGCCATGGATCGAGTTGCGCGATCCTGCGCAGCACCCCGAGCGCGGACCGGTCTCGAACCCGCCGTCGGCGGCTCAGTCGAGCGACACCGTCTCGTGCCAGGTGGGCGTCGCCACGTCCAGGCCGAGCTCCGCCACCCGCGGTGCGAGCGCGGACTGGGCCGCGGGCTCGCCGTGGACGAGGTAGACGCGCCGGGGCACCCCGGGATCGCCCGGTCGCCGGCCGCGCGAGAAATGGCCCAGCCACGCGAGCAGCTCGGGCTCGTCCGCGTGGGCGGAGAAGCCGTCGAGCGAGCGGATCGTCGCGCGGACCTGCACCTGGCGTCCGTTCACCCGCGCTGTCCTGGCGCCCCCGACGAGGTGTGCGCCGAGCGTCCCCTCGCCCTGGTAACCCACGAACAGGACGGTCGCCGTCGGGTCCGGCAGCAGCCGCGCCGCGTGGCCCATCGAGCGCCCGCCGGTGAGCATCCCGTTGGACGCCACGATGATGTACGGCGGCTGGGCGCGCACGATGCGCTCCGACTCCTGCACGTTCCGGGTGATGTGCTGGGCCGGGTAGTCCAGCGGCGACTCGTGCTCCCGCAGGAGCCGCTCGGTCTGCTCGTCGTACGCCTCGGGGTGGGCCCGGTAGATGTCCGAGGCCGAGCTGGCCATCGGCGAGTCCAGGTACAGCGGCAGCTCCGGGATCCGCCCGGTGGCCAGCAGCCGGTCCAGCTCCCACACGATCTCCTGCGTCCGCCCGATCGCGAACGACGGGATCAGCAGCACGCCCTTGCGGCGCGCCGTCTCGGTGACGACCGAGGCGAGCGTCGCGACCGCCTGGTCGGCCGGCTCGTGCTCGCGCCCGCCGTAGGTGGATTCGCACACGACGACGTCGGCCTCGGAAACCGGGGTGGGATCGCGGAGGATCGGCGAATGCGGCCGGCCCAGGTCGCCGGAGAACACCACGACCGCGTCGCGCCCGCCGCCGGGCCGCGAGAGCCGCATCCGGACGATGGCGGAGCCCAGGATGTGGCCCGCGTCCAGCAGCGTGACGTGGACGCCGTGCGCGACCTCGTGCTCCATCGCGTACGGAATGTGGCGGAGCATCGGCAGCGTGGCGTTCGCGTCGTCCTCGGTGTACACGGGTTCGCCGAAGTCGATCTCGACCTCGGGCGGGGCGCCGGCGAGGAGGTCCTCGGGCTCCGGGCCGCCCGGGCTCTCGGCGCCGGCAAGCGCGACGTCCAGCTCGCGGTCGAAGGCGCGCTCGTCACGGGCCTCGTCCTCCGCGGCGCGCTCGGGGTCGCTGCGGTCGCGGCGGGCCTGGCGCTTCGCGAACTCCTCCTGGAGCTTGGCGGAGTCCAGGAGGACCAGCCGGGTGAGCTCGGCCGTGGCGGCCGTGCACACCACCGGGCCCCGGAAACCCTCGTGGACCAGCAGCGGCAGGAGGCCGCAGTGGTCGAGATGGGCGTGGGTGAGGACGACGGCGTCGAGCGTCCGGGGGTCGAAGCCGAGCGGGATCCGGTTGCGCACCTGCGCCTCCGGGCCGCCCTGGAACATGCCGCAGTCCACGAGGACCCTCGCCCGGCCCGTGTCCACGAGGAAGCGCGAGCCCGTGACCGTGCGGGCTCCGCCGAGGAAGGTGAGCTCCATGCCCCGATCGTGACACACCCGGGCGGCGGCGGTCCGGGTCTGCGACGATCCGCGCGTGAGCGCCGCCCCCGTCCTTGCCGCAGTCGAGGCCGCCTACCAGCGCGCCCGCGACGCGCGCGACCGCCTCGACGTGGCGCGGGCGACCGGCGAGCCCGCGGACACCGCGCAGCTCGCGGCCGAGGCGGCGTCGGCCGAAGCGGCGGTGCGCGAGGCGATCGGGGCCCTCGCCGACGGGATCGAAGACGAGGGCGCCCTGACCGCGGACGACCGGCGCGCGCTGGCGGCGATGCGGGCTGGGATCGAGGCCGCGCTGGGCGAGGCCGGCGCGCTGTCCATCAGGCCCTCGATCCCGCCCGAGGCGTGCGGCGACGACGCGTCCTGGGCGGCGGCGATCCACGCCGGCGGCGATGTCCTCCACCGGCGCCTGGAGGCCTGCTACGGGGCGGTGGCCGGGGCGCTCCACGCGGCTGGCGAAACGCTCACGCGGCCGCAGGTGCTCGCGCGCCTGACGACGGAGCCGGACCCGGCTGCCCGGCGCCGCCTGTTCGGTGCGCTGGAGCCGCTGTGGCGAACGGTGGACGACGACGGCGGCGAGCGCTCGCCGTATTGGGCGCTCCTGCGCGAGTCCGCGTCGCGCTGGGCGCAGGGCCACTCGCCGATCGAGGCCAACGCCCGCGCCCTGGGCGTGACCTCGGCCGACATCGAGGCCTGGGCCGTGGGGACGCTCGAGGCGTGGCGCGAGGCCGTGGCGGCCCCGGCGGCCGCCCGCGGCGA
>MGOE01000090.1:23878-27943 GCA_001797035.1 Chloroflexi bacterium RBG_16_72_14
AGCCGTGGGACTGGTGGTGGCGCGCCGGTGAGGCAGACCGGGCGCTGCGGGCGTCGCTCCCCCTGGACCGCCTGTTCGCGCTCAACCGCGAGGTCCACCGTGCGCTCGGGGCGGACCTGGACGACCTCGCCGTCCGCCTCGAGGTGACGCCGCGGCCGGAACGCCCACCGGTCTCGGTCGCGTTCACGACCTTCGGCGCCCGCCCGCACCGCCGCCCCGACGGCTCGTGGGCCCCCGGCCGCCCGACGGTCCTCGCGAGCTACACGGACGGCGGCCTGGGCGAGCTGACGGAGCTCGTCCACGAGACCGGCCACGCGATCCACATCGCCGCCATCCGGACACGGCCGGCGTTCGCGGACTGGCCGGACGCTGACGCGCTGACCGAGGCGCTCGGGGAGCTCGTGGCGCTCGACCTGGCGGAGCCGGCGTTCGCGCGCCGCTGGCTGCCGGCGGCGCCGGCCGTCCCCGAGGCCGTCACGCTCCGCTGCCGGTACGCGGATGTCGCGCTCGACGCCGCGTGGGCCCTGTTCGAGATCCGGCTGCACGCGGACCCGGAGCGGCGCCCGAACGTTGCCTGGACGGAGATCACCAGCGGGTACCTGGGGATCGCCCCGCACCCGGAGTGGTCGTGGTGGGCGATCCGCGGGCAGCTCGTCGGGGAGCCGGGCTACATGGCCAACTACGCGATCGGCGCCGTGCTGGCGGCGGACCTCCGGGCGGCGATCCGCGCCGCGAGGGGCGACTGGATCGACGGCGACCCGGGCTGGTACGCCTGGGTCTCGGAGCGGATCTACCGGTTCGGGCTGGAGCGGTCCGCGCGTGACGTGATGCGGGACGTGGTCGGGCGGGCGCCGACCTCGGACGCGCTGGTGCGCGAGATCGCCCGGGCTCGCGGCGCCCGCTGAGATCGCCCGGGCTCGCGGCGCCCGCTGAGATCGCCCGGGGGCGGCGCCCGCGGTGCCTGGCTCGCCGTTGACTCATCGTCCATGAGACCAGGCATCGGCGGGTCGAATCGCGCCCTGCGGCCTGGTTTTGAGCGTTTTCGAGGACTGGGAGTCCACGACAGCGGGATTCCGACTCGGCAGCGGCCGCGGATTCGCGATCTCATGGACTCACAGTCAGCGTCCGCCCCGGCCGATAGGTGGGAGGCCGGAGCGGCCGATGGGCGGACTGCGCGGCCGGGGTCCACGCCGCTACCATGCCCGGATGCCCGCTGCCGCCCGCGCCGCCTCCCTCTCCCGCTGGGAGCCGCGCGTCGTGCTGCCGCGCATCCCGGGCCTGCTCGTCGGGCTGGTCACGTTCGGGATCGGGATCGCGCTGATGGCGGAATCCGAGCTCGGGCTCGGGCCGTGGGAGGTGTTCCACCAAGGCGTCGGCCGGCTCACCGGGCTCCAACTGGGCACGGTCAGCATCCTGGTCGGCATCCCGATCCTCGCGGCGTGGTGGCCGTTGGGCGAGCGTCCCGGGGTCGGCACCGTGCTCAACATCGCGCTCATCGGCCTGGCCACGAACCTCGCCCTGGAGGCCCTGCCCACCGCGGACGGCACCGCACCGCAGGTCGCGATGATGCTCGCCGGCGTCGTCACGATCGCGATCGGCTCCGGGCTCTACCTCGCCGCCGACCTGGGCCCGGGGCCGCGCGACGGCCTGATGACCGGACTCCACCTCCGCTTCGGCTGGTCGATCCGTCGCGCCCGCACGGCGATCGAGCTGTCGGTCCTGCTGGCGGGGTTCCTGGCCGGCGGGACGATCGGGCTCGGGACCGTCGTGTTCGCGCTCGGGATCGGGCCACTGGTGCAGGTCGCGCTGCGCGTGTTCGACCGCAGCGGCCGGGTCTCGCGCCGGCGGCGTGCCGTGCTCGAGGCGCGCGGCACGCTGGGCGAGTAGGCGGTGCTGCCCGGGACAGACAGGGGGCGCCGCCCGGAGGAGCGACCTAGCGGATCCAGTCGGCGGGCCGCCGCCGCGCCCGCAGGATCACGAGGTACGCGATCACCGCGACGATCAGCGCGAGCGCCAGCGCCACGAGGGGCATGAACGCGTCGAGGTCGAGCTCGGTGACCGTCGCGTTCGCGACGACGTCCGGCGCCGGCGAGACGTCGATCGGGCGCAGCCGGGCGAGGTCGGCGGTCCAGGCCGTGGTCGCCGTGCACGCGTTGTCGGACAGGTAGTCCGGGCCGCGCGTCACGACGAACAGGTAGCGGCCGATGCCGAACAGGCGGTCCACCGAGGTCGCGGTCCCGGGCTCGGGGCCACCCCGCACCTCCACGGTGCCGGCGAGGTCACGCGCGCCGCGCCATCGCTCCTCGACCCGCACCGTCGCCCAGCGCCGCTGGTTGTCCACCCGCAGGACCGTGCCCACGAACACCACCTCGCCCAGCAGGACCGCCTCGTCGATCGAGGGCAGGGCGGCACAATCCGCCGAGACCTGCGAGACGCCGATGCCGACGCCCGGGCCCGGCCCACCCGTGCCGAGCCGTGGGCCGGCCCCGAATGCCAGCGCGAACACGAACGTGACCGTCAGCGCGAGGCCGACCGGCCGCAGGGTGTGCATGAGGCCCCAGCCGCCGCTCAGATGACGTGCCCCACCAGCAGACTGTCGACCGCGACGGCCGCGAACAGCAGCGTGAGGTAGCTGATCGAGTACCGGTACAGCCGGATCGCCTGGGCGAGCGAGCCCTCCGGCGACGCGGCCTGCTGCCACAGAGTGAACGCCCGCCACAGGAACACGGCGCCCAGCACGACGGCCGCCACGAGGTAGACCGGGCCCATCCGGGCGACGGCGAAGAACACGAGGCTGATGGCGACCAGCAGCACCGTGTACAGCGCGATCTGGCGGGCGGTCTCGGGCACGCCCTTGACGACGGGCAGCATCGGTACCCGGGCGGCCTCGTAGTCGCGACGGATGCGCAGGGCCAGCGCCCAGAAATGGGGCGGCGTCCAGTAGAACACCAGCGCGAACAGGAGCAGCGCGGGGACCTCGACCGTGCCCGTGACCGCGGCCCAGCCGATGACCGGCGGCAGCGCCCCGGCCGCGCCGCCGATGACGATGTTCTGGGGCGTCGTACGCTTGAGCATGAGCGTGTACACGACGACGTAGAAGCCGATGGCGAGCAGGGTCAGGAACGCGGCCACGAGGTTGACGAACCACGCCATCAGCCCGATCGAGATCACGCCCAGCGCGATCCCGAACACCACCGCGTTCTCGGGGGTCACGTCATGAGCGGGCAGCGGGCGCCGCCGGGTGCGGCTCATCAGGAGGTCGATGTCGCGGTCGAGGTACTGGTTGACCGCGTTGGCGGAGCCCGCGGCCAGCGTCCCGGCGACCATCGTCCAGGCGGCCAGGCGCAGCCACTCAGCGAAGTCCATCGCCGGGATGTCGCGGGTCGCGAGGACCATGGCCGGGATCGTCGTGATCAGCAGCAGCTCGATGATCCGGGGTTTGGTCAGCGCGATGTAGGCGCGCACCGTGTCCTTGAGCGGGCGGTCCCCGGGGCGGTCGGCCTCGGCGCCGGGGATCCTGCCGCCGGATGCCTCGTCGCCGGCGCCCTCCACATCGGCCGAGACGATCCGCGCCCCGCGCGCCTCGTAGTAGGCCGCGAACGCCAGCGCCGCCGCGACTCCCCAGATCACGGCACCGAGCGCCAGGTGGAGCGTCTGGGTCCACTCGTCGAGGCGGGTGATGACCTGGAACCCGCCGATGACCGCCTGGAGGGGATACAGCACGGCGTTGACGAGCGCCAGCCGCACGAGCAGCGGGTGCGCGCGCTGCGTCCGCCGGGCCGCCCAGGCCGTCGCCCACACGATCAGCAGCACGACCCCCGCGACGTAGCGGTGGAGGACGTGGGCCTCGTACAGCGGCCGCGCCACCGGGTCCGTGTCGGGCCCGATCGGCAGCAGGGTGCCGTTCATCAGCGGCCAGTCGGGGAACGCCAGCGCCGCGTTCTGGGCGGTGACGTGCGACCCGAACAGGAGCAGCGCGTAGACCGTGGCCGCCGTGAACGCGGCCAGGAGCGTGAACCGCTGGCTCGCGCCGCGCCCGGCGATCCGGGCGGCGTAGTCGCTGCG
>MGOE01000090.1:27964-28442 GCA_001797035.1 Chloroflexi bacterium RBG_16_72_14
GCAGCGCCATCGCGGCCGCCAGGTGGGCGGTCACCGACTCGCCGCTGTTGTTGAGCCGCACGGTCTCGCGGCCGAGCCACGCCTGGAAGCCCACCAGCACGACGGCTGCGAGCGTCGGCCACAGGATCGAGGCGCGGTCGCGGTGGTCGCGCCAGGCCAGGAACGCGAGGCCGAGGATCTGGAAGCCGATGACCGCGGCGACGGTCCGGTGGATCCACTCCAGCCACGCCTTGTAGTCGTCCAGCGGCGGGATCACCTGGCCGTAGCACAGCGGCCAGTCCGGGCAGCCCATCCCGGAGCCCGTGGCGCGGACGATCACGCCGATCGTCACGAGCAGGACGGTCGTCACGATCGTCGCGATGGCGAGCTTCTGGAACCGGGTCACGGGTGGTGCGGTCTTCCTCGGAACTGGGCGGAAGGGCGAGACTGGCGAGGTGGACGGGCCGGGTACGAACAAGCGGGCACGGCTCGCGGACCG
>MGOE01000090.1:28512-28627 GCA_001797035.1 Chloroflexi bacterium RBG_16_72_14
GCTACGATCCCGGGCATGCCTCGTGCGTTCCCCGTTCGTGCCATCGTCCTTGCCACGCTCGCGGCCCTCGTCGTCACCGCCTGCGGCGGTTCGGGCGCGGAGCCGGCCTCCCCTG
>MGOE01000090.1:28674-30143 GCA_001797035.1 Chloroflexi bacterium RBG_16_72_14
ATCGTCAGCTCGCAGCAGGTCGTTGGCGAGAACCGGTTCGTGTTCTCGTTCCTCGACCGGGCCGCCAACCTGCCCGCGGCGTCGCCGGACCGCACCGCTGCGGTCGCCTTCATCGCGCCCGGCGCGACGGAGCCGGGCACCGCCAGCCCGGCCGAGTTCCTGTGGGCGATCGAGGGGTCGCGGGGCGTCTACGTGGCGACCGTGGAGTTCGCCGCCGCCGGTGACTGGCAGGCCGTGTTCGTGACCCAGGCGCCGGGCAAGCCCCAGGAGGCGATCGGCGTCTCGTTCCAGGTCCGCGAGACCGGCACCACCATCGCCATCGGCGCCACGGCCTCCGCATCCGACACGCCGACCGGCGACGACGTCGGCTGGGACCTGGCGAAGCTGTCCACCGACGCGACGCCGGACCCGGCCTTCTACCAGGTCTCGATCGCCGACGCCCTGGCCGCGGGCCGGCCATTCGTCGTCGCGTTCGCCACCCCGGCGTTCTGCCAGACCGCGCAGTGCGGCCCCACCCTCGACAAGGTCAAGGCGGTCTCGAAGTCGGCGCCGCCGACGGTCGCGTTCATCAACGTGGAGCCGTACCAGCTGGCGTTCACCGAGGGACGGCTGCAGCCGGTCCTGGATGCGAAGGGTCAGCTCAAGCCGGTGCCCGCCGTGACCGAGTGGGGCCTGGTGTCCGAGCCGTGGGTATTCACGGTGGACGCCGACGGGGTGGTGCGCGGCTCTTTCGAGGGCGTGGTCGGCGAGGCCGAGCTCAAGGCCGCGATCGCGGACATCGCCGGGTCCTGAGACCGGGCTCGAGGATCGGCTACTCGGCGTCCTCGAGGCGGTAGGCGACGAGGTTCGTTCCATCCACGCGGAACGACACGCGGACCGGCGTGGACGTCGCCATGTGCTCCGCGAGGTGCCCGGGCGGGAACTCGACGCCGTTCTCCAGGGTGCCGATCAGGAACTCGAACGAGCGGCCGTCGTCGAGTCGGAGCGTGAACCCGGTGACCTCCGACAGGCCGGTCGCGTCGATGTGGACCAGGACGCCGCTGACGGGCGAGTCCGGGACGGAGCCCGGCACGGCATCGGACGGTCCGGCGGTGGCGCCGGGGCTCCCGCTGGCCGGGGCCTCGATGGAGGCCGTCGCGATGGCCCCCGGCGTCGTCGTGGGAGCCGGCGAGCAGGCGGCCACGAGCAGCGCGATCGAGGTGGCGAGGCCGGCCGCCACGAGGGCCGGGCCGGCGCGTCTCACGCGGGCGCCATGCCCGTGCCGCTGCTGCCCGGCTTGACCACGGGCTCGCCCGCGCCGCACCGCGGGCACGCATCCGGGCCCGCCTCGTACGTGGGCAGGTCCAGCTGCCACAGCGAGCGCAGCGGGTAGACGCGGCCGGTCGCGGGTGAGGTCAGCGTTGCCAGCCCGCCGGACCGGTCCACGAGCACCGCACACTCGACGATCTCGCCGCCCGCCGCCTCGACCG
>MGOE01000090.1:30160-31459 GCA_001797035.1 Chloroflexi bacterium RBG_16_72_14
CCAGCAGCGAGCCGCCGGTGGTCAGGATGTCGTCCACCAGCAGGACCCGCTCGCCGGGCCGGATCGCGAACCCGCGCCGGAGCTCGCGGTGGACCCGGCCGTTGACGCGGACCTCCTCGGCGAAGATCGCCCGCGTGCCCAGCTGGCGGCCGGTCTCGAAGGCGAGGATCACGCCGCCGGTCGTCGGCCCCACGACGACGTCCACGTCCGGGAGCCCGTCGTCGTGGCGGTGGTCGTCGGCGAGGTAGGTGCACAGCTCGGTCGTGGCCGCCGGGTGCTGGAGGACCTGGAACTTCTCGACGTACGCGTCGCCGTGACGCCCGCTCTTGAGCACGAAGTGGCCGTTCGTGAGCGCGCCGCTGTCGCGGAACAGCGCCTCGGTCCGGGCGGCGATCGCCCGGCGGGCGGCGAGATCCAGCGTGCGCTTGAGCGTGGTCACGCCGGGCATTCTATGCGGGCGCGGCGGATCGGCCCTCGTTAGCCACCTAGGGCATCTCCACCCGGACGACGGCCCAAGGGTCGTAGCGCGCAACGACCTCCCAAGCCCACACGGGGGCACCGGCGCAAGCCGTGTCATCCCGCGGGCACGACGAGCGGCCGATCGCGAGCCGGACGAGGAACGGCCCCGGGGTGACGACCTGCAGTGGGTCGATGCCTGACGCCGGGTTCGGGATCGCCACCTCGACCCCGGTACCGGACCCAAGGAAACCCTCGGCCGTCGGCTCGAGGTCGGTGATCCTGGACGGCAGAGCCTGGCACGGCGAGACATCCGGGGTCCGGAGGCAGCCCCGCACACTGTCAGCGATGAGCCAGCCGGTCACCGGGTGCAGCGTCGTCGGATCGGCGCGGAGCGGCCCCCGCTGGTACACGAGGCCGGCAAACGAGCCGGGGTGCTCCAGGTCGCCAGCCAGGCGCCCGAGGAGGATGAGCCCGCCGTCGCTCGGCGTGGCGACGAGCGTGCCCGCTCGGTCCAGGCCGGGAACCGTGCCGTCGCCGGAGGCGGCTGTCACCGACACGAGGATCTCGCGGTCCCAGGTCACGGGCACCCCTTCGAGCCCGATGATCGATGGCAGCGCACACGACGCAGCCGTGGCGGGCGAGGGGCAGGGCTGCGGCACGAGCCTGAGGCTGCCATCGATGAGCACGAGCCGGCCGTCCAGCGACCCGTCCTCGATCCCGAGGCGCAGACGCTCCACGGACAGCCGCCGCCGCATCAGCTCCTCCAGGTCACTCGCGGAGGGCTCGCTCGGCGCCGCCGTCGCCGGCGCGTCCGTCGTCCCTCCGGTCGCGGCGGGACCG
>MGOE01000090.1:31473-32695 GCA_001797035.1 Chloroflexi bacterium RBG_16_72_14
CGAGCACCGCGAACGCGAGCACGGCGACGAGCGCGGCGACCGCCCATCCCGCCGGGGCCATGCCTCGCCGACCGACCGTCGCGACCGGCAGCAGCGCGAAGCGGATGCCGCCCTGCGGGGCGCGCATCTCCTCGCGGACGGCCGCCAGCGCATCGCGACCGGCCTCCGGGGGCATGCGGTCCGCACGCTGCACGAGCATCTCGCGAAGATCGAGGTCGTCGACCGGTTCGCTCATCGCCCGCCCTCCCGCGCCAGTGCCCGCTCCAGCGACCGCCGCGCCGCGAACAGCCGCGACTTCGCGGTGCCGGTCGGCACCCCCAGGACGGCCGCGAGGTCGGCCACGGGCAAGCCGTCGAGGTGATGGAGCACGAGGACCGCGCGCTCGTCCACTGCGAGTCGATCGAACGCCCGCTCAAGCGCCTGCCGGTCGCCGACGGCGGTCGTGGGGTCGGCGACCCGCGGCTCGTCGTCCGCCGTCATCGCCGCCACCGGGATCTCGCGCACCCGCCGGATGCCGATCCGGCGCAGCCCGCGCCGGCAGCGGTTCACCAGGATGCGCGTCAGCCATGCGTCGAAGGCCGTCGGATCGCGGAGCGATGCCAGCTCGCGCCACGCCGTGACCAGCGCGTCCTGGACCGCGTCGCGCGCATCGGCCTCGCGCCCCAGGATCGCCATCGCCGTCCGTGTCATGGGTCCGACCCGTGCCTCCACGAGCGCCTCGAAGGCGTCGGCGTCACCGGCACGGGCCCGCGCGATGCGTTCCGGGTCCACCTGCGCCGTCATCGCCCTCCTACCTGACAGGAGTCATGCATGGGGCCCCGGGTTCACGCGAATGTGGCTGCGAGCATCTGCTGCGCCACGACGTCCACCTCCTCAGGCGTCGCGATACCGGGTCGCGGTGTAGTCCGCCAGGCCTCGCGCCCACGCCTCGATCATGGGGGCGGCGAAGTGCGACCCCTCCCAGGCGGCGACGATCGGGATCGCCAGCGTCTCGCCCGCGGCCTCGATGGTCATCGAGCGGAGCCCGTACCGCGCGTCGTCGGACACGATCGCCACCCCGGCACCGCCGGCGGCCAGCGTCTGCGCCACGGCCGACAGGTCCGCCTCCGCGACAGCGTGGTACTTGAGCCCGGCCGCGGCGACGGCCTCATCGAACCGGCGGCGCGTCCCGTGCGCCGCCGTCACCAGCACCAGTGGCTCCTCCACCAGCTCCTCGAGCCCG
>MGOE01000090.1:32727-36496 GCA_001797035.1 Chloroflexi bacterium RBG_16_72_14
GGCGGGACCTGGGCCAGGATCGAGAAGCGGGCCAGCGGCAGCGAGGCCAGCTCACCGGGCGGCGGCCCCACGGACACGCCGAGGTCCGCATCCCCGGAGCGGATGATCCGGAACACGACCAGCGATGGCGCGTCCCGCACCGACACCTTCAGCGCGTCCATGCCCAGCGTGGCCAGGTAGGGCGCGATCACGTCCACGATCGTGATGTGCGGCGCCACGACGGACAGCCCCTGGCCCCGGCTGCCCTCGAGATCTCGCATGGCGGCCTCGGCCGCGTCGGCCCGCGTGACGAGGTCGCGCGCCATGGGGACCAGCTGTCGGCCGGCCGGCGTGAGGCGCATCCGGCCGTCGGCGCGGTCGAACAGCGGGGTGCCGACCGTCGACTCGAGTCCCCGGATCTGGCGAGACAGGGACGGCTGGGCGACCCTGACAACGGCGGACGCGCGCGTGAGCGACGCCTCGTCGACCACGGCCAGGAAGTAGCGGAGCAGGCGGATCTCCATCGGGTGCCTTTCCGTTCAGGCCATGCCTCAGAGGCATAGCCGCTGATCACGGAAGTATTGGACTCCGGGCCGCCCGGTGGCAACACTGCGCGCATCCGCCGCGCCGCGGGCGCCGTGCCCGCGCCCGGCGCCGTCATCGTCCCGGAACGAGGGAGCCACCCATGCACGCGGACCCGTCCTCGCCCCGTACGGGAGCCTCGCGGCTCCTCGTCCTCCTGGCGGCCGGTGCGCTGATCGTCGGCGCATGCGGCTCGACCACCGCGACGCAGACACCCGCGGCCTCGGGGGCAACGGCCGCACCGGCCTCGACGGCGCCGACCGCGGAGCCCACGGCATCGGGCCCCACCGTGCTCAAGGTCGCAGCGACCGCCAACATCACCACCTGGGACCCGGTGAAGTCTTTCTCCACCGAGGCGCTCTATCTCGCCAACATCTACGAGCCGCTGCTGCGGATCAACCCGCCGTCGGCCGCCGACCGGTTCAGCCCGGTCCTCGCCGAGAGCTGGTCCTCGAGCGCGGACGGCACGACCTGGACGTTCAAGCTCCGCGACGGCGTCACCTTCCACGACGGCGAGGCGCTGACCGCCGATGCCGTCAAGCAGTCGATCGAGGCCGCCGCCGAGAAGGGCGGCGCGTCGTTCATCTGGGCGGCGCTCGACACCATCACCGCCGTTGACCCGCTGACCGTGGAGCTCAAGCTCACGTACGCCGCGCCGATCGACCTCGTCGCGTCCTCGCTCTACGGCGCCTGGATCGTCAGCCCCAAGGCCCTCGCGGCCGCCGCCGCGGACGAGGCCTACTTCGAATCGGGCGTGGACGCGGGGACGGGTCCCTACGCGATCGAGTCGTACACGCCGGACAAGGAGGTCCTCCTGGCGGCGTACGACGGGTACTGGGGCGGCTGGGACGGCGCGCACTACGACAAGGTGCTGGTCGCGATCACCCCCGAGGCCGCGGTCCAGCAGCAGATGCTCGACGGCGGCGAGGTCGACCTCGCGCTGTCGCTGCCGCTCGAGAACATCGGCGCCTACAGGAACAACCCCGACTTCACGTTCATCGACGAGCCGTCGTTCTTCAACTACGTCGGCTTCTTCAACACGGAGCGCAAGCCGCTCGACGATGTGCGCGTCCGCCAGGCCCTGTCGTACGCGATCCCCTACGAGGACATCATCACGGTCGGCGCCCAGGGATTCGGCACACGGTCTCGCGGGCCGGTCCCGGAGGGCGTGTTCCCGTGGTCCGCCGACGTCCCCCAGTACAGCCGGGACATGGACAGGGCCAGGACCCTGCTCAAGGACGCCGGCTACGAGAACGGCGGTTTCAGCCTCAACCTCACGTACGCCGCCGAGAACCAGAACGAGACGCGGTTCGCGCCCCTCATCAAGGAGGCGTACGCGGAGCTGGGCGTGGATGTCACGATCACGCCGATCGCCTTCAACCAGCAGTGGGAGCAGGCGAAGGGCGACCCGGCCGGGCGGCAGGACATGTTCCTGCTCCTCTACTGGCCGACCTATAGCGACGCGGGGTCTGACAACCTGTGGTCGATGTTCCGCAGCAGCGAGAGCCCGTTCTTCAACCTCTCGTACTGGAAGAACGCCGAGTTCGACGCCCTCGTCGACGAGGCGATCGGCCTGACCGCCACGCAGCGCGACCAGGCACAGGCCAGGTACACCGAGGCGATGCAGCTGCTCGTGGACCAGGCGCCGGGCCTGTTCTTCTACGACACCCGCTTCGTGACCGTGATCCCCGACAGCCTCGGGGGGTTCGAGTACAACCTGAACTACCCGTTCGCCCAGTTCTTCTACCCGATGCATCCGGCGGGCTGAGCCAGTCCGTCCGCGGCCGCCGGGTCCGGACCGTCCGGGCCCGGCGCCCCCAACCCGACCGGACGACGCCATGACGCGCTTCATCCTGCGCCGGCTCGCAGGCTCCGCGCTCGTGCTCCTGGGGCTGTCCGTGATCACGTTCGCCCTGGCGAGGGTCGTGCCGTCGAACCCGGCCGCGATCTACATCGGCCCCAAGGCACGCCCCGAGGACATCGCCCGCGTCACCCAGGAGCTCGGCCTCGACCGCCCGCTCCCCGTCCAGTACCTCGCCTACATGCGGGACATGCTGACCGGCGATTGGGGCACCTCGATCGGCACCAAGCGGCCGGTGCTCGCGGAGATCATCGACCGCCTGCCGGCCACGCTGGAGCTGATCCTCACCGCGATGTTGCTCGCGGTCCCGCTCGGGATCCTGCTGGGCGTCCTCTCGGCACGCTGGCAGCGGCGCCCGCCGGACCTCCTGGTGCGGATCGTGTCGATCGTCGGCGTCTCGATCCCGGCCTTCTGGCTGGGCCTGCTGCTGCAGGTCGTGTTCTTCCGCACCCTCGGGCTGCTGCCACTGACCGGTCGCGTGGACGCGGACCTGCGGTTCACGTCCCCGATCGTGGAGGTCACCGGCCTGTACCTCGTGGACGCCCTGGTGTCCGGCAACTGGACGGCCCTGCGTGACGTCGCGTGGCACCTCGTCCTGCCGGCGGTCACCCTGGCGGCCTATCCCATCGGCCTCATCGCACGGATGACCCGGGCGTCCATGCTAGAGGCGATCGGCCAGGACTACGTCCGGGCCGCGAGAGCGGCCGGCATCCGCGAGTCGCTCATCACCTACCGGCTCGCGCTCAAGAACGCGCTCATCCCGGTGACCACCGTGGTGGGGCTCACGCTCGCCTACTCGCTGACCGGGACCTTCTTCGTCGAGGTCGTCTTCAACTGGCCCGGGCTCGGGACATTCGCGGTCAAGGGACTGCTCAACCTCGACTACCCGGTCGTGATGGGCATCACGCTGTTCGGGGCCTTCGGATATGTCCTGATCAACCTCGCGGTCGACCTCGCCCAGTCCTGGCTCGACCCACGGACGCGGCTCGCCTGATGGCCGTCGAAGTGCTCCGCCCAGGCCTGGACGTGTCGCGCGCCGGGATCCTGCGCCGCTTCCGCCGGTCGGTCATCGCGGACCCGCTTGCCCTGGCCGGGGTAGCGGTGATCGCGCTGCTCGTCCTGCTGGCCGTGTTCGGGCCCTGGCTCGCGCCATACCCCGAGCAGGGGGCGGGCCAGAGCGACGTCCCGGCGCGGATGCTCCCGCCCAGCATCGGGCACCCGTTCGGAACGGACGGCCTGGGCCGCGACATGCTCAGCCGCGTGATGGTCGGCGCCCGGCCGGCGCTCGCCGTATCGCTTCTCGTCGTGGGCCTCGCGATGCTGATCGGGGTGCCGCTGGGCGCCCTC
>MGOE01000090.1:36521-38541 GCA_001797035.1 Chloroflexi bacterium RBG_16_72_14
ACCGCCGTGGACGGCTCGACGCCCTGATCATGCGGGTCACGGACCTGTTCCTCGCGTTCCCGCCGCTGCTGCTGGCAATGGCGATCGTGGCCGCGCTGGGACCCGGGCTCGAACACGCCGCGTTGGCGCTCGCGATCTCGTGGTGGCCCTGGTACGCCCGGCTCGCCCGCGGGACGGCGACCTCCCTCCGCGAGCGCTCGTTCGTGGAGGCGGCCCGCTCGATCGGCGTCGGCGACCTCACGATCCTGCGCCGCCATGTCATCCCCAACCTGATCACGCCGATCCTCGTCCAGGCGACGATCGACATCGGCACGGTCATCCTCGCGGCCGGCTCGCTGGCGTTCCTGGGCCTCGGCGCCTCCCCGCCGACGCCGGACTGGGGCCTGATGGTCGCCGAGGGCCGCACCTTCATCCTCGACCAGTGGTGGCTGTCCGCCTTCCCGGGCCTTGCCATCTTCGTCGCCGTGCTCGCCTTCAACCTCGTCGGCGACCTGCTGCTGGACCTGCTCGATCCGCGGGGCACGCGATGACCACCCCGCTGCTCTCCGTGGATGACCTCGCCGTGCGGTTCGTCACTCCGGACGGGACGACCACGGGCCTCGACGGCGTGAGCCTCGAGGTCGGGCGAGGCGAGATCGTCGGGCTGGTCGGTGAGACCGGCTGCGGAAAGACGCTGACCGGGCTGTCGATCCTCGGGCTGCTGCCGCGGTCCGCCCGGGTCGTCCGAGGCTCCGTCCGGCTCGAGGGGGACGAGCTGCTGGGTCTCGCGACGGAGCGACTGCGCGAGGTGCGCGGGGCGCGCGTGGCGATGGTGTTCCAGAACCCGGCCTCGGCCTTCAACCCGGTGTTCATGATCGGCGCGCAGATGCGGTACGTCCTCGCCGCGCACGAGCGGCTGCCGAAGCCAGAGGCCGGGCAGCGGATCCGGGAGACGCTGGCTGAGGCCGGCCTGCCAGACGTCGAGCGCGTGCTGCGCGCGTACCCGCACCAGCTGTCGGGCGGGATGCTGCAGCGGGCGATGATCGCCAGCGCGCTCCTGTGCCAGCCGCAGCTGCTCATCGCGGATGAGCCCACGACGGCGCTGGACGTCACGATCGAGGCCCAGATCCTGCGGCTGATCCGCCGGCTCCAGGAGACCCGCGGGTTCAGCGTGCTGTTCATCACCCATGACCTCGGCGTCGTGCGCAGCGTGAGCGATCGGGTCGTGGTCCTGTATGCGGGTCGCGTCGCAGAGACGGCACCCACCCCGGACCTGTTCGCGCGGCCGTCACACCCATACGCGCGCGGGCTCATGGCTGCGGTGCCGCTCGCATCGGGGCGACGCGAAGCACTCGCCTCGATCCCGGGCTCCGTCCCAGCCGACGTCGGGGCGGTCGAGGGCTGTGCCTTCGCCGATCGCTGCCCACTCGTGATCGACCGCTGCCGCGCGGAGCGGCCCGTGCTGCGCGAGCTGGCCGGCGGCCACCTCGCCGCGTGCCACCTCGCCGACGCCGGAGCGATCCTGTGACGGCCCCTGTCATGCCCGCCACACCCGAGGTGCCGCTGGTCTGCGTCCGCGGGCTCGAGAAGACCTTCCACGTGGACGGCCGGGCCCTGCGCGCCGTCGCCGGCGTGGACCTCAGCATCCTGTCGGGCGAGGTCCATGCCCTGGTCGGCGAATCCGGCTCCGGGAAGACCACGCTCGCCCGCTGCATCCTTCGGCTCATCGAGCCGACGGCCGGCACGGTCGAGGTGGAGGGCCGCGACGTCGCCAGGCTCCGGGGCGGCGAGCTGCGCCAGCTCCGCCGGCGCATGCAGCTCGTGTTCCAGGACCCGCAGGGCTCGCTCGATCCGCGGATGAGCGTCCGCGACCTGGTCGCGGAGCCCATCCGGACCCACCTGCGACCGGCGCGCGGCAGCATCGAGCCGGCGGTGCTCGAGCTGCTCGACGGCGTGGGGCTCGCGCGCCGTCACCTGGACCGCCGGCCACACGAGCTGTCCGGCGGCCAGTGCCAGCGCGTGGCGATCGCCCGGGCGCTCG
>MGOE01000090.1:38557-42892 GCA_001797035.1 Chloroflexi bacterium RBG_16_72_14
GTGCTGGACGAGCCGACCTCGGCGCTCGACGTATCCGTCCAGGCGCAGATCCTGAACCTGCTGCTGGAGCTCCGTGCCCGGCACGGGCTCACGTACCTGCTGATCTCGCATGACCTCGGCGTCGTCCGCCACCTCAGCGATCGCGTGTCGGTGATGTACCTCGGCAGGATCGTGGAGCGGGCGATCGCGGACGAGGTGTTCGAGGACGCGATGCACCCGTACGCAAGGGCGCTCCTGGCCTCGGTCCCGGACGTGGCCGCAGCCGGTCCGCGGCCGGCGCTCATCCGCGGCGACCCGCCCAGCCTCGCCGATCCCCCGACCGGTTGCGCGTTCCATCCGCGGTGCTGGCTCCGGGACCGGCTGGCGGACCCCGCGATCTGCGCAACCACCGCGCCACCACCGGTGGACGCCGGCAACCGCGCCGCCTGCCACTTCCCCGACCGGGTTGCCCCGGCGCTTGCCGAGGATCGCCCGTGAGCGTCGACGCCACCCCGCCGGCGGACCTCATGGCCGGCAGCCCGCCCCCGTCCGGGTCGCTGGTCACGCTGTCCAACTGGCAGGACCCGCCGTACCTGCGCTGGGCGTACCTCCACGTCCGCGAGCTGATCCCGACCGCGCTCATCTCGCGGGGGGCTGGCCCGGTGACGGAGCTGCCCCGCGCGGAGCGCGATCTCGACGGCTGGACGTTCCGTGTCCGCGGGGAGCGCCATACCGTCGGGGAGATGCTCGAGCGCACGGACACCGACGGGTTGCTCGTCCTGCATCGCGGTCGCATCGTCACGGAACGCTACGACGGTGCCATGACGGAGACGACGCCACACCTGCTGCAGTCCGTGTCCAAGTCGATGACCTCCGCGCTGACCGGCGCGCTGGTCGGCGCCGGAACGCTGCGGACGGACGGGCTGGTCACGGACTACGTGGCCGAGCTCCGCGGCGGCTCGTTCGAGGGCTGCACCGTCCAGGACCTGCTCGACATGCGCGCCGGGACCCGGTTCTCCGAAGCGTACGAGGATCTCGACGCCGACATCCGGATCAGCGAGCAGGTGTCGGGCTGGCGACCCCGCACGCGTCCCGGGTTGCCACCGAACCTCTACGCCTACATGGCCTCGCTCGACAACCAGGGGCCGCACGGCGGGCCGTTCGACTACCGGTCGATCCTGACCGACGTCCTGGGCTGGGTGCTCGAGCGCGCCGGGGGCGACTCCTTCGCCCGGCTGTACTCGCGCTACGTGTGGTCCCTGATCGGGGCCGAGCAGGATGCCGAGATCACGCTGGACCCACATGGGGCCGCGCTGCAGGACGGTGGCATCTCCGTCACCCTGCGGGACCTCGGCCGGTTCGGGCTGATGCACCTGCGCGACGGGGCGATCGGCGGGCGCCAGGTGCTGCCCGCATCCTGGGTGGGCCGGGTCGGCGTCCCGCGCCCGGACCTCGTCGAGGCATTCGACGGGGCGCTCACGTACGACGGGGTCGCCACGCCGACGTCGCACTACCACGACCAGTGGTGGGTGTTCGACCCGGAGCGCGGGATCTACGGCGGCATCGGCATTCACGGGCAGGCCCTGGTGATCCACAGCGCGGCGGACGCCGTGATCGTGAAGCTCTCGACGCACGCCGCGCCGCTCGATCGCGACAAGCACGAGCTCCAGCTGGCGGCCGCGATCGCGATCGGCGACGCCCTCGAGCGCGAGGGCTGACGGTCCTCGGCTAGACCTCGAGACCCGCGATGACGCTCCATGACGGGTCGTCGGCATCCACGAGGAGGGTGATCTCGTCGCCCGCCGCGTAGCCGGCGGCGCGGGCCCACGGCATGGGCGGGCTGTGGCCGCTGTGCGACCGCCCCACCGCCTCGTACGCGTAGCGAACCACCCACTGCTCCTGCCGGTTCGCGCGCACGCCCGTCGCCGCGACGTCGACGACCCGCCCGGTCACCCGGCGACCGCGCGCCCGCAGCCGGCCCTGGGCGCGGACGGACCGAAGCCGACCCCGGACCAGCGCGCCCCCGATCAGCGCGAAGAAGCCACCGAGACCGAGCAGCGGCCATCCGTCGCCGGCGAGGCCGCCGACCACGGCCAGGGCCATCACCCCGAGCCCGGCGAGCAGGAAGGCACCGCCGAACCACAGGGGCACCGAGGCGGCGGACTCCGTGAACGACAGGCGCGCGACGGGACCCTCCTCGTCGACGACCGGTGAGCGAGGTCCGGATGCCATCCGCGGACCATCCGGGGACGTTTCGCCCGGGGCGTTCGACGCCGTGCCCATGGACGAGGCCTGGGCGGACCGCATGAGGTCGAAGACGTCCTGGACGGCCGGCACGGCGCTCATCAGCTCGGCCGGCTCCTCGCGCATCATCAGCAGCCGGGACATTCGCCGCAGGTAGCGGTCCGGGCCGGCACCCGCCGGCGGGCTGAACGTGATGGCGCCCGACCCGTCGCGCTTCCGCACCAGCCGGAGGTCCGGCAGGTTGGCCAGCCTCAGGTCGGTCCGGCCCGATGGGCTCTCGGTGACCAGCCGGCGCTCCGTCAGCGTGTACCGGGTCGCTGCGGCGCGGCGGCGGACGCGAAGGGCGGCGAACGGCAGCCATAGCAGCGCCGCGACGAGCGGGACGCCGATCAGGAAGGGCAGGACCCACGGCAGGACGGAGCCGCCGGCCATGCCGGCGACGAAGCCGATCGAGATGACGGTCCACAGGCCGCCCACAACGAGCGAAACCGCATCGCCGAGCAGCCAGTCCCGCATGGCGCGTGACGGTTCCGGTCCCCCGCGCCAGAGGACCCGCTCGCCCGGTGGGACGCTGGTCGCCACCGCCATGAGCGCAGTGTCGTCCCCGCCGCGCCGGCCGGTCCACGGCCGGTCGGCGTGCCCTGACGGTCCGATCGGCTCGCGGCGTGGCCGACGAGGGCGATGTGACCCGACATGGCACCTCGGGCGAGCACGTCAGGCGAGCGCCTCCGGCGGCATCACCGGGCGTACTCTGCGCCCCGGGTCGATGGCGGCGAGAGGCGCTTCGGCTGGGCCGTTCCGACCAGGTCGGCGACATCCCCCACCCCACGCGCCCGGCAGGCATCGGCCAGCTCGTCCGCCAGGCGGACGGGGAGCATCGGGTCCGCGAACGCGGCGACCCCCACGCCCACCGCGGCGGCGCCCACGGCGAGCAGGTCCAGCACGTCGTCGATCGTGGCCACCCCGCCGATCCCGATCACCGGCACGTCTACCGCCTGCGCGACCTCGAACACGACCCGCAGCGCGACGGGCTTGAGCGCCGGGCCGCAGATGCCGCCGTAGACCGAGCCCAGGGCGGGCCCCGTGCGGTCGGCGGCCAGGGCGAGCCCCGGCAGCGTGTTGATCGCGCTGATCGCGTCCGCGCCCGCCTCCTCGCACGCCCGCGCCACCGCACGCACGTCCGCGGCCGCCGCCGTGACCTTTGCGATCAGCGGCAGGTCCGTCGCGCGGCGGACGGCCGACACCAGTGACCGCGAGGCCTCGGCGTCGAGCCCGAACGCGACTCCGCCGCCGCGCGCGTTCGTGCACGAGAGGTTGAGCTCCACGCCGGCGACGCCCGGCACGCCCTCGAGCCGCCGGACGATGTCCACGAGGTCGCCGCTCGACTCCCCGCACAGGTTCACGATCACGGGCACCCGCCAGCGCGCCCACGCCGGCGCGTATCGCTCCAGCACGGCATCGATGCCCGGGTTCTGGAGCCCCACGCCAACCAGCAGCCCCGCCGCGACCTCGGCCGTCCGGGGACCCGCGTTCCCCGCCCGCGGCTTGAGCGTCGTGCCGCGGGTCACGAGGCCGCCCAGGCGCGCCAGGTCCACGAGCTCCGCGACCTCCACGCCGTAGCCGAAGGGGCCTGATGCGGCGATGACGGGGTTCGCGAGCACGAGGCCGCGCCCGAGGTCGACCTCGAGCGAGACGGGGCGTCCGCCGATGGCGTCGACGACGGGCGACGATGGCGCGGGCGACGATGGCGCGGGCGACGATGACGACGAGGCCGACGCGGCCGATGACGGCGGCGCTCCCGGCGATGAAGGCACAACCGGCTTCGACCCCACGGGCCGGATCGCCGGCCTGACCCGCCGGATCGTGGGCGTCCGCTGCGGCTTCGGCGCCCCCGGGACCACCCTCCGCTTCGCCTTCACCGGTCGGTGCCCCAGTCAAGCTCACCGGCGGCGAACACGGGCCCCTCCCGGCACACGCGCACCGGGCCGCCGGCACCGTCCACGACGCACCCGAGGCACGTCCCGGCGGCGCACCCGATCTCCTGCTCGAGGGCCACCTGGAGGAACGCCTTGCGCCGCGCCTCCGGCGAACCCGCGGCGACCGGCCTGCCTC
>MGOE01000090.1:42917-43327 GCA_001797035.1 Chloroflexi bacterium RBG_16_72_14
GTCGCCACGCCGAGCCGGTGCCGACGCCCGGCCGCCTGGCCCGCGACCCGTGCGAGGAGGGCCGGCGGCCCGCAGGCGAACGACTGGTCGGCCCAGGCCTCGTACTCGAGCACGAGGTGGCCCACGGACCCGTGGTGCCCCAGCGACCCGTCGGCCGTGGCGACGACGTACTCGACCTCGTCGGGCAGCAGGTTCGACGGGTAGACGCCCGCCGACGACGCCGCCCCGTACAGCAGCACCACCGAGCGCCCGTCGCGAATGGCCTCGTCCACGAGCAGGCGGATGCCAGCGATGGCCGGTCCCTCGGCGATCAGCAGCAGGTGGCGGGATCGGGGGTCGACCTCGAACGGCCGGCCCATCGGCCCGAGCAGGTCGATCCGGTCGCCGGGCCGGCGGGCGGCCAGCCCAGC
>MGOE01000090.1:43335-44907 GCA_001797035.1 Chloroflexi bacterium RBG_16_72_14
GCTCTCGACCTGGATCGTGAGGGTGCCGCTCGGGGAATCCGCGGTGGCGATGGGGTACGGGCGCCGGACCGGGAAGCCGCCCGGTTCCCAGGAGCGGACGTGCACATACTGCCCAGCGCGCGCCCCGGAGACGACCGAGGGCGCGTACCACGACTGCTGCCACTGGCCGGGGAGGATCTCGCGGCCCTCGACGAGCTCCGCGCCGGCGGGACGCATCCTGGGCCGCGGCGACGCCGGCGTGGGCGCGGACGAACGGCTAGGGCTGGCGCCCGTTGTCGGAGGTGTCGACGTCGATGACGTCCTCGGCCTCGTCCTCGCCGTCCTCGGCCTCGTCCTCGCCGTCGTCCATCTCGGGCGCGATCGACGGGTAGCCCTCCGCGAGGGCGTCCGCGAGGTCGCCGAAGATGTCCGTGGGGTCGTAGAACTCGACGATGTCGTCGGGCGTGGTGAGCTCGCGCCACTCGCCGCCGCCGTCCTCGGGCAGGACCTCGGCGCGGAACCCGCCCGACGCGCCGAGGGTCAGCCGTTCGTCGTCGTCGTCCACGATGATCAGGTCGCCCAGCTGCCCGACGAGGCGCGCGGACGCGTCCTCGAACTGCTCGATGAGCCGCGCCTCGCTCTGCTGGCTCCGCTCCTGGAAGTCCAGGGCGAGGTCGTACAGGGCACGGGCCGCGGACTCCTCGTCGTCGGCCTCGAGCACCGGCGGCTGCGCGGCCGCCCACTCATCCGCGGCACCGGCGTACCCGGCCGCGTCGCCCAGCACGAACGTCTCCTCCGGCGCGACGCCGGCGGCGCCCATGAGGTCGTCGGTGGCGGTGGGCTCCTCGCCGAACCCGGCCGCCTCGCGGGCGGCCTCGGCGAAGGCCTGGAAGACCTCGGCCGGGTTGTAGAGCTCCACGAGCTCCGACGGCGTCTCGACGATCTCCGTGTCCGAGACCCACTCGCCGGTGTCCTGGTCCTCGTACCGGCTGCGGACGCGGAACGTGCAGTCCGGGGCGATCGAGAGGTAGTCCGGGTCGTCGTCGATGAGCGTCAGGCCGCCGAGTGTGCTGATCCGGTCCCGGTGGCGATCGAGGAACCGGCGCAGCTGCTCCGTCGCCTGCACGATGAAGTCCGTCCGCTCCAGGGCGGCGTCATTGGCGAGCTCACTGAGCATGTCGTTGCGGCCCACGTCCATTCGAGCGCCTCCTTCAGCCGTGATACTCGAGGTCCGGTCCGAGGCGCTCCCGGAGGAACATCGAGTGATGTCGTTCGAAGATCCATTCGCCCGCCCGGTGGCCGAGCGCCCGCGTGGCCTCGTCCGCCTCGAGGCGGTCGAGGGTCGCGTAGTCCGGCAGGTCGAGCATGATGACGTTGTCGAAGTCCCAGCCGTGCGCCACGTTGTACCAGCCCACGAACCGGATGCCGAACTTCTCCTCGTACTCCCTGAGCTGGCGCGGAAAGATCGTCTTCATGAAGAACTTGAAGAACGGATCCCGGCCGCGGCGGACGGAGAAGAAGGTCGCGAGAACGGGCACGACGCGAACAGCCTCCCTGGGAACCCTGGACGTGGGCGGGCCTATTCTCGCACGC
>MGOE01000090.1:45051-45287 GCA_001797035.1 Chloroflexi bacterium RBG_16_72_14
ACGAGCCGGAGCAGGAAGATCACCGTCTGACCCGCGACCAGCAGCAGGACCAGGGTCAGGCCCAGCAGGGCGAAGCTGACGGCGACGGGCCAGCTCCAGGCCACCGACAGCGGCGTCAGGATCAGCAGCACCAGCAGCAGGCCGAGCTGGAACCGGAAGCAGCCGAGGCCCGGGCCGCGCTCGGCCTCGAGCGGCTCGCCCTTGTACTCGACGGGCCGGGTCGCCCGCGGCGGTTG
>MGOE01000090.1:45455-54493 GCA_001797035.1 Chloroflexi bacterium RBG_16_72_14
GGAGCCGCAGTCGACGTCTGATCGCGGCCTGACCCGGGTGATTCCCGCCCGATTGCTGCCTGGCAAGCCGCAGACAAGGCTCCGCGCCCGGGAATTCCGGCTTCGGATGCAGCAGCGCGTCGCCCTCGGGACCCGCGACGCGCCCTACCATGCGGGCGATGGACGACCCCGCCGATCCCCTCGCAAGGTTCCGCTGGCATCCCGAGCCGGAGCTCATCGGCATCCGAGACGCCGCCGCCTCGCGCGAGGCGCTGCAGCGGGCCGGCGAGGACGCCTGGCGCGCCGCGCTGGACTGGCTCTACGGCGAGGCGATGCGGCGGGCGATGGGCGAGCCCGTGGGCTACGCGGAGCTGCGGCGCGCGTACTACGGCGAGGCCGGCGGGCCCGGGCCGGCCCCCCGCGACCCGGCGCCACTGGACGAAGTCCTGGAGGCGTTCCGCACGCGCCTCGCCCCCCACACGCTGAACAGCTACCACCCGCGCGCGCTCAGCTACTTCACGCCGCCGCCCCTCGTCGCCTCGATCGTCGGCGAGGTCCTCGCCCAGTGGACCAACCAGGGCGTGGACGTGTGGCACGCGGGGCCGGTGGGCGCGTTCGTCGAGGAGGAGGTCGTGCGCTGGCTGTGCGACCTCGTGGGCTACGGCGAGGGCAGCTTCGGCCTGTTGGCGTCCGGCGGCGTGATGGCGAACTTCATCGCGATGGCGCTCGTCCGCGACGTCCACCTCCGCCGACTGGCAAACGCTGACCGGCCGCCGCGCGGCGCCGCCCTCGAGGGAGCGAGGGTGTACACCAGCGACCAGGCCCATTTCTCGATCGCCCGGGCGCTCGACGAGCTGGGCTTCCCGCCCGAGACCCTGGTCGTGCTCCCCGCCGACGACGGATTCCGTCTCCACGCCGCGCCGGTCGCCGAGGCGATCGCTCGCGACCGGGCGAGAAACCTCCGTCCTCTCGCGATCGCCGCCGTCGCGGGGTCCACGAACACGGGGTCCGTGGACCTCGTCGAGGAGCTGGCCGCCCTCGCCCGCGCCGAGGGCCTGTGGCTCCACGTCGACGCGGCCTACGGTGGCGCTGCGCGGCTCTCGGCACGTGACCGTGACCGGGTGCCGGGCCTCCACCTCGCCGACTCGGTCACCATCGACCCCCACAAGTGGTTCTTCCAAGCCTACGACGTCGGCGGGCTGCTGGTGCGCGACGGGGCCCACCTCCGCCAGACCTTCGACCGCACGCCCGAGTACTACCGCGGCGGCGAGGGCCCGACCGGTGACGGCGACATCGACCCCGCGGGCGAGGGCGACGCCGGCCACCAGGACGCCCACGCCGGGCAGCTCAACTTCTACAAGCTGGGCTTCGAGGGCACCCGGCGCTGGCGGGCGCTCAAGCTGTGGGCGAGCTGGAAGCACCTCGGCACGACCGGCTTCGGCAGGCTCATCGAGGCCAACGACGACGTCGCCGCGTACCTCGCCGCACGCTGCCGGGAGGCGGACGACCTGGAGGCGCTCCCCGAGGAGCCCGAGCTGTCCGTCGTCTGCTTCCGCCACCTCCCGGGCGGCGCAGCGGCCGCGCACGCGATGCCGCAGGCCGATCTCGACGCCCACCAGGACCGCCTTGCGGCCGCGCTCGAAGCCTCCGGCGACGGCTGGCTGTCGACCACGACCCTCCACGGCTCGACGTACCTGCGCGCCGGCGTCGTCAACTACCTCACCACCCGGGCCGACATCGACCACCTGCTGGCCACGCTCCGCCGCCTCGCTGCCGAATGACCGCCGACCGAACCGACGAGGGTCGAGCGGCATCGAATCGGACAGGGACAGGAGGGAGGGTGGACCGCTCGAACGTCGACGCCGCGCGCAGCGGTGACCGGTCGGCGTTCGACGGCATCGTCCGGACGGAGGTCGACCGCGTGTACCGGCTGGCGTTGGCGATCACGGGCAACGAGACGGACGCCGCAGACACGACGCAGGAGGCCTTCCTCCACGCGTGGCGGCACGTGCGCGAGCTCCGCGACCCCGACCGCTTTGACGCGTGGCTCGGGCGGATCGTCGTCAACCAGGCGCGGATGGTGCTGCGGAGCCGTCGTCGGCGGCTCGTCCGCGAGATCGCCGTGTCGGACGTGGCCGCGGACGCCGGGCGGCCGCCCGTGCCCGCCGTGGCCACGGACGACGCCCTCGCCCTCCGGGCGGCGCTGGCGCGGCTGCCGGCCGACCAGCGCGCGATCCTGGGCCTGCGCCACCTCGAGGGCCGGGGCATCGCCGAGATCGCGGCCATCCTGGCCGTCCCCGAGGGCACCGCGAAGTCCCGGCTGTTCGCCGCGCGGCGCGCCCTGGAGGCGGAGCTGGCCGAGGAGGTCGCCGATGGCTAGGCCGACCCTGTCGTCGTCGCCGGATCCGTGGTCCGACGCGCGGCTCGACGCCGCGTTCGCCGCGCTCGCCGACGCAGGGGCACCTCCGGGCCTCGCTGCCGCGATCCGCGACCGCCTGGACGCCGATGGGGCGTCGGGCTCGAGGAGGCTGCGACTGCCGCGCCTCGGGCGAGCCGGGACCGTCGCGCTGGTCGGAGCGTTGGCGGTCGTCGTCGGGGTGGCGGCGTGGTCCACGATCGGGGGGCAGCTGCTCGGGCCCGGCTTCACGGTCAGCCGCGGCGGCGACGGGTCGTCCACCTTCGACGCAGGGGAGTTCCGCTTCTCGTTCCCCGCGGCATGGTCGGTGGGGGATGCGCGCACGGTGTTCAGCGGCGGCTCGGTCATCGCGGTCCTCGGCACGTCGTCGATGGAGCCGCGCTGCGGGATCGTCCACGTGGACATCAACTGCGTCTACGAGCGGCGGCTGGACCCCGGCGAGGTCCGGGTGATCGTCGGCACGGCTACGTACCGCGGCACCACGGTGCTCGACCGGCCGGACTCGGAGACCGGGATCACCACCCGGCCCACCGTGGGCGGCATGCCCGCGATCCTCGACGACCAGACGGCCACCGCCGGCTACTACCTTGCGGACCTCAACCTGTTGTGGTCGATCGGGCGGCCGCACTCGCTGGGTAGTGTCGTCCGGATCGAGGTCCTCGCCCGCGAGCCGGGGGCGGCCGATGCGCGCGCCGCCGCCGAGGCGCTGGTCGCGTCGTTCGCATACACGCCGCCACCCGCCACCCTGCCCCCGGACCGCGAAGACGGGATCCGCGTCGCGCGCCTGGCGATCGACCAGGCTGACGCCGACTTCCGCAGGGGCTGGGGCCAGGCGGCGGGAGGCAACCACTACAGCTGCCAGCCGGACGACCCCGATGTCCCGGCCGCGGCGACGATCACGTTCAGCGCCGGCGGCGACCTGGGTGGCGAGGTTCCCGTCACCTGCTCCTGGACCCTGGAGCGGGAGGGCGACCTGTTCTGGCGGGTCGCGCTGCGCGTGGACTGGAGCATCGCCGGCGCCGGCGGGCGCTACACGGAGACCCTGTGGCTCGACGCAGCCGGCGCTGTCGTGCACGTCCGGCAGGCCGGCGAGGGGCCGCCGATGGTGCCGGCCACCCCGGCACCGACGGCCTTGCCCACGGGCCCGGCGCGATCCGTCCTGGGCCTCGACGTCATCACGGTGGAGGCGGCCATCGCGCGCCGGGACGCCGGCCCGAGCCCCGAGGAGATCGCGGTGCTGGGCTGGGTCGCCACCGCGCCGGTAACCCTGCGGTGCGCCTACACCGACCGCACGCTGTTCGACCTGCGGCCGTGGTGCCAAGAGTCGCTCACCCACCTGATGCGGGATCCCGAGCGCCTGACGGCCGACGTGATCCAGCCGGCTGGCCCATCGCTCAACCCGCTCCTCCGCGAGGCGAGCCTCGACGTGGGCCACCCGACAGTCGGGCCGGTCGAGGTCATCGTCATCGGCCATTTCGACGACCCGCGCTCGGGCGCGTGCCCGGCCGGGGAGGAGGCGGAGTGCCGCCTCGTGTTCGTCGCGGAACGCGTCCTCGCGGCCGACACGGCCGCCGAAGACGCCCTCACCCTCCCCCGCCCGTGGACGCGCGACGGATCCGCGGCTCCGTCTGCAACGAGCCCGATCGAGCACCTCAGGTACGTCCCGAACCTCATGCCGCTCTCGGTCGGCCGGGTCCCGGCGTCATCGCTGGCCGCCGTCGAGCCGGCGGCCGCCGCCATCGAGGCCGATGTCGGCGACGTGGACGTGTGGATCGTGAGGGCCCTGCCGGCGACCGAGGGCGGCGTCCTCGTGGGGCCATGGACGATCCGGACCTACGTCGTCCCGGATCCGTGGATCGCACAGGGCGAGCAACGCGCCTACGAGGTCGTGGATGGCCGGCTCGAGGTCATCGCCTGGATCATCGACTGAGGGGGGCGGTCCGTGACCTTCGGGGGGTGACACCGCGCACCGGCCGCGAGTACAACGAGGCCATGCGCCGCCTCCTTGCGTTCGCCGCCGTCGCGTGGCTCGTCCTCCCCCTGGCGCCTGCGGTCCTCGCCGAGGACCCCGCCCGCGACCCGCGCTGCGCCGACTGGGAGCAGCACGGCGCGCCGGCGGGGATCGACATGCGGCTCGTGTGCACCGCCAACGAGGTCATCGGCGCATACACCGGGCAGTCGGAGGCGGACATCAACACGGACCCGCTGATGCCGTATGCGGTCGGCGCCCTCGTCACCGGGATCGCGCTGGCGGTGGTCGGCGTGGTCGCGATGAAGGTCCTCGGCCGCCAGGCCGGCAAGCGGCTGGAGCCCGAACGACCGGACGCCTGGTGGGTCTGCCCCGCCTGCCAGTCGATCAACGCCGAGGGCCGCCCGACGTGCTACGCCTGCCACGCGTCGCGAGCGGCCTCGACGACCGGGTCCCCGGAGCCCCTGGTGATGCACCGCGCCGATTGAACGCGGCGGCCCCGGCGGCGTCCGACCCAGGAGTGTGTCAACCGGCGAGTTGACGAGCGTGGCCCGAGCGCGAAGCCACGGGTTCGGCGACCCAGTGCCGCGTGGGAATCGCCCGGCTGACACATGTTCGAGTCACGGGGGCTGGAGACCGCCAAGTCGACTCGGCCCAGTGTCACCTGGGGCTCGAGCAGTCGGGGCTCCGCGTCTGGGCTCCGCCAGCCCTCGGCCCCCTCGGCCCGCCCTCGGCCCGCCCTTCAGCCGGCCCGCGATGCCTCGCGCGCCGCAAGCCGGTCCTTCGCCTTCCAGTACTCGCCGGCCAGCGGCAGGAACCAGGCGCGCCCCTCGTACGGTGCCGGGACCAGGGGAAAGCGCAGGGACGCCAGCGCCGGCGGCGCCGCACCACCCACCCACTCGGCCAGTCGCATCCCCAGCCAGGGCATGACCGCCACCCCGGAGCCACAGCAGCCCGTCGCGTAGGTCACGCCGTCCGCCCGGCCCACGTGCGGCATTCGGTCGAACGTGAACGCCACCCGGCCGCCCCACGCGTACTCGACCCGCGTCGCCGCCAGCTGCGGGTGCACGGCGATGATCGCCCGCCGCAGGATCGAGGCCGCCCGCGCCACGGACGTCGGCCACATGCTCGCCCGCCCGCCGAACAGCATCCGGCCGTCGGGGGTCAGTCGCCAGTAGTAGAGGAAGTTCTTGGAGTCGAAGAACATCCGGCCGCGCGGGCTGACCTCGGCGGCGACCGACGGCGGGAGCGGCTCCGTAACCACGATGTAGCTGTTGATCGCCAGGATCCGGCGTCGCAGGGACGGCGTGAGCCCGCCCGTGTACCCGTTCGTGCCGACGATCACGTCGCGGGCCTGGATCGCGCCCCGCGACGTCTCGACGACGCTCCGCCCGTCCGCCTGCGGCCGCACCCGCAGCGCGGGCGTCTCCTCGTGGAGCACGGCGCCCGCCCCTTCCGCCAGCGCCGCCAGCCCGGCGATGAGCTTGCCCGGGTGCAGCCCTGCGCTCCGCTCCACGACGATCCCGCCGAAGTACGCGTCGGTGCCGATCTCCTCGCGCAGGTCCTCGCGCTCGACCACGTGCGCGGGCATGTCCAGCGCTTGCAGCGCGTCGACGGCCGCGGCGTACCCGGCGGCGTGCGAGGGCGCGTACGCGAGGGCCACGTGGCCGGAACGGACGAAGTCGGCGTCGATCCGGGTGGCGCACAGCTCGGCGACGTGCTCGAAGGCGTCGATGGTCTCGCGGTACAGGCGATGTGCCTTCGCCTCGCCGTGCTCGCGGACCAGGACCGACAGCGCCTGCTTGTAGCCCGGGTGGCACATCCCGCCGTTGCGCGTGGACGCGCCCCAGCCGATCTGTTCGCCCTCGAGCAGCGCCACGCTCGCGCCCAGCTCCGCGGCCCGGCGCGCCGCCGACAGCCCGGTCAGGCCGCCCCCGACGACCACCACGTCCGCCGCGTCCGGCAATGGGCGACCGCTCCGGTCCGGCATCGGCGGCATCGTCGCCTGCCAGAACGACCGCTCCTCGATCCTGCCGGGTTCCGCCGCCTGTGCCATGGTTCGCAGCGTAGCGGAGCCGCCGGGCGCGGGGTGGGTCGATGCATCCGGTGGACCCGCTGCGGCGTACCCGAAGGCAGCCGATGATCGTCGAGCCCGTCCCGACCAGGCCCCGCTCCCCGCTCCGCCGCGCCGCCGGCTGGCTGGGCATGGCCCTGCCGCCGGTGCTGCTGGTCGGCGTGGTGGCGGCCGGCATCCTGGGCCGGCCGGCCGAGGACAAGCCCGCCGCCGGGGCCGCCACGCCGGGCGCCGCGGCCTCGCTGCCCGCGCCGGGCGCGTCGACGGAGCCAATCGCGACCACCGAGGCGGGGCCGGCGGCGGCCGACGGCGGTCCCGCCTGGCCCACCGTCGCCGCCGACCTCGCCGTGCGCTCCGTGACCGACGCGCTGGTGATCCGGAGCCGAGCCGCACCGGATCGGGAGCTGGCCGTGGCCGGGTATCTCGGCGTGCTGACGCCCCCGGAGGGCTGTCCCGCCGAGACCGCCGACGGCCTCGGGCCGTGGTGCGAGCGGCGCGGGATGCTCGTCGAGCAGCCGTGGGTCACCAGCGGCGGCGGCGTGTTCGCCCCGATCGGCGTGCATTTCCACCCTCGGTTCCCGGTCGGGGTGCGGGTCCCGGACGCGATCGCCGGCACCACGCGCGAGGCGGGCGGCGGCCCGGTGCCGGTCGTGCTGGTGGGCCGCTTCGAGCCCGACAGCGCGTTCTGCACGCGGCTCGGACCAAGCTGCGAGGCCCGGTTCCTCGTGGACCAGGTCGCCTGGGTCGAGGGGGCGGCGTTCCCGTCGCGGCCCGTGTTCGATCAGGGGGTGGACGGCAGCCCCACCGAGTGGATGACGTTCCACCAGCTCGATGCCGAGGTCGCGGCGATCGGCTGGTCCGGCACCGTGCTGGTGTCGGCGCTCCTGCGCGCCGAGACCCTCGAGCAGGTGGACCCGGCCGCCGCCCGCGCCCTCGCGACGCGGCGGGCCCCGGCCGGTCTCGTGTGGTATGTCCGCGGCCTCGAGACCGGCTACGACCCGACGCGCTACCCGCTCGGCCAGTCGCCGCCCCGGCTGCGCTGGATCGTGCTCGACGACACCACGGGCGAGGTCATCGCGCGCGGCGGCGCGGTCGAGCGGACGGGGTAGGCGGCGCCGGACAGGCGGCGCCGGACAGGCGCCCCAGGGCGGCCGGCATCCGCATTCCCAGCACACGCGTATCGTTAGCCGACCCCGATGATCGTCGAGCCCGTCCCCACCAATCCCCGGTCACCGGTCCGCCGAGGCGTCCGGCTCGCGGGTGTGACGCTGCCCCTGGTGCTGCTCGTGGGCGTGGTCGCCGTCGGCTCGCTGGGGCCGAAGGCCTCGCCGCCGCGCACCGCGGGGGCGGTCACCCCCGATCCCGCGGCGCCCGGCACGTCCGTCGCCCCCGGGGAGGCCCCGGCGGCCTCGGCCGCGGCGCTCGCGACGGAGTTCCCCGACCAGCTCGGCGGCCTCGAGGTCCTGGGCGTCGCCGCGGCCATCGAGGCGCGCCGGTCGGGCGGCCTGAGCGGCTTCGTCGCCGTCGCCGGGTACCTCACGATCCAGGACCTGCCGGCCGAATGCGTGGACCGCTACCTGGGCCCGTACGGGGCGTTCTGCGAGCGGCGCGTGGTCCTGGCGGACGTTCCCAACCGGCCGTTCTCGTCGTCGTACGGGTCGGGCTCGGGGTTCGGCGGGCTCGGCGCGCACCTGCACCCGACGGTCCCGCTCGGCGTCCGGCTGCCGCACGAGGTGGTGGACGCGTCGACGGGCGATTCGGCCGCACCGGTCCCGGTCGCGGTGCTCGGCCGGTTCGTGGCCGACGACCCCCCGTGCGCGACCGGCGGTCGGCACTGCGGCGAGGCGTTCGTCATCGAGCGCGTGTCCTGGGTCGACGGCGAGCACCGCTATCGCACCACGATCATCGACCCCGCCCTCGAGGTGGACGTGACGGACCCGTCGTGGCGCGAGCGGCGCGCGGCGGCCCGGGCGGCGCTGGGCTTCGACCGCACCCTGCTGATGACCGCCTACCTGCGGCCGGCGACGCTGGAGCGGATCGACCCGGCGGCGGCGGGCGCGGTGCACGCGGCGGCCGGTGACGCGCCGCTCGCGGTGTGGTACATCCGCGCCCTCCAGCACGACCCGCACTGGGCGCGCTACCCGGCGGGCGGGGCGGCGCCGCGCGTCGTCTGGGCCGTGTTCGACGACGCGAGCGGGACGGTCATCGCGCGGGGCGCGGAATCCATGGAAGCCCCGCTCCGTCCCTAGCCGGCGTGCGCGACCGTGGCTTGGTCCGCGTGGGCCACCCGGCCGCCCGCGATCACGAGCGTCACCACGCCGCGCAGCGCCCGCCCGGCGAGCGGCGTGTTCCGCCCCTTGGAGCGCAGGGTGTCGGGCCCCACGACCCACGAGCCGCCGAGGTCGATGACGGTGATGTCCGCGGGCTCCCCCTCGCGCAGCCCGGGTGTCACGCCGGCCCGCTCGCCCGGCTTGCCCAGCACCCGCGCCGGGCCGGTCGTGAGCGCCTCGATCGCACGCGCCAGCGGCAGCCGGCCCGCCTCGACCGCCGCCAGGACGACTCCGGCCGCCGTCTCGATCCCGCTGATCCCGTTGGCCGCC
>MGOE01000090.1:54558-55263 GCA_001797035.1 Chloroflexi bacterium RBG_16_72_14
CGTCCCGTCCACGAGGGCCGCGAGGCACGCCGCGGCGTCCACCGGCGAGCGGAGCGGCGGGTTGACGCGGAGCGCGGTGTCGAACGGGGCGGCGGCGAGCGCGCCGTCCGTCCACGGGTCGCGCGCCATGCCGGTGTCGTCCAGCGCCTCCCAGGCCCATCGCCGTGAGCCCGCGATCCACTCGTCGGTCAGCCCCAGGTGATGCGGGGTCACGTCGCAGGTCACCGGCAGCCCCGCCGCCTTCGCCGCCCGCACGTGCGCGAGCGCGGCCGCCGTGGACACGTGCGTGAGGTGGAGCCGCGCGCCGGGCTCGTCGCGCACGACGTCGGCGAGGATCGCGATCGCGCGCGCCACCGCGCCGGCCTCGGCGGCCACCGGCCAGCCCTTGAGGCCGAGGACGGTCGCCACGTAGCCCTCGGACGCCTCGGCGCCCTCGGTGAGCGACGGGTCCTCGGGGTGGTCGACGATCGGCAGCCCCAGCGCCCCCGCGTAGGCGAGCGCGTTGCGCAGGATCCCGGCCACGCGCACGGGCGATCCGTCGTCCGAGAACCCGACCACGCCCGCGTCGGCGAGCTCGCCCAGGGCCGCCAGCGTCTCGCCCTTGCGGCCCTGCGTCACCGCGCCGTGGAGCAGCACCCGCACCGGCGAGCCGGACGCCGCGGCCGCCGCGCGGACCCGCGCCACCACGGAGGGCTCGTCAGTGGC